>JAYWEH010000405.1:0-9478 GCA_043780025.1 Deltaproteobacteria bacterium
CGCGCAACCGACGTCCGAAGTGATGGCCGTGAGCGGCGGTTTGCTAGCCGTCGATGCCGCGCGCCGCGCGGCGTCGACCAGCGTCCAGGCGGCGATCGAGCAACAACAGGTCAACGCCGCGCGCGCGCAGCGCAGCCAGGTCATCTGGGACGCGGCGCCGCGGCTGACCTTGAGCGCCAGCACGACGCTCCTGTCCAAGGTCGATTCGCTGAGCATTCCCGCGGGGCCGATGACTCCGGGGTTCTCGTTTCCCCCCATCCCTCGCTACAATCACCTGCTGAACGCACGACTGAGCGTGCCGCTCTCCGATTATCTCTTTCGCCTGGCCCGCGCCTTGCGCAGCGCCGGCGCCAATGAGGAGGCCGCTTCGCTCGAAGAGCGTGCGGCACGCGTCTCCGCGGGCGCCAATGCCAAGCTCGCCTATTACGATTGGGTGCGCGCGCGCCTGGCGAACATGTTGTCCATTCAGGCGCACGCGCAGGCCCAGGCGCAGCTCACCCGCGTTCGCGCGTTGCAAGGGGTGGGTAGGGTTGCCGAAGCGGACGTGCTCCAGGCGGTCGCTTTCGAAGCCGAGGCCGCGCTCGCGTTGACCCAGGCGCAGACGGATGCCGCGCTCGCAGAGGAGCGCCTGCGCCTTTCGATCCACGCCGCGCCGGGCGAGGCGCTCAGCGTCGGGGAAGACGTGCTCGCCCCGTTTACCGCGGCCGAGGAAGCTCAGCCGCTCGACGCGCTTTACCGCGAGGCGCTCCAGAAGCGGCTCGAGATCGCCGCGATTGAGCGCGGCAAAGCGGCGCTGGAAGACGCCGAGGGCATCGAGAGCTCGCGAGCGTATCCACGCGTGGAAGCGGTGGGAAACGTGACCTATGCCAACCCGAATCAGCGCATCTTCCCGCAGGAGCAGGAATGGAACGGCACCTGGGATGTTGGAGTGCAAGCCGTCTGGTCGTTGAACGACCTCGGCACGTCCGGCGCGCGCGCGACCGTGGTGCAGACGCAGCTCGGAGAGCTGATCCAGAGGCGAGCGAGCTTTGAAGAGTCGGTGCGCCTCGAGGTGCTGGCCGCGCTCAGTGCGCTAAACCAGGCCCGCGCTGGTGTCACCACCGCGGAGCAGGGCGAACGCGCCGCGCGCGCGGCCTTCGAAGCGCGGGAACGCTTGCAGGCGCAGGGGCTCGGCACCGCGCTCGAGCTGATCCAGGCCGAGACGGCCCGCATTCGCGCCCGCTTCAGCGTGATCAATGCGCACATCGGATTGCGCGTGGCTCGCGTCCAGCTCGACCACGCTGTGGGGCGCGATATCGCCGAACTGGAAGCGCTGTGAGCGCTTCATTGGAACCGGCGTACTAGCGTCAGCCTTTTAGTCCGAAGAAGTCTTGCACCGCGCTCAAGATGCGGTGTCGCTCGCCTTCGACGCGCAGGTTGCGGCTCTCCGGGTCCATGTCGCGTGCCGCGTCTAGGGCCACGCGCCGCTCCGCCAGCACCTCCGCCACTTCCTGTGCGATCTCGGGCCTGCGCTCGAGCAGGGCTCCGAAGGCCGCGCGATCGACGCGCAGGCATTCGATGTCCGTCAGTGCCAACACGGAGGCCTCGCGCCGCCCGCCGGTGACCAGCGCCATTTCCCCGAAAAAATCGGGCGCCGACAACATGTGCACGCGCTTCGTCATGCCGTCGGGCAAGTTGACGCGAATTTCGACCTGGCCTTGCGTGAGCACGTACAGCCAGTTCGCCTTGGCGTCTTGCCGTGTCACCATTTCGCCGGCGGCAAACGGCGCTACCTTGACCGACTTGGCCAATTGATCGAGCTCTTCTTCCGCGAGGTTGTGGAATAGCTCGATGCGGCTCAAGCCTTCGCGCACGCGCGCCTTGACCTGGCTCTGTTTGCGTTCGACGCGGGCGTTGTCCTCATTGGCCACGAATAGCGCTGCTGCCGGAATGGCGAGCGGGATCTGCGCGCGCCGCAGTGCGGTGACGATGCGTTCGCGCACTGCAGAGCTGGTCGGATCATCTCGCGCCAGATCGGTCAGCCAATAACGGGTCGCGTAGCGGGCGCTGCTCTGGTTGTGTTCTTGCGCGAGCTCGAGGCAAATCGTCGAGGGGGCTGGATCTTTGGCGACGCCGGTGAGTGGATCGCTCAGCGCCTGATCGATCACGCGAATCACCTCACGGGGCGCTGTGCGGTAGTCCACATTGAAGTACACCCACATGCGGTGCTTGACTGGCTCGCCTTCGCGTTTACCCAGTATTTTCAGCGTCTGGTTGAGCAACTGGTTGTTGGGCACGAGCAGCGTATCCCAGTCGCGAGTCTCGAGCACGGTGTGGCGCCAGCGAATCTTCTTCACCTGGCCCTGAGTCTTGTTTTCGAGCTCGATCCAGTCGCCTTCGTTCAATGAGTCATCGACCTGCAGCGCCAGGCCGCCGATGATGCTGCCCAGCGTGGACTGCAGAGACAGACCGATCACGGCGGTGGCCACCGCGCTGGTCGCGACGATACTCGCGAGGTTCACACCCGCGCGGTGCATCAACCAGACGAGTGCCACCACGTAGGTGGCCCCGACCATCAGGTCATGCAGGATGTCGGGGGCTTTGAGCCGCGCGGCTCGCAGCGCGAAATCGAAAACGGCAGCGGCCGCGAGGTTGATGGCCAAGAGCACGGCCAGAAAATCGGCGGCGATCGTGATCACCGTCAGCCACAGTCCGCCCCCGAGCCGCCAGCCGAACAGCGCCAGCAGCGCCAGGACGGTGTACGGGATGAACAACATGGCGGTGCGGCGCAGGCGCACCCGGGACTGGTTCACGTCGGGCGTCAGTCGGAGCAACGCGGCCACGACGACGAGCCCGATGGCCATGGCGACCAACCAGGTGACGTGATTCATGCGCGCCGATAGGGGCGGGAGCGCTCGGCTCCGCTCCTATAAATGCTCCGATAAATTGTGCAGACGGCCATAGTCCGGCGTTTACACCGGCGTACGGCGCTTTGATACCCGGAGCTAACCCTCGAGGCGGCCGAAAATGCGAGGGGATTGCCCTTCCTAGCTCACCCTTCCTAGCTCACCCTTCCTAGCTCACAGCGTCTGCAGATAAAAAACCAGGTCGTCGATTTCGGTCGATTCCAGCTGGGAGACCTTGCCGTGGCTGTCCCCACCCGCGCAGTCGAGCTCGAAGCGATCGCGCAGCGAGCTTGCGCAGCCGTCGTGAATCAGTTTCGACCGCGTGCCGATGCCGATCAGGGACGGCACCTGGAACCGTTCGCCCGCTTCGCCCGTGCCCACGTCATAGCTGTTATTGTCCGTTAGAGCCGCGCCGCGGTGGCACGAAGCACAACCCACCTCGAGCGACTCGAACAACCGGCGACCCCTGAGCACTGCAGCCTCGTCACTCGGCACTTCGGCAACTGGCGGTTGTAGTTCGAACAACCAATCACTGAGCGCCGACAAGCGCTGGTCGCTCTGGTGCACGCCGCCCATGCGGTTCACGAACACTTCACCCATCAATTCCCCGATCCTCGGCAGGCTGCCGTCCCAGTGGAAGGGCGCCGTATCCGCGAGGCCGATGTCCACTGGCTGGGTGCGTCGCAGACCTTGGCCGGAAAAATTCCAGACGTGCGCGTCGTCCCCGCCGTCGGGGTGGCAAGATGCGCAGGCTAGCCCTGACTCAGCGGTGCGATGGAACAGATCGAAACCCGTGTCCGCGACAGAGTCCCCGCCGAGCGGGATCACGGTGGGTTCCTGCGTGCCGTTGGCGATCAGGAGTTGTGCCGGCTCGCGCGTCTGCGCGAGAAACGTACCGTTGCCCTTCGGATGAGCGGCCACGGCCACGAGATATTGCTCGGGCTGCTCTTCACCAACATTCGTGATGAACGGCTCGCTGAAGCTACACTCTTGGGTCACGCCGCTTTCGACGACCTTCACCATGTTGTTCAAGCCGCCAAAAAAGCCGCTCCCTCCGGAGATGAAGCTGCCGTCCTCGCCGGCCACCATCGACGACTTTGGCGCGAACAGGTCAGGTTGGCCTGCTGCGGCCACCGCGATTTCGCCGGCGCTATTCACGGCGACGTCGACCGGTAGGTTCACCGGCACGTCTGGCCCTGACCGAACTTCACCTGCCGCCGTGAAGCTCGTCACCGCGCTGCGCTGGATGCCCGCGCAGCTACCAACACCGCCGCTGCCGTAGGCTCCGCTCGGATTCTGGGTCGTCGTCAGATCGATCTCGGCGGTGGTGGCGCTCTGATGCACCACGACCACGCCGCCCTCGGGACGCGCTTGCATGCGCCAGGCGACACCGGGTTCGAATCGTTCGGTCGTGGTCCCGGGATTGGTGGCGATGAACCGCGTGCGCGTCCGTGCCGGAGGCGCGAGCTGCTGCACGACGGCGAACTGTTCGTCCAGGCGGAGCACCTCCGCGCTGCGGAAACGCGAGACCCAGACGTTGCCGTTTTCGACCACGACGTCACGCAGATCTTGTGGCAGCTGGGCGGTCCCGATGAGCTCGCCCGCCGGGTTGAGCGCAAGGAAGCGCCCACTCACACAGGCCACGTACACTTGATCGCGGCCCTCGTCGTACGCGACGCCGCGCGGTTCTGCGCAGACGGGCGTTTCCCGGACCAGCTGGCCGTTGATCGGATCGATGGTGGCCACGCTGCCGCGACCTCTGAGCACGACGTAGACTTGCCCGCCGGAACCTTCGCTGAGGCGGCCCGGTTCCGCACCGGGCTCGAACGCGATCTCGCCGCGCCAGCTATTGCTGGCGAGGTCGACGATGCTCACTCGATCGCGCACCTCGTCGGCGACAATTGCGAGCTGGCCGTCACGCGTGACCTGTAACGTGCCGCCGCTGAGCGGCGGCGGCGAAGTGGGTGCGAGCAGGGCGTGGCGCGTATCGGTCGGAACAACCCGGCGAAACCCGCCCGGCGGCGCACCGCCATCGTCGAGGCTGTTGCAGCCTAGACCGCAAACGACGGCCGCGCCCACCACCCAGTATTGGGCTATCGCGGGTGATTCAATTCGCTGGCTCGGGCGCATGCGCCTGCGAGTCGACGGTTGCTGAGAATGCCTTCGAGCAGTGGCGACACATGAGCGCATACAATCCTCCAAGAGTCGGGCCTATCACCCAGAGACTCAGTGTGCCACCAATTGTGTGCTGAGGCCTGCCCGTGTTAACGGTGCTGGAAATGCTCCCGCTTTCGAAGGGGTTCATCGGGGTTGGGTGGCGCCACCTGAGTTGGCTTTGTCGTCGTCAGCTGGGGCGCGGGGTTGTCCCGACGTTGTTCGCCAGTGTCCTGTGTAGCGCGTCGATTGCTCATGGCCAGCCTCAGGCCGCTCCCGTTGCGCCGGTCGCCCCTGCTGCTGTACCGGCGCCCAATGCACCGGCCGCGGCCCCGCCCGCCGTTACTCCGGCAGTAGCCCCGCCTGCGGCGACTCCGACACCGTTTGTTCAGATATTGGGGTTTCCCGCGCGCCTCGCAAAACTCACGCCGCCCGGTGAGCCCTCCTGCGTTCCTGAAGCCAAGCTCGAGCAAGGGGCACAGACCTACGTCGCGTGTGGTTCGGAGGGAGTGTGGCTGGTCGAGCTCGGGAGGGAGCCGAGTCAGGACCGCCTGATCGATCGGTATTCGCTCGAGGGGCGCGCGGTAGATCTCTATCTGCGCCGCGGCCGCGTCTGGGTCGAGCTGGTGACACCCAGCGCGCGGCTATTGGAATCCAGTCCGGCGGGAGCTCCGCACGCCGCTCGTGAGCCGGAGCAACCCGCGCCCATGCCGACCGCGCCGGTCGGGGGCGCCGAAGAACTCGTCGGCCTCGACACCGCGGTCCGGTCGCCGTCGCCGCCGGTCGAGGTCGTTCCGTCGGGGCGAGTGCTTTCGTCTTCGCTCGGGGAGCTCGTCATCGATCTCGGGCGAGCACATGGGATCACACCGGGCGACCACATCGAACTCAGTGTCTCGATCGAGGAGCGGAGCCCGCTCGGCGAAGTCGGACGTCGCGAAGTCGTCGCGGTGGGGCTCGTCAGTTCATCGATGGACGAGCGCAGCTTGGTCCAGCTCGGAGTGGGCGAGGACGTCCCCGTGGGCGCGGAGGCGGTGCTCACGGATGCCCGCCTGACCAGCAATCGGTCCGCGCCGCCCCGAGTATCCGGAGTTTGGAGTCTGTCCGCGATGTTCCGGCCGTTCTTCGTGCTCGATGAGCTCGGCGCGGGAGCGCTCAACGAAATCGCGATCGGTTATCGAGCCAAGGACCGCGTGCGCTATCAGTTGCTGATGGCGCCGCTCGGTTTCGCGGGGGTCGACGGCGGCAGCTCTTTTGCGGCGCTGGTGGTCGGGCTCGTGAGCTACGACACTCGCCTGTTCGAGATCGGGCTCGGGTTTGGAGCGCAGACCGTCAATGACGGCGATTTTGAACCGGGTTCTGGCTTGACGGTCGCGCAATCGTTGCGCTTCGGTTCGTCCGACGGCTTGAATTTCGCCTTCCGCAACGACATTTCACTGTTTCACAGTGAATTCGAGTACTCCGCTTTTACCGGCCAGGCTCAGATCCCCGTCTCCGAGCGCGGCTGGCTATTGATCGGCGGGGGTGGCGGCACCGTGGGCTACGGGTTCTTCGAGATGGGTGGCCGGATGTTGCTGTACGGCAACGGCACCCGCGGGAGTTTGTTCTTGCGCGGCACGACGGGTTACGCAGCGCTGTTTCGCAACATCAGTCCGGACGAATTCGCGTCGAGCCAGGACGGCTTCTTCGGTGGGACGAGCTTCGACGACGTCACGTATGCCGGTCCGCTCCTGGGTGCCGGCTTCGAATGGCGCCACTGAACGCGGAGACGGGCTCGACCCCGTTGTGAAATGCGCTCAGCGACTCAGTCCGACGCCACCGAGACGCTGCCCGAGAACACCACCTGGACGTCGACGGCCCAGGCGTCCTCCGGCAACGTGCCCCAGAGTTTGATGTCGTAGTAGGCGCTCTTGGTGCCCCAATATTCGAGCACGTCGGAGTCACTCGCCGTCTTCAGCCGAATCGAGCGCCCCGGCCGCGCGCTCCCGGTGCGCTCGTACGTCGCGACGACGCTGCTGGGAGGAGCATCCGCGGCGCGCGAGGCCAGCGTCAGCGTGACGCCCTCGACGAACGAGAGATCGGTCATGTCACCGCGGCCGGTGATCACGGCGGAGAGCGCATACAGCTCGGTGTCAAAGTATTCGGGCAGCCCGAAGCCCTTGGGATGGTCGAAGCTGTTCTCGATCTCCGCTTCCTGGTCGGGGAGGCCCGGGATCTGGGGCGTTGCCTCGAAGCGGACGTCGGACTGGGTCACGACCACTTCGGGAATGTCCGCGCTCGCGGAGCAGCCCACGCCGAGCCAGCAACCGATGAAGGCTAGGGGGAGGGCGCGTGAGATTGAGGACATTGAGCGGTGCATGGCAATCATAGCTGTACGATGAATCCGAGTTGCAGCCCCGGTGCGACGATGTTCAGCACGGGATCCTGAGGGACGGCGATGCTCGTGTTGGCTTGCTCTTCGCGTTCGCCGGGGTCGAGCAGCGCCTCGAAGTCGTGCAAGGTGGTGCGGATCCAGCTGACGCCGCCGCGGGCGAAAAACGTGAACCGGTCGCCGCCGAGCTCGAGCCCGAGGCGCAGGTTGACGAAGTCGTAGCCGAAGCGCTGCAGCAGCACGCTGTCGGCTTCGTTTGTATTGCCGAGCGCGCTCACGAGCCCGTTGGCGTCGCCTTCGAAATAGTGCCCGTAGTCGGCGCTGACGGCGGGCCCCCAACCGAATGGGATGAAAGTGCCGCCGAGCCGAAGCCCGGGGCTCACGCCATTGTAGCCTCCGCCGCCGTAGAAGCGCGCAACCTCGACCGGGCGGTACACGAACGACAGCATCGCGCCGTCCGGCACTCCCAAGTCGAACATGGCGCCAAACTGGCGATGCGGCTTCGACCGGCCGTCTTCGGAGCCGCTCAGCGAGCTCTCCATTGGCGCTTCGGGCGAGCTCAATGTCAGAGGGGGTGGATCACTCAACGCGGGCGCCAACATGGGCTGTTCGGCCGCAGATTGCGCAGGCTCTGCATGGGCCAGAGAGGCCCCGCCGACCAGCGTCAGTGCACCGCTGGTCAGTGCGCCAGCGAGCTTCAGGCCCCGGCGCTTCGACGAACGATTGCTGGTGGGATGGATCACGCTCACATCAACGTGGACGGCTTCCGGAGGCCGTCCCATAGGCGAATCCGTTCCTGGAAAAGCGGCTGCAAGGGAAACGTCGGCGGGCAGCCCACCCGGTAGCCGTGCTGCCGACACGGGACACGCGTTACAGATCCTGGATGAAATCCCAGGTCAGCTCGCCACCAACTCCAGGCCAGCCGTGGGTCGAGCTGTCGTAGCCGGGGTCGCTGTGCTCGCACCAGCGCACGGGCAGCCCATCCATACAGCCCTGGTAGTCCGCGCAGCGGTAGGTCGTCATATTGGCGGCCCGGGCCGCGCGCACTTCGGCGTGGATCGTGGCTAGCTCGGGGACGGTGACGTCGCTGCAGCCGTTCTGGGTGCGGTAGAAATCGCGCGCCGCTTCGCCAAAGGCGAACGGGACGGACGTGTCGTCGACGCCGTGGATGACCAGAGCTGCGACGAGCCCGCTGCAATTAGTCGTTTCGAGGCGCTCGCCCGCGCCCGGCACGATGCCGAGCAGGTCCCCGCCGCGGCGGCAGGCCAAGATGTTGGAGAAGTGCGCGCCGGAGCTCGTGCCCACCGCAAAGACACGGCGTTCGTCGACGCAGTAGTTGGCTTTGACATGCCCGAGCAGGTCGTCGAAGAAAGTCACGTTCTGGTCGCGCTCTGGGCCCGTCCACGACGTGCCGAACGACTTCATGTACACGACGATAGAAACCGGCTCGAGCTCATTGTAGATGCCGGCGCAGTTGCCGCCGGAGCGGCAGGCGAACTCGTCGTTGTTTGCACCGTGAAATACAAAGTTGAGTGTGTTCGGCTGGCTGGGATCGTACCCGGCGGGTACCGCGATGTAGTAGCGGCCCATTTGGCCGCCGGTGCTCAACATCTGCGTGCCGCGCAGCGGCGCCGCGCTGCTCGGGCCACAGGCGGCACTCGGTCGGGGCGTGCGATCACTCGGCGGAAACGGCTCACCCGAGCTCGGCTCGTCACCCTCCGGATCGGGCACCTCGGGGTCGGGGTTGGCCGGATCGGGATCTTCGGGACCCAGCTCTACCGACTCGTCGTCTCGGGTGCGTTCGCCGTCAGAACAGGCTCCCAGCGTGATGGCCAACCAGAGCCCGCCTATGCCGACCAGCAATGCGCGTGCGTTCATGCCGTGGTTCGTATCACGGGCGGGCGGCGGCCGTGGCGCACAATCGCGCGCGATTCGCTTCGCCTTTGAGCCTGAAATTTTGCGTCGAAACCAGCTCAGAACGCGGTCTGGAACGACACCTCGCCGCCGCCAGGTGCGATCCCGAAGGCCACTTCGCCTGCTGGGGACGCGGTCGGCGCCAGCACGAGCAAGG
>JAYWEH010000406.1:0-3987 GCA_043780025.1 Deltaproteobacteria bacterium
TTCGAACGCGGGGTTCTGGGCGATTGGACGGCTGCAGACGGATGCGGATCGGGAGCGGGTGGTGGATGCGCTGCAGAATCAGAATGAGCCGGGGAGTACTGAAGCGGAGCTGAGTGGGATCATTAGACGGCTAGAGCCGCGGTGGTTCTTGGTGAGGAATGTGCATGCGAAGCCCAATACGGTGCTGTTGAGGCCGCGGTGGGCCATGTCGTTTTTGCGGGGGCCGATGACGCTGGGGGATTTGAGGAGGGTGAAGGGGACGTGAAGGGGGGCGGCGGAAGGGCGCGGGGGGAGCGGCGACGGACGGAGGGCAGGAGAGCGAGGGGGAGAGGGTTGGTGGATTTTGGTGTGGGTGTGTCCTCTAGGGAGGACGGTATCGATCGGCGGTGGGATGACGCGGGACGGCGGCGTGCTGCGAAGCTCGACTCTTGCAGTGATTGTCCCGCGCGCAAAGCAGCGAGTGGCTGCCGTTTGCTGGTTTCGCTGTATTCGGATTTGCCGTGCAGCCCTGTGAGCCGACGCAAGGTGAAGAGCAACGTTTCCCTGAGCTCGCAAACTGCCGATTGTAAGCCGGGTGAGAATAGCGAGTTGCTGCATTTCGTCAGCGGCAAAGGCCGCGGACCGTGCAGCCGAATAGGAGTTCGGCAGACCTTGAAGGCATCTGCTGCACTTGCTCCGGCAACACGGCCAAGTGAGAGACGCCGGGCTCGGCACGACGACATCAACCCACACGAGGCGCAGAACGCCGGCTCCTGATGAATTGACGCATAGCGCGTGCGCTTCAAGTTGGCCTCGGCAAGCAACTCCAGCCACCCCAGGCTTTCGATTCCCGCTACAATCGGAAACGATGCCGCAACTAAGAGCGACCATGAGCGCATCCGATCTTGCCTACGAGCGATTTGCGCGCCTCGATCGCGGCACGACACTCCTCACCCGCCACGCGGGAGACCTCTCGGAAGCGGACACGCGAGCAAAGCTCATCGACCCAATCTTCAAGGACGTCCTGGGCTGGAGCGAGCAGGACGTCCGGCGCGAAGAGCCAGCGTCGGAAGGATACGCTGACTACGTTTTCGGCGCGGAGTTCCCGCATTTTCATATCGAAGCCAAACGTGTTGCTCCGCGCTTCCACCTGCAGGCTCCCGGTCGTGATCGATACCTGAAGCTATCTGGCCCGCACCTTCTCGGTCGGCGTGAAATGAAGACGCATCTGGAGCAGGCGGCAAAGTACGCGCCCGACCTCGGAACGGACTTCGCGATCCTCACCAACGGTGAACAGTTCGTCATCTTCCAGACGCGTGTCCATGGGCAAAGCTGGCGCGACGGCTATGCGGTCGTCTACCACGACTACGATGACATCCTTAAAGGCTTTGCCGAATTCTTTGGCCTTCTATCAGCTGACGCGGTCCGAGCTGGCTCGCTACTTGAGAAGTTCCGCAATACTCGCAGCAGCATCACTGAGCCTCAATACAGAGCCTTTGAGAACATTCACAACCCAGAGGCGGAGCTTGTCCGCAACCGGTTCTGGACGAAGATTGCGCGAGTGGTGGCCCCGCTGCTCACGGATGACCCCCAAGCGGCCGAGGTCCAGGACGAAATCATTAGGCACTGCTACGTTCGAACACCGTTGTCGGATGAGGTGGATGGCAGCATCAATCGTCTGTTGACAGACAAGCCGTCCGAGCAACTCCGCAGCGCGGACGTCATCGACTTGAAGCCCGGGATGGGAGGTAGAACCGCGTTTGAGCATTCCATCGAACGAGACATAAAAGACCACCATGCGGGTGCCTACATTCTGACCGGCGGCGTAGGCAGTGGCAAAACGACCTTCCTCCGCCGCTTCGAGACAGTCGTTGCTCCGGGGTTTATAAAGGAATGGTGCGTATGGTTACATGTCGATTATCTCGCGCTCGGTGACGCTCAGTCCGAGCGGCTCGACGTCGAACTTTCTCGATACACGTTCGCTCGCATCCGTGAGGTCGTTGAGACGCAATACCCCGCGCTGTGGCCGCAGACGGGCGAGGAACTTCGACGCATCTTCGCGCCTCAGATTCAAGATGCCGCCATCACAAAGCTCCACGGCATCGACCCGAATTCCGAGCGTTGGAACGTGGAGGTGAATGAGCTCGTTTCAAAGCTGTTCAATGACCCCGAGATTTTCGCCGAGGCACTACTTCGCCACCTGACCAGAGACGGGCGGCGGGTGGTGCTGGTCCTCGACAATACCGATCAACTGGGCGAGGCGTTCCAGCACGCCGTTTTCCTCCTTTCGCAGAGGCTCGCTCGAAGCTGCCTTGCGCTGACAATAGTCGCCTTGCGGGAAGAGAAGTTCTTTGCCGCGTTTCGTCGTGGCGTGTTCGACGCGTACGGTGATCGACGCTTTCACATTGGCTCGCCAAGTCTTGATCATGTGATTCGCTCCCGCCTCGAATATGCCGCCAGAAAGTATGCGGCGGCCCCCTTGCCGCAAAATGGAGGCTCAATAGCGCCAAACGACGAGCGACACGAGAGAACTCAAGTGAAGGCAGTGCTCGACGCTTTGATTAGCTCCACGACGAAGCGCAATCAGAATATCGTCCGACTGCTGTCGTGTGTTTCCAACGGCGACATGCGCCATGCGTTGGGCATGTTTCGAGAGTTCATTAGCTCAGGCAACACGGACACGGACAAGATCCTTCGAATTGTCCGAGAAAATGGCGGATATACAGTCCCTTTTCATGAATTTGCCAAATCAGCAATTCTAGGATCAAGGAGATACTACCGGAACAATCTGTCGCACGTAATCAATCTGTTTGTGAAGTCGGCCAATCCGGAAGCCTCGCACTTAACAGCATTGCGGATTCTCGCTCGCCTTTCGACGAGTTCTGCCGCCCCGTCACCACGTGGTGAGGGATTTGTCGATACGGGTCAACTGCTTTCAGAGGCCAGGCAATCCTTCGGACGCGCGGAGGACTTCGTTTCTCGCGCCCAGGAGTTGCTCTCGCGCGGCCTGCTCGAGTCCGAGCCGCCTCGTGCAGCCAACGTGCAGGAGACGGACGCGCTTCGCGTATCAGCGTCAGGGTTGTACTATTTCAAGTACCTAACCCGGGCCTTCGCATACTTGGATCTGGTATTCGTCGATACGCCCGTTCGCGATAAAGAGCTGGCTTCTGAGCTCGCAAGGCTCGCGCAGGTCGGCTCTGACGAGTTTGATGCTCGATTCAATCGAGTGCGTTTATTTCTCGCGTATCTTGAGCGCGAGGACGAACAGGAGATCTCGCGTTCCGCTGAGCGTTCCGGGCCCTATACCGAGTGTCTCATCCCTGCAATTCGTAGGCAGATCGAACAGGAGATCGATGTCATCGTAGGCAAAACGGCACCAATCGGCGGTTCTGGCAAGAGAACTCGTCGTCGCGCTTCTCGTCGGTAGTTGCGGGCGCAGCTTTGACCGATAGGCTGCCGAACAAGTCGTTGCTGCTGACGTGGCCCTCGCTGCGCTCGGGGCCACGCAGCAGAACGCCAGATCGTTGAGGGTGTAGAAAAAGTCGAAAAGGTCTGTGAAAAGGCCGCCTCGATGGATAAAATCGTCGTCGCACAGCTTAACAGGAGCCGGAGCGATGGCGAGATACAAGCCGTACGATCTCAAGCAGACGAAGATGATCGCACTGTCGTACGCGGATCAGATCGTGGAGGGCTCGTTCGAGCACGCGCTCAACGAGATTGTCGAGGAGCACCTGGATCTGACGGTGTTCGACCAGCGGTACGCCAACGACCAAACGGGTCGCCCGGCGTACGATCCGCGGATCCTGCTGAAGGTGGTGCTGTACGGCTACTACAAGGGCATCATTTCGAGCCGGTCGCTGGCCGAGGCATGTCGCCGGAACATCGTCTTCATGGCGCTGTCGGCGGACACGCAGCCGCACTTCACGACTCTGGCGAGCTTCGTGAGCCAGCTCGACCGTGAGATCGTGGGCCTGTTTCGGGACGTGTTGCTGTACGCGTCGGAGCTCG
>JAYWEH010000407.1:0-9438 GCA_043780025.1 Deltaproteobacteria bacterium
AGTCGGGGCTGCCGCGGTTCACCCCCCTCGGCATTACGTCGGTGAATGAGACGCGCCGGCGGGCGCGTGGACTGAGACTTGGCTACTTCGTCACTGCCGGCGGAGACTGCTGAGTCACGGCCTTGACGAGATCACTAGTCAGGTAGCCGTCCACCTTCTGCGCGACCTTGTAGACGCCGTGTGAGACGTTGAACCCGTCAACGATGGTCGACGAGTGGACGATGGATTCGAGCGTGGCACCAGGCTGGTAGTGCTTCACATTGCCCGCCGCACCGAGGAAAAATGTGCCGCCGATCAGCCCCGAGTATTGCTCCGAGGTGAGCCCCACGCGCGCGCTCATGATCTCGAGCACATCGGCGCGGTTCTTGGGTTCAGCGATATAGTCCGCGATCTTGAACCAGACGCCGACGACCTTTTCCCAATCGGCGCGGCGCTCTGCCAGGCTCTTCGGATTGACCGCGAGCACGTCGTAGATGATGCCCGGCACATCCTTGCTGGTGAAAATCGCCTTGGAGCCGGCGAGCTCCCGCAGCGCCTGCCCGCTGTTGGGCTGCCACGCCACGATTGCGTCCACAGCGCCACTCTTGAGCGCCTGCGGCGTTTGATCCGTGGGGAGGTTGACCACCTTGATGTCCTTGTCCGTCAGCTTCGCCGCTTTCAGTGCATTCAACAGCAGCAGGTGGCTCACGAAGCCGACCTCGACCCCGACCTTCTTGCCTTTCAGTTGCGCCACGGTGTCAATACCCGCGCGGGCCACCACCATGTCGTTGCCGTTGCTGTAGTCGTTGATGAGAATGGCAACGCTGGGGGCCCCGCTCGCTCCGGTCACCAGTTGATCCCCGTTGGTCATGGCTACAGCGTCCACCTTGCCGGCGCTGAAGGCTTCCATGCTCGGGACATACTCGAACCATTTGAAATCGACCTTCACGCCCGCGGCAGCGAACCAGCCCTTCTGGATACCGATGTCCCACGCGACCCAACCCGGCCAATCGCTGTAGGCGATCGTCAAGGCCGGACCAGTGGGCGTGGCAGGTGCTACGACCGCGGGCCCCGACGCTGCCGCCGGCGCCGCTCCGGGCGTTGCGTTCGCGGCAGGGGCTGAGGCCGTTGCCGTGGCCTCCGGCTTCGGTGGATCGGACTTACACCCCCAAGAACCCGCGCCCAGGAACCCCACAACGAGCAGCCAGCGCACGAACGCTGCACTGCCGCGCAATTTTGAAACATGGCGCGCGGGCGCCTCATCCAACCACGGAATATTCTGCATTGGGTGACCCTTTTACCGACCTAGCGTTTCCGGAGAATGTCGCGCGGAGGCTCTCGCGCGTTTCAGAGTGGACCGCGGGACGACAACGAAACGCAACCAGACGCACCGAGAGGCGTAAATCGCCTCAGTTGAGCGCCGGGGGAAGCACGCTGATCCGGTCAGCGCGTTCGGCTTCTCGCTCCACATCCGTGGCCGCCAGGCGCGCGACAAAGCCGCGCGCGGCATCAATTTCGCTGGATAGCTCGAGCGCTCCCGCGCGACCGCTTGCGCGAACCTCCAGCGCTGCCACCAGTTGTTCGAAGTTGCGCAGCCCGGAGTGGATGGAGGTGCACGCAGTCTCGTTGCCTTCCAGGTGGCGGATGCGGCGCTCGGCGACGCTCAATGCTCGCCGCAAGCTGGCACGGACGCCCAAGTCCGCTTCCCCCGACAGAGCCTGATGCAGCCGCCCCACCTCGGTCACCAGCACCACGGGCTGCGAGTCGGTGAGAGCCCGGCGCAAGCGCTGGTGCGTATTGCAGGCATCCGCATAACCATGCACGAGTGGCCGCAGCCGGCGATCGAGCTGGAAGCGCTGCTCAACCGTCAGATCGCCGCGCGCCACGACGGCTGAGACAATCCGCTGCACGGCGGCCTGCACCGCTTGCACGGCATCCATGTATTCGGGCCCGAGGGCGTCAATGACCCGAGTATCGCTTTCGCGGTCGAGCGCGCTGTCGATGTGGCGCCGGAACGAGCGCAGCCGCGGCCCCGTCACCAACCAGACTGCCTCGCCCACGATTCCAGAGACCAAAGGGGCCCACGACGCGAGCGCGGCAGAGAAGGACGCGGAGCCTGCCAGCAAGATCAAATTGTATTGGTTCGACAGCGCGGCACGCAGATAGCTTACCGGAGCGGGAGCGGTCATCGTCATCCCTACTTCATCCTTCCGAGCGTATGAACAGCACGTCCGTGCGGCGATTTTGCGCGCGCCCTTCGGGCGTTTCATTTTTCGCGACGGGCTTGCTCGAGCCGTTGCCGCGCGCCACGAGGCGATCCTTGGGGACGCCGCGCATGACCAGATATTCGACGATTGCCTGCGCTCGGCGCAGACTCAAAGAGACGTTGATCGCATTGTCACCCGTGGTGTCTGTGTTGCCTTCCACCCGAACGTACATGCCACGGGCAATCTCGAGCTGCGGCAGGATCTCGCGATTGATCACCGCAAACGCGGTGGGGCCGAGTAACGCGCTCGCCGTGGCGAAGTTGATGGAGACCGGTTTCGTGAACAACGCCTCGCCTCGGAACGCTACGCTCGAATTGTACGTGTCGTCTCGCCCCGCTGGCGGCTTGCCGGCGGCTTCCCAGATGTTTCGTACCATGCGCGCGTCACGCAAGGTCGAAGGGGGGAAGCGATGCCGGATCTCCGCTTGCGGGTAGTTGATCCAGATCGAGTCAGCCTGATTGTAGACGCGATCAAACGCTGGCGTGCTTTGGTCGAGCCCGAAGAACCGAACGTTGTCGGCTAGGGTCGTCCACTTCGCCCAGCCGAGCGCGGCCAGCGTCTTGTCGTAGCCGAGCTCCTTCTCGAAGCGGGAACACGTGTCCGTGATGAGCCGCGCCGCTTTGGGCCGATTCGCTTCCGCGAGCTGAACAGACCGAAACCAGAGGCGCGCGAGCTTCTCCGCCACGTCGGGTCGTGCGTCGAGGAGGTCCTGGCGCGCGAGCAATACATCGGCCACGAGCTCGGTGGCTTCGGCGGTCGAAAAAAGCCGGTGGGCGCCTGGCCGCTCGGCGAGCGCGAGTGTCACGTCCGGCTCCCACAAGCAGGCGACGTCCACCTTGCCCTGAGCGAACAGCTTGCGCCCGAAGGTGAAGTCGTCGAGCGAAAACTGCGTCGCGGCGCGGACCTCTGCAACCTCTCGAGCGGTCAACCGGGAGTTCGCAATCATGAACTCGAATACAGTGTGATCGGGACTGAACATCAGCATCGCAGACCGACGGCCGCGAATGTCTTCCACCGTCTTCACTTGCGGGGCCGCGACACACGCATCGCCACCGCGCGACCAATCAATCTGCAAGAAGGCGCGCACCGGGACCTCTGCCTCGGTGAAAGTCGCCAAACTGATCGGCATCTCGTCGACCGTCTGCCACACGAAGTCGACCGCCCCCGTGGCCAGAGCCTTGTTCTTGCTAGCGGCGTCTTCGATGAACTCGATTTGCAGATTCAGCCCTGCCTCCGCAGCGGCCGAACCGGGCTGGGTCACTAGCCCGCCAGCGCCCACGACGAGCGCCAGGTGACCGGGCCATTGCGACAGCGCGACGCGCACTGGCCGGTCATCGATCGAGAGGTGCGGTGGTGGCACGAGCGACGCTCGCTCATTCTCCTTGCCAGACGCCGTGGCTGGTGCAATGGCAGGGTCCGCCGATGACGGCCGGGCCTGGCCCGCGGAATTGGGTGCCGCGGAATTGGGTGCCGCGGAATTGGGTGCCGCGGAATTGGGTGCCGCGGAATTGGGAGACAGCGCGTGGACTTCAGTCAGCTGCGTGCCGGCTGCTGCGCCGCCGGTGAAGGCCAACTGGGCCCGCTTGCCGTAGGTCAGAACCGCCGCCCAGGCTGAGCCGACGCATATGACGCCGATCAACCCTTTGGCGAGTGGTGTGAGTTTCTGCATCTATATTCAACGTGCAACAGGACAAGGTCCGAAGAGGAATTCCAACGGAACATCGTTCGCGGGATGCGCGCCTCGGAAAGCCCGAAGCGATGGCTGCCTTGCGTTGCGAGCTCAACGTCGCTCTCCGACAATCAATTCGTCAAGTTGAAAAAACGCAAGCTGCCGAACTCGCGTTACGGAATTGTTACGATGTGCGTGCGCGAAGTGCCGCGCCGACGACGCCGTCACTCAACCGACACGAGGAGATGTGATAGCCGGTGCACGATAGCGAAACATCGAGGAAACGAGCTCACCGTGTAAAGTTGGCTCGGAAGGCAAAACCTCACGTAAGCACTCAGTGAGTGTGAGTGAATCGCGCTCAGGACATAGAAAAATGAGCTTTTCAGCCGCGGGGGTTGTAGAAGCCGTGCTCCGGCCGTCCTTTAGCGTATACAAAATAGTTCAATGAGGTGTCCGCTTGGCTCAGTCAAAAGCTTTGACGCATGACTCACCCGCTGCCCGAGCGGGCTTCCGCGCTCACTTGCAGGGCGTGCATCTCCACGATCTCGTGTTGCTCGAACAACGAAGAGGTTCGAGCGGCGTGTTCGTCGTGCTCTCCGGCGACTGCTCTGGCTCCCTGCACTTCGAGTTCGGACGGCTGGTTCACGCCGAAACTCAGGAGCTGGCGGGCGACATAGCCGCGATCGAAATCCTGTCGTGGGATCACGGTGAGTTCATTGCGTCGCAACGAGCGCCAGAGCAGCTCCACACCGTCTCGATGTTGCTGGAAGGTTTGCTGGAGCGTGTGAACGGAGAACCTCCGCTCACGACTTTGACCGGCATTCGCCGCCGACCGAACCCGCTCATGCAGTCTGCCACACCCGAGCAAGCGGGCGGCGCGATCGCGCTGGCGGCCGCCGCCACGCCGGGAGTCGCGGCAGTGCCGCCGAGCCCTCGGGCGGCAGAGGCGGGAGTGACGACAACCGTGCTGATGAGCGCACGCGGAGAAATCGTGAACGCACAAGGCCCCGACGCCGAAACGGTGGCGGGTCGCATCGCTTACCTGGCTCGGCTCGCGGAGCTCGTCGGGCAAGCCATGGGCTCGGGAGAGACCCGCTCGTTCCGCGTGCGCGACGCGCGCGAGGAGCTCTGCGCACGCCGCTACGCTGACGGTAGCCTGTCGGGAGTATCGAACACGCTGGGGCCCGGTGCGCCAGGGCCGGCGAGCACGCGCTAGCGTTGAGCGAGCAGAAGCGGCAAAATCATGGACAATTCACGCGCTCTACAATCCTTGCGAGACATCGACGGCGTGTACGGCAGCTTCGTCGTCAACGCCCGCGGCGAAACCACATTGCGCGACCTGCCGGCCGTGTTCGACGACGCAACCCTGGCCGAGTCCGGGTTGCGTGTCGCGCGCTTCTGGGAGGCGGCTCTCAACGGAGCGGCTCCTGAATACGCGCTGCTCGAGTTCTCGGAGTACTCGCTGTTCTTGCGCCCCGCAGCACGCGGATGCTTGTGCGTGGTGGCACCGCACACGGTGAATGTGCTGGCGCTCAAATTGGCGTGCAAGGTCGTGGCGCGGCAGCTCGAAGCGGGGCGCTCCACGCTCAGCGACGTTGGCTGACGCGATCCATCCAGGCGCGCGTGCGCTGCGCCAGATGAGCGGGCACCGCGAGCGCGCCCGCCTGCCGTTTCGGTACCTTGAAAGAGTGATCCGCACCCTCGACGAGCTCGAGGGTGGCGCTCGGAAGCTCCGCCACGACCCCGGTGAGCAGCTCGGCGTTGGCAAGCTTGTCGCGACTGCCCGACAGGAACAACATCGGTAGAGAGAGCTCGGATAAATGCCGGGCACGAGCGGTCTCCGGCGGCCCCGAATGCAGCGGGAACGCGAAGAACACGATGCCGAGCAGCTCAGCGAGCGGCGCTCGTGTACAGGCCATCGACGTCATGCGGCCGCTCATCGAGTGCCCGCCCGCGAACAACGGCAACCCCGCCCCGAGCCCGCGCCCGAGCTCCACGGCGGCGGCGACAGTGGCGAGCCGCACGGGCTCGGTGTCCATCCCCCGGCCACGCTCCGAGTAAGGATAGTTGTAGCGGAGAGTGGCTATGCCGGCGGCATGCAGCGCCTGGCTCAACTGATCCATGAGCGGGTGCGCGAGCGTGCTGCCCGCCCCGTGCCCCAGCACCAACAGAGCGCTCGGCTCTGCCGGGCGCTGAAACAGAGCCGACACAGCGCCCTTCTCCGGGGTTGCGATGAACTCCAGCTTTTTTGCCTCAGCTGTTGCCGGCACGCGTCAAACCGATTCCGGCGACACGAAAATCAACTGTCGCCAACACTTTGAAAGACCTGCACCGGGGCGAAACTGGCATCACAACCGAGTGTAAGTCTGCGCTCAAACGCTTGACAGGTGATTCAATACGGCGGCAAAGAGTGTCGGCACGCCTCCGAGCATCGGCTTGGACCGGCGCCCACCTCTCAAGGTAGCATTGCAAGAGTAGGATCCCCGATATGAGAAGCTTGAATACACTAGGTCTGCTGGTCGTTTCGTTCATCGCCTTTGGTTGCGGCAGCTCGACCCCCCCGCCCGAGACTCCCGAACCCGAGGCGACGGAAGAGGCTGCCCCCGCGGAGCCGGCAGCTGCCGCAGCCGACGCGGGTTCTGCCGCGCATTAATATGCGGCGCGAGCGTGTCGCACGCTCGTATCACAGCGGCGTCCATGGCGCGCAGAGTGCTCTAGCTCCCGCGCCGTGGGCCACCGCAGCTCTTTTGCTCGTGTGGAGCTGTTCGGAACGGCCTGCGACGAGTTCCTCAGGCGGCCCTGTCCGCGGGTCGCAAACAGTTCTGTCGCAGTCGGTCGCGACAGCAGCGCCACGCGGCGACGTGCAGGTGCGTCACGGCTTGCCGTGGTACGACGATACACCGGACGCGGCGATTCGAGCAGCTCGCGCGGCCAAACAATTGTTGCTCGTCGAGCTCTGGGCGCCTTGGTGTCATAGCTGCCTATCGATGAAGAACTTCGTGCTCAGCGCGGAGAATCTTCCGAGCTTTGCCGAACGCTTTACCTGGCTGGCCATCGACACCGAGCGCGCGGACAACGCGAGCTTCACGAGCCAGTTGCCGGTGGGTGTCTGGCCCACCTTTTACGTTGTCACGCCCGATCTCGAAGTACACGGGCGCTGGCTCGGCGCAGCCTCGCCGGCGCAGTTCGCTCGTTTCCTGAGCGACAGCCAGCAGACCTTCGAGCTCGCCGAGAGCGCGAAGCTGTTGCCGGACGACGCTCGCTCGCTCGTGCGCGCCGCCGATCGCGCGGCGACGCGCAAAGAGTTCGCAGACGCCGCTGCCAAGTATGAGCTGGCGCTGCTCGCGGCACCCTCGAACTGGCCACGCCGTGCCGACGTGCTGGTGTCGCGGATTTCGGCGCTGTTCAAGGCGAAAGCCTTCGATCAGTGTCTCGATGTGGCTGCCCGCCATATGGGCGAAACCGGCGCTGCGGCAAGCGCCGTGGACTTCGCCTACTACGCGCTCGAGTGTGCCAGCGTCACAACATCGAGTGACGCGGCTCTGGCGACGCGCCGGCTCGCCGAGGGGCGCCTCGACGGACTCTGTCGGCAAGGCTCGGCCGAGCTCTCCCCCGACGATCGCGCGGACGCCTGCGACAAATGGGCGAGCGTGCTCAGTGCGCTGACGAAAACAGCCGCAGCACGCGCTGCGACGGAATTGCGCCTCGGCATCTTGGAACGCGCCGCGTCCGGCAAGCCCGACGAGGTGGCTGTCGCGTACGATTGGGCGCGCACCGATGCGCTGCTCACCCTCGGCCGCGCCGAGGAGGCTCTGGCGCTCGCCGGAGCTCGCGAACGCGCGTTACCTCAGAACTACAATCCGCCCCACTACCTGGCGAAGGGCTACAAGCAGCTCGGCAAGTGGCCTGAGGGTCTCGCCGCGCTCGAACGAGCTCTCGGCCTCGCCTACGGCCCTCGACGCATCGGCCTGTTGTCGTTGAAGGTCGATCTGTTGTTGGGCGCTGGGCGCGAGCTCGAGGCTCTCGAGGTGCTGCGCGACCAACTCGGCCAGTATCGCGCGTTGCCCGCGGGACAGAAGCAGCCCGCAGCCGAAACCCGCGTCGAGAAACGCCTGGCGGAGCTCACCCCCCCAGGCCGTTAAGGCACCCTGAAAAGCGGCGCGGGCGGGCCAAAACGAAGGCATTTTTGCGCCACCGCCCCAGTCCGGACCTGGAGGCCGCGCGGGTTCGGCGGTATGCTGTGTTTCATGCCGCCGAGCCCGGCCAATCGCCCTCGATCCGAAAGGGGGGCTCTGAGCCGCCTGCCGGCGATATTTGCCTCGAGCCTCGCGGTGCTCGGGCTGGGCTGCATCCTGCGCCAGCCGAAGAGTCCCCCGGCAGAAGCGAAACGCGCAGCGCCGGCGGTGGCCACGCAGTTCGCGCGCTTGAACCATGTCGAATGGGCCAACAGCGTGCGCGACCTGTTCCAGATCGACACGAGCCTGGAGCTCGAACGGACGCTGCGGCCCGATCCGCTGCCAGCGGGCTCCGCGTTCTCGAGCCACGCGGCGACCCTCAACATAGACGACGCGTTGTGGCGGGACTACCAGCGCGCCGCGCTCGAGATCGCTGAAAAGGTGAGCGCAGATCCGACGATCCTGGCGCGGCTCGCGCCACCGCTCGACAATACCGATCCAACCCTGAGGGCCCGCCGCTTCATCGAAGATCTGGGCGGCCAGATGCACCGGCGCCCTCTCTCCGAAGAGCAGATCGCGGGATACCTCGAGCTATTCCAAGCGGGCCGCGGAGATCCCGGTGGCCGCCCCGCGTTTTCAGCCGGCGTGCGTCTGGTGTTGCAAGCCTTACTCCAGAGCCCCCATTTTCTCTATCGGGTCGAGGCGGGCAAGCCCGCTGACGGCAAACTCTGGCTGGACACGTACGAGCTCGCGTCGCGGCTCTCGTACGCAGTGTGGGATAGCACGCCGGATCGGCAGCTCCTCGGTCGCGCGCTGAGCGGCGAGCTCGAAGCGAAAGACGTGTTCGCCGCCGAAGCTCTGCGTCTGCTGGAGGATGGGCGCGCGAGAGCCACCTCTTCGCTTTTTCACGGGCAACTGTTCGAACGCGAACGCGTGTTGCACGCCGCGCCCTCGCCCGCCCGCTTCGCCAAGCTCTCGGAAGGTTTCGGCGCTGCAGCGGCGCGCGAGAGCGAGCTGTTTCTCGAGCACCTGATCTTTGAACGCAACGCGGGCTTTCGAGCTCTGCTCAGCTCGAACGAGAGCTTCGTCAATGCCGAACTCGCGGGGGTGTACGGGCTGGATGGTACATTTGATTCGAATTTCTCCAAGGTGGAGCTCGATCCCGCGCGACGGCGGGGCCTGCTCTCACGTGTCGCATTTCTGGCCTCTCACGCCACCTCTCTCGATCCGGATCCCATTCACCGCGGCGTATTCGTGGCGCGGCGGCTGCTCTGTATGAACCTGATAGCTCCCGGCAACCTCCCCCCGGTACCCCCCCAGAACGACCGCACGAATCGAGAGGCGGTCG
>JAYWEH010000408.1:0-3976 GCA_043780025.1 Deltaproteobacteria bacterium
CCCACGCACCGGGCTCTGCGTAACGCGCGAGGCGAAGCCGTGCGTCACCGTTGTCCGCCACTGCCAGGCTCGTTTCGAGCGCGCTGCGACGGAAGTCCACGTCTTGCACGAAGCGGCGACCCGTGTCGAGACCGCTGAGCTCCCGCGGGACCGCGTCAGCACCACCGCAGGCCATGATGCCGAGGCACGCGAAAGAGCACGACCGAGCGAGCCCGCGCCCGACCCCTAGCCCACGCATTGCCCGTAGCCGCACACCCAGTGCCCGAGCTCTGGTCGATACATGCAGTAGCCTGGGCCTTGCGTGGGATCCGCGCACTCGGAGTCATTTTCGCACAGGTCTTCGGGTGTGTGGCAATAGTAGCCGATGATGCCGCTGTAGCTCCCGCAATCGCCCTGTGTCGGGCTGCAGTAGCCGCCGGCGCCGCAGTCGGAGTCCGTCTGGCAGTCGCCGGCCATGCACGTGTTGGGTCCGTCGCCGCCGTAGCGACCTCCGCACGCGCAAGGGCCGCCGTTCGTGCAAGCCGAATCCTCGAAGCACTCGTCATACGAGCACGACCACTGCTCACGATTGTTGTCACAGCGCCCGTTGGGGCCCGCCATGCAGTCGCTGTCGCGCGCGCACTCGCCCTGGGTCCAGGCACAACGCTTCGTGCCCTCCGCTTCGAAGCAGATCGCTCGACAGTTCGCGCCGCACCCGATCTGCGCCACGCTACAGTCGCCGTCCGTCGTGCACGACGGCGACGTGGAGTCAAAGTACGGCGCCGAGTTGCCGCTCGCCCGGTAGTCATCGCATCGCTCCGCTGTCGCGCGATGCTGGTCCGGCTCCGTGCTGCTGCCCGGGGGCTGACCTGCGGCGCCTCCCGCCGACGATCCGCCGCTCGGAGGAAGCGTGGAACCCGCCCCCGAGCCACCCGCGGGCGGATCGCCTATATCGCTGGAATCCTGCGACTTTCCAGCGCAGGCCGCGCAGAGAGAAAGGCCCAGTCCAATGAGCGTCAACCACCGCAAAGCGTGCATCGGGGGAGTCTACGACAAGAGTCCTACCGAGTCCCGTCGCTCGAGGGACGAATCGCGCATCGGCTCGTGCGGGGCCTGATCACTCGATCGTCAGGTGCGCATGGTCCACTCGATCCCGCTAGCAGCCCCCAAGACGCAGCGGTTCGGAGCGGTCTCATGATAAAGTCCCTCGCGGTGCCGTCGGCAAGCCCGCATCTTGAACTGGGGATGGGAGGGGGAACACTGATCACCCGCGTTTTCCTGGTCGTGTTGGCTCTCTCTTGCTGGGGAGAGGCACCGCCGGGCGCGCGGGATACGTCGTCCACTGCGCGTGGCCGCGCGCTCACGCCGTCAGTGTCGGCCGAGCCCCATACCGCGCCGCTCTATTCGGGTTGTCGGCGTGTGCGCGCGGGTCCGATTTGCGAGATCGAGCGAGGCGCGGGGCTCACGCTCTGGATGCCGAGTTCGTTTCGCGGCTATCGGCTGATGCAGGGCGAGGTCGAAGTCATGGCCGGCGAGCGGGCAGTGGCTGGCGGTTATCAGGTGCGCATCACGGTAGACGCGGAGCAGGGCGAGCTCTCGCTTCGGGAACGCCGTACGGGGCAAGGCGTCAAGGTGTGGCACTTGGCTCTCGCGTTCCATCAGCCGTCCGCTGCCGTCGATCGGGCGAACGCGGCCAAAGATGCCGGCGAGTTCGAGCAGGCGTTGGCCTTGGCGGAAACCGTGAAGCGAGAAGGCTCGCCGCTCGAGTCGGCCTTGGCAGAGGGCATTCAGGCCCGCGTGTACCTGAGGCAGGGGCGCGCCGCTGACGCCTCGGAATTGTTGCTCCGAAGCTCCGAGCAACTGCTCGCACAAGGCCAGGTTTCCGAGCTCGCACGCGACGTGTTTGCCCGATTGTTCATCTTGTTGCAGCGCACCCACGAGCTCGATGCTGCACGAGCCTGGCTTGCTCGATTTCGCGAGCCGTTGAGCAGCTATCCGCTTGGACGAGCCTTGCTCGGCGACCATGAGGGCATGCTTCGAGCCAGTGCGGGAGAGAGCGTTGCGGCACTGCAGTACTATCGTGAAGCGGGCCGCCAGTATGCGCGGCTCGGGGAGGAGGCACACGCGCGGCGAGCCCAAAAGGAACAGGTCGGGCTGCTTTCGGACATTGGGCAGACCGTGGCGGCGTCAGCGCTGCAGCGCGCGCTGCTCGATCCGGCCGTCGACGAGCCCGATTGCGCCCAAGCCCAGCTCTACACGTTGCACGCCTGGTTGACCTTGTTGGAGCTCGAGGAGGGCCAACTGGAGCATGCGCTCATGTTGCCGAAGCAGCTCGATGACTCCGAAGCCTGGGCACGTCGCTGTGGCGACCCCGAGATCTTGCTGACGGGCGTCGTCAATCGCGGGTTATGGGCACTCGGACAGCGTGACTGGGTCTCGGCGCGCAAAGCGAGCACGGAGCTTCGGACGCTGCCGCAGTCGCAAAACCCGGAGCTGCGCGCCTGGGTCTCGGAACTCGAGGGGCGGTTCGCGTTGGCGCGAAAACAATACCGCCAGGCCCGTTCGCACTTCGAAGCCGAGCGCCTGATTGGCCAGAGCTCGGGTCGGCTGGATCCGGAGCTCAGGGGTCTACTCGGCTTGGCCAAGATCGAACTCGGCCGTGGCCGGCTTCGAGCCGGCGAACAGATCCTGCACGACGCCATCGCGGTGCTCGATCGCGCTGAGCACTGGGCGCCTTTCGGGCCGGTCTTGCATAGCCAATTTGCGTCTCGTCAGCGGGCCGCGCGAGAGCTGGTTCAGACGTTGGTGCTGCGCAAGAACGACGCGGAAGCGTATCGCGTCGGACTCGCCGCGTATCGTTCCGCCCTCGGCATCCAGGCACGTCAGTCGCGAATCGAGGGCTGGCCCGCGGCAGCCCGCCAGCGCTGGCAAGAGCTACTCGGCGAGTTTGCCCAACGTCGCCGCGCTCTCGATGAGCTCGCCCAAGGTGACTGGAAGCTCTCGGCTGCCGAGCTGGAGGTGTCCGCCGCGCAACGTGAAGCAGAACGGCGCAATTTGGAGTCCCTGTTGCAGCGGGCCGCGGAGGTCGTTCCGGGTAGCCAGAGGACTCGAGCGTTACCCGCTCCAGGATCGGGGGAGTATTGGCTGTTGGTGTTGCCGACCCCTGCCGGTAGTGATCCAGGCTGGATCGCGCTCGGCACGGATGGCCGTGAGGTGCGCTCCGCTCGGCTCTTGCTTTCCGAGCTGGCCCCGGCTCAGCCCGAGGCGCCGACACACCCGTTGCTCGTGGCGTTCGAGGCCCCCATCCTTCGATCCAAGAGCGTCGTGCTTCTGTTCGCTGGCGCAGCTCGGAGCTGGCCCGTCGAGCGGTGGAAGCTGCGAGGGGAGCCATTCAGCGCCCGTCAGCTCGCGTTTGGTGCGGCGCTGGCACGAACGGAGGCTTCGCCCGCCCAGGTTTCGGGTGGGGTTAGTTCGATCATCGCCAATCCCCGCAACGACTTGCCCTACTCTGAACAGGAGGGTGAGCTTGCGGCACGTCTGCTGGGCGTTTCTCGAGACCGCTGGCTGGTGGGTCCGCGTGCGACCGCGTCCAACTTACTCTCTCAGCTCGAGTCTTCTGACTTTCTGCACTTTGCGGGCCATGCGCGCAGCAGCGGGGAAGAAGGTGCAGCCTTGTTGCTGGCCGGTGGCTCGGAGCTACTGCCCTGGGAGCTATTTGGTTTGCGCTCGGTGCCTCGCGAGGTCGTGCTGTCGGCGTGCTACGCGGCCGCGAGTGAGTCGCCGAGCGTCGGCGTCGGCTGGGGTTTTGCCCAGGCGCTGCTGGCCATTGGAGCGCAGTCGGTGATCGCTCCAGTCGAGGCGCTGGATGATCGTCAGGCACTGGTGGTGCAACAGCGGTTCTATAAGGGTATCCAGCAGGGCCTATCCTTCCGAGATGCATTTTGGCGAGCGCAGCTCGAGGAAGCTACCGAGCGGGCCACCTTTCGACTCTTTGTGC
>JAYWEH010000409.1:0-21510 GCA_043780025.1 Deltaproteobacteria bacterium
GCGAACGGTGTTGGAGCTACAAATTCTGAAGCATCTTCGAGAGGTAGAGAGGGCCATAGAGCTAGGCTTTTATCTTGCCCTCCTCTTTCTCGATGATGGCCGCCCCTCGATGCTTCACGTTTGATTCACCGTTGGGGTCATTGCTGTCTTCGTCCGAACGCTTCGCTGAGTTGCCAGAATATTGCTCACGCCCCGCGCTCGCCCGTCGTTTCTGCGCCTGGTTCTGGGCCGCTTCAGTAGTCGATGCTGCTTCGAGCTTCCTCGGCTGGCTCATCCCTGATTCATCGCTCGCGCTCACCTTCGGGCTACAGATGCAATGCGGCCGGCGGTTCTCGCGCCAGCTTCCGAAGGCAAATTCAACATCTGGAGCACTCGCGCGGCTCACGCGAGGGTCGAAGCTGATTCCGGCACCCGTCTCAGCCCTGCGGTCACGTTGCGCTCGCGGTGCGTGGCCCTCGCGCTTGCATGCCCGGGCTCGTCAGGAGGCCATCTGCTGGCTCTTCATGCTTTTCACGCAACTGGTCGTGTGAGCGCGCCGAATGTCCCGCAAGCGCGTCGCGCTCAAAACCTTCGCGACGCGGCCCGAGGATGCAATGGATATCACAGACGGAAGCAGCTTTGCCGAACGGTTCCGCAATGGTCAGCCCGACGAGGCGTACAAGCGGCAACGACCCTTGACCCGGCGCGAACTCGTCGCCCGTGTGAAGCCCAGCATCGAGCAGTTCCGACGGGAAGGCTTTTCTTGGGAAGGCATCGCCGAATACTTCGCGACGCTCGGCGTTCCCATGTCCGTCGCCACGCTGAAGAACTACCTGAGGCGCTCACCCAGGCCCAACGTCGGCAAACGCAAGGGAACCGTCGGCGTCTGAGGAAGCGCATTCATGACGTATGATGAGACATTCTTCCGGAGGTTCCTGGAAGTGTTCGCGTCCGCGCCACCAGAAGCGTCCGAACGCGCGCGACCCATCAGCAAGCAACGCATCGTTTCCTCGGTCCGGTCACAAATCGACCAATGGCGTCGCCAGGGCCACACTCTCGAGAGCATTGCGGCGCGGTTCGCTGCGCTGGGAGTGGCGATGCCAGTTGCGACATTGAGAACCTGTCTGCGGCGCTGTCCCAAAGAGAAACCCAGGCCAGCGCGCATGCAGCGGCCCCCACGAGGCCTCAAGAACAACCCGAAGCCTTCCGCGACGTCCGCGCTTGACGCCATGGGATCGAAACTCCTGACCACGCGGTCGCACGCGCCGCAGACCTCGCCACAGAAGGACGTACGGGAGTTGACCGGGACTCTCAGCGCTACCCCAGGTGTCAACGAGATCAGCCCACCGGATGTTGCCGACGAGCGCGCACGGCCGATAGCCCATAGGGACGACGACCGTCACACGCTCGGCACAGTGCGAGCGGAGAGACCGGGGACGACCCGCTCGTCGTTTCCCGTGCCGCGGCGGTTGTCAAAGGAAGACTTGTGACCAAAGCGCAGGCGGCAGACGAGTGGAACCCGCGCGAGACGGCCGAAGATTCAGAAACTCGATTTTATACCATCAAACGGAACGGAATTGAATCATGACGAATGCAGCCAAGACGGTGCAGTGCAAGGTGGAACCGATCTACATGATCGCGGGGAGCAAGGGAGGCGTCGGAAAGTCCATCGTGTCGCTGGTCGTAATCGACCTGCTTCTCGAAGCCGGAAAGCAGTTGCTGTTCATCGAGACCGATACCTCGAACCCAGATGTTTGGCGCTGCCTCGAACGAGACCCCGAGGCGGCCCCCGGGGAACCCATCGAGGGCGTCGTGATGCACACGGCCCGGCTCGAGGAGCCTGACGGGTGGATTGACATCGTCAACCTCGCCGACATGCATAAAGACCGAGTGGTCGTGGTCAACACCGCGGCTCGCACCAACGATGCGGTCAAGAAGTATGGGGCCATCTTGAGGGACACCGTGTCCGAGCTAGGCCGACGCCTCGTGACGCTGTGGCTCATCAACCGGCAAAGAGACTCGATGGACCAGCTACGGGAACACCTCGCAGTGTTTCCCGACGCCGTCGTGCACGTCGTCCGCAACGGGTACTTCGGTGAGGAAGCGAAGTTTGAGCTCTACAACAACAGCAAATTGCGCACCTCGATCGAGCAGAAGGGCGGCAGATCACTGACCTTACCCGATCTCGCCGATCGCGTAGCCGATGCCCTGTACACGGAAAGCTACGCGGTTTCCGAAGCCCTGCGCCACATGCCGCTCGGCAATCGCGCAGAGCTGCTCCGGTGGCGCAATCAATCTAAACAGGTCTTCGGCCCAGTGCTGGCATGAGCATCGAGAGCGGCTTTGCCAAGGCATTGGGGCGTCAGCCCACGCCGCTCGAAAGGGAGCGCTTGCACCGCCTTCGGGATGCGTTCGACATTCGAGACAACGACGCCCTCTGGATCATCGTGATGGTGCTCGAATACTACGATGACCGATACCGGCAATACCCAGAGCAAATCACTCGCGTCATCGAAAACTCCACTGCTGGCTGGCGAAGCCGCCCCAGCTCGGGCGACGCGGACCGCGAGCTCCGTCTCGTTACCGTCGTGGGGCTCGGCACTGCGTTCTCGGTGCTTTTCGGCGCTGGCTGTATGGCGCTCGGCGCGAGCATACAGGGCCGTGGTACCATCCCCTGTTGGTCGCCGAAGGGTTCCGGGTTCGCGCAAACGCTGGCAGCTGTCGTCCTGAGCGCCCCCGCGGGCTGGATCGTCCCACTGGTCCTAGCCGTCCCTGCGTTCCACGCTGCGGCATGGGGCTGGACGCGAGGGCGTGACCTCTCGAGGAATCGCGCCGAGCGAGCCGCCGGATGGCTCACGGCAGGCTCAGTCGGGCTGCTTCTGATGGCTTGGCTTGCTCTTCTGCTTTCCCTGCCCGCCGAGTAGGCCCTCTGCACGCTGTTAGCGGCTCAGAGCACCCGCGCAAATTGGGCGCCGAGGAATGGCTTTCGGCGACGGTTTTCCGCGTTGGACTCCGTTGGACTCGATTCTAACGACCTGCCTTCCGAAATGAACATCGGCACTTCGAAGATGTCGTCCGCGTCGACCTCGACCGTTGTGGGCCTTTCGGGGATCCATCAATAGTTCGCCATCCGTCCTTTGACGCCCACTATTCGAGCGGCCGCGGCAGACACGATGGGCTCGAGCCCGGCGCCTTGCACCAAAGCGCCAAGGGCTCGTGTGGCGCGTTCGGCTGCACCCCGGGCATTGCTATGATCTATCGTCCCGGGCGGCGCCTTGGCCTGCAGCAACGCAGCGCGGAAGGCCCTGCCAATGTCGGTGAGCTCTTGAAGCTTCACGACGTCCTTCGGATCGGTCTCAACCGTGAACCGATAGAGCGCCCGCGTTATCCCGAGTAGGTCTTTGATGGCACCGATGGGCAGCGGGGGATAGGGATTCCAAGTCAAGCGAGCATGGGAACGCACCTCGACCGCGTCGGCAAGCCCTCCAACGCGGGAGCGATTTCTCGGCGGGGAACAGAGGGCCGGTTTCCCTTCTGTTCCGCTGCCGGCGCCGACGCCGCTGCTGCTCGGGCAAGCGAGAGACTGTCTTGCTGGACGCTTCGGATGCCCTCGTTCACCGGTGCGCGGATTGGCCCGGCAAGTGTTCTTCTACTGAGCGTCCACTGCTCCGCCGACAGGCAGTGTGAAAGTGTCCGCGGACAGCGCGTGCTGAATGGCAAGAACGAGCCATTGTTGCTGGGCAGGTGGCCAGCCCACCCCGAACGAGACTACGCGATGGCGACTAACCGCAAGGATGCGCAGCGGATGCGCAGATGAGCCGTGTAGGGGCTCGGGGTCCTTGGCGACTCCCACTCCATCCAAAGCACCGTCGCTCATTTCCACGATGGTCGCCGTGCCGCGTTCTCGGATCGCTATCTTCAATCCGGCGGGACCGACGCGAACGGACGTATGCACGTCAGTTGGCGTCAGCCTCTTCACTGTCTCGATCACGAGGGCCACGCCGACGCCGACCAAATAAATACCGGCAATAAGGGGCCAACATGGGTCCGGCGTATCCGTTATGAACGGGGCCAAATAGCAAATCAGAGTGGTCATGTGGAGGAGAACCGCCAAACCCTCCATGGTCGAGAAGCCGCGCGTGCTGAGCTGGCTCTGCTGGACACGGAGTTCGGCTCCAGCCACTTTCACCAGTAGCCCGGGAGGCGGCGCCGGCAGTGGTGACAGCGGCCCTTTTCGCCGAATGCGATCTTGGAGCGGCTCTTCAAACGTGTCCGCCTCGCGGACGTCTCCGATGACCTCATCGACGATGCCCAAACCGATGTGTGTTGCGAAGAGTTCTGCGGTCTGTCGGGCCTTTAGATATTGGCTCGTGTGCTCAACACGCCACTTGCCCTCGGCCCCCAACGCCTCGACGAAGTAATTTTCGACGTCAGATCCGTCCTCGGGCCGCGAGCCTCCAACACGTACCCGCATGACCGCGAGCTCTGAGAATTTGGCGCACCTCGTATTATTCACGACCCAGCTGACGAAACCACGCGGTTCGAGCACGCGCCGCTCCAGATCGAGGACGACTAGCTGTCCACTGACCAACCGCTCTACCGCAGGAGCAAAGCTCATGAGCTCCTCATCGGGACAATCGCGGCGCCAGTTGCGCGCCAAATCGCCGGTTGTCTCCCTCTTCGCTGCATGAACGTCGCAAGTCGAACCGGTACGCAGGTTGACCGCGGGAAGCACGACCATGACGTTGCTCTAGAAGGGTTCAATGTCGAGCGGAATGTCGTTCGCGCCAAAGGCGTCCAGGCCTCGCTCGGTGCCGAAGCGACGTAACCTTTGGCCTCGGGCATACATTGGGCGATGATGGCACGGCTTGCGGTACGTGGCTGGATCTGAACCGCATCGAAGCCGGCGTCGGCCAGCAGAGCACGGAGCTCCTCGATGCTGACCGAGGCCGCAATAAATCCAGTGAGTGCCTCGACGCCTTCGCGAGTTCGCTGGGCATCGGCTGCATGGTAACGACGTCCGATATCGCCAGGCGCCCCCCCCTTCAGGACCCGAAACGCCTCGCGGAAGAGGCGGCCTTGTCCGGCGGCAGATTGATGACGCGGCTGGAAAGGATGACGTCCACTGTGGCATCCGCTACGGGCAGGTGCTCGATCTCGCCCAGCCTAAATTCTACGTTGGCGGCGCCAATGGCGCGCGTGTTACCGCGCGCCTTCTCCACCGTCTCGGGCGTCATGTCGACACCGATGACTCGACCGGTGCGACCCACGCGCTTCGCTGCCAAGAAGCAATCAAAGCCTGCTGCACTGCCGAGGTCGAGCACGATCTCGTCCGTGCGCAAGGCCGCGATGGCCTGCGGATTGCCGCAGCCCAGCCCGAGGTCAGCTCCCTCAGGACGCTTTTCGCGGTCCTCCTCGGTTAGCCCATGGCCAGGCTTCCGCTTCCCTGGCTCCCATGGCATCCCACACCGCAGCCGTCGGCGCCTCCGGCCACCTTGGCATATGCCGTCCGCACTTGTTCCCTGATCCGATCGTTTTCGTGTCATTCCATTTTCGGACCTCCGATGGGAAGGACGCTCGGGCTGCGAAAGGATGCAAACGCCCGCGCTGGTGGTCGCTACGTCTCCATATTTCCAAGATACTCGAAATAACACTTGCGCGCTATTTCGAGTTTGTTAGAAGCAACATCGTGCCCTCCAAGCTGGAACACCACGCCGAGCAGCTCAGCGCCCTCGGCCATCCGGTGCGGCTCGGGATCCTCCGCTTCGTCGTCCAGCGCGGCGACGGCGGTGCTGCCGTTGGCGAGATCCAGAGCCATCTGGACATGGCAGCGTCCACGCTGAGCCATCATCTAAAACGGCTCGCCGAGGCGGGCCTGCTGAGCACCCGCAGTGAGGGCACCTTCCACTACTACACCGCCGCGTACCCGGCGCTGCGCACGCTCACTGATTATCTGTGGGAAGACTGCTGCAAACGCGGAAAAACGAGCTGTTGCTAGCACTCGAAACGAAGATTCGCATGCTCATTCTAACGTCCTCTTTGCTCATCGGCGCTCGCGTGGCTCGGCCCAGTGGCCCTTGGCAATGCCGTGGGCGGAAGGAGTTCCATGCGCGCTGACTTCGGGCGGCGGCTCGTGGCCGAGGCGCTCGGGACAGCCTTCCTACTCGCCATCGTCATCGGCTCCGGGATCATGGGCGAGCGCCTCGCTGGCGGTAACGTCGCCTTGGCACTGCTCGCGAATACCGCGGCCACAGGCGCCGGGCTGGTGCCCTTGCTTCTCACGTTCGGGCCCATTTCGGGAGCGCACCTCAACCCGGTGGTGACGCTCGCTGACGCCGCCGTTGGCGCCAAGCCATGGCGGGAGGTACCCGGGTATATCGCGGCACAGATTGCGGGAGCCTTTGCCGGCGTGGCCGTCGCCCACGTCATGTTTGGAGAGCCGGTCTTCTTCGCGTCCCGGCACGTGCGCGCGGGCATGCCACAGCTCGTGAGCGAGTTCGTAGCGACCTTCGGCCTTCTCGCAACCATCTGGGGTACGGTGCGAACGCGCCCGGAGGCGATCCCCTTCGCCGTCGGTGCGTACGTGACGGCGGGCTACTGGTTCACGGCCTCGACGTGCTTCGCCAACCCGGCCGTCACACTCGCGCGAGCGGCCAGCAACACTTTTGCCGGCATACGCCCGGTCGATGTGGGCGGGTTCATCGCAGCGCAATTGGCCGGAGCGAGCGCTGCGACCGCACTGTTTGCCTGGCTCGTCCCCATCCGACCCGGGGTGGCCGCGCCGAGAGTTGCCACCACCACCTCCCGAACCGAGGAAGATGTCGCATGAAGAACGTGCTCTTCGCCTGCATTCACAACGCAGGCCGCTCGCAAATGGCCGCCGCTTGGTTCAACGTTCTAGCGGATCCCGAGCGCGCCAGGGGCATCTCGGCCGGTACCGAGCCTGGCACTCGCGTTCACCCGGAGGTCCTAGAAGCGATGCGAGAGGTCGGCATCGACCTGTCGCAGGCGACTCCGCGTTTTCTGTCCGCCGAACTCGCGGAAGGCGCCGCGTTGCTCATCACGATGGGATGCGGAGAGGCGTGTCCCGTAGTCCCGGGGCTGCGTCGCCTCGACTGGCCGCTCGAAGATCCCAAGGGCAAGGACCTTGCCCGCGTCCGCCAGATCCGCGACGAGGTGCGCGCTCGCGTCCTCCAATTGCTGACCATCGAGGGCTGGGGGCGCGACTCGACCAGCTCGCCTCCGCCATGACGTTACTGGTAACGCCGACGTTTGAGGTCCCTACCGCTGGCGATTTGGATGACATCCGGGCCCTGCGCTCGGCGAGCGGCTTGCCCGTGGATGACGTCGACGAGCACGTTGCCCGGTTCATATTGGCCAAGTGGAAAGGCTCGCTGATCGGCACCGTTGCGGTCGAGTACGCCGGAGAAGCAGCCCTGCTTCGTTCCTTTTCCGTCGCCGCGAGCTACCGCGCCAAGACGGTCGGAGCGCGGCTGCTGTCCGCCATTGAGGGAAAAGCGGCGTCAAACGGTGTTCGGGAACTCTACCTGCTGACCACGAGCGCGGCAGCTTTCTTCGAGCAGCGTGGGTTCTCCAGGACCTCGCGCGCGGATGCACCTCTGGGCATCCGCAACACTGCGCAGTTCCGTAAGCTATGTCCGTCGACAGCTATTTGTCTGCGCAAGACTCTGCCATCGAGCGCTACCGAACTGGCCGGAGCGCCATGAACCGGAGCGCCATGAAAACGCCCCAGCACACCAACGTCTCCACGCACGAGCCCCGGATCCTTTTCCTCTACGGCTCCCTCAGGGCGCGCTCGTACAGTCGTTTGCTCGCGGAGGAAGCGGCTCGCATCATCACCGACCTTGGCGCCGAAGTCCGCTTCTTCAACCCGGCGGGGCTTCCATTGGTCGACAGCACCTCTGCCGACCATCCGAAGGTCGTCGAGCTGCGCGAGCTCAGTCAGTGGTCCGAGGGACAGGTTTGGTCGTGCCCCGAGCGGCACGGCGCCATCACCGGAGTAATGAAGACGCAGATCGACTGGATTCCACTGTCGATCGGAGCTGTGAGGCCCACACAGGGCAGAACCCTCGCCGTCATGCAGGTGAGCGGCGGCTCACAGTCGTTCAACACGGTGAACACGCTTCGCCTCCTTGGTCGCTGGATGCGAATGTTCACCATCCCGAACCAATCCTCCGTCCCCAAGGCCTTCGAGCAATTCGAAGAAGACGGTCGCATGAAGGATTCACCATTTCGAGACCGCGTCGTTGACGTCATGGAGGAGCTCTACAAGTTTACGCTGCTGCTCCGGGACCACGTCGACTACCTGAGCGACCGCTTTAGCGAGCGGAAGGAGGCCGCGGTCAAGCTCGTCGCTGATACCGCTGCTAAGGCCATCGCGTGACTTCCCCTCAGGACGCGAGCCAGCTTGGCAGTAGAGGAAAGCAAGTCAACGAGGCCACCCGTGCGCGTCGGGACTGCGTTTCGCCCATGCCTGGCGCATCAGGTCTCGGTGACTCGGTGACGAAACGGCATCTCGATGGAACGCCACGACCGACCCTCGGACAGCCTCAGAAAGTAACCAACGGCGTGAGCGGTCCACGCAAGCGGTCAATCGAGACCGGACCGAAATTCCGCGAATCAAAGCTGTTCTCGTGATGTGTGGCGAGAAACACCGCGTTGTGGGGGACTGGGCCGCACATCAGATGGACCGGTAGTGCCAGACCCTGGCTATCCACGACACGCACGACCGCCAGAACGCGGCCATTGATGCGAACCGTGCCATCGCGAACACACACTTCATCCCCAGGGACACCAGCGACGGGCTTTGCGAGCAGTTCGATACGTTGTGGAACATACTTCCTTTGGTGCAGGAAGTTTCGGACGCTTGCTGGGATCGCGAGTGCGACCAGGTCACCGCGACGAATCGTCGCTGCGGGAGAGATCCAATAGATCCCGCGAGGAACGCTCGCGGTGAAGTTGATGAGAAGGTGCCCTCGCAGAGCTCCCGCAGCAAGTGTGACCACAGCCAGCGCGAGAGCGAGCCACAATGGGAGGGCACACCGCCAATCCGCGCTCCTGCGCGAGCAGGGAGCGCAGCACTTTTGCCTTCGGCAACCTTCCAGCGAGCAGTGCATGAATCCTCGAGTAGAAGCCGTCAGACAAGCTCGACGGAGGGACTGCCTGGGCCTTCAAGTAGACGAAAAGGCCCCAGAGCTTTCGTTGCCGCCCCCGCGTTTCCGTCTGCACCAAGAGGCGCACCGGCGGCGCCACCCCCGGCACCCGGGTGGAAAGCGCTTCGTCGGTTCGCAGAGTCCGGAACACGAATGTCCGCAGCCGCGTAGCGCGCAGTGAGTAAAGGCAAATTTGTTCCGCAGGCAGAAGCACGACATAGCCCTTCGCATGCGCCCGCGTCGCGCTGACCGTCCCATACAATAGTCGCGTCTCGGCGGTCGCCGTCCGAAGAAGCAACGCGCTGGTTTGCCGACCAGGCTGAGTCGACCTCATGGCGTCGACTCACTCCGATCGGAGCGGAAGTCGAACAGGGGGGAAAGAATTGGGCGTTGCTCATTGGCCGATACTGGGAAAAAAATGCCCGGATCAGGCGTAGTCGAGGTCGGGCTGACGGGTTGTCGCCCCACAAGGGGGTTGTCGCTCGGGCCACCCCCGGACAGGTCCGCCATGACGGCGACCCTCAATGCCAGAAGCCCCAGGCTAGTCCCGTAACGATCGAGAGTGCACGATCGGCGCGCCGCCGCGTTTTGCCGTCGCGCGCGCCTCCTGCAGGCGAAGTCGAACTCGCTCATCTTCGCGGAGGCCACGGCGACGTTGCTGCAAGGGTCGAAGAGATCTTCCATCGTTCGACCAAACTCGACGGCCCACGCGGGTCGCACCGGCAGAAGCCCGAGCGCGACCTCATCGCCCGAAGCCAGGATGGCGGCGGCTGCGGACTTGGCCTCGTTTCGGGAACGCGGCACCTGCGTCGGCATTGGCCCATCCTGAGAGTCCGCCTGCAAGAAGCTCACCTGCGCAACCGTGTAAGGATTACCAGCGCTGTGGGCATCGATCACGGATCGCAGAAGGCGATCGTCGTGGTGCAAGCTGCACGTGAGGAGAATGGCAACCAGGTCCAGGTTCATCGTTCCAGCCCCTTTCCAGAGGTTGGCCCCGACAGCACGGGGCCAACGCGCGCTAGTTCAGCCCGAAGGTGATCATTCCAGTCCTTCCCCAGCGACGGAGCGTGGCGTTCGAACGCCACGTGTGCATGCTTTGCACTGAGATCCCGGATACGTGCGGCGAAGTCATGCCCCGCCTTGTCGTTGTCGGTGGCCGCGACGATCCGACTGCCTGCCCGCATCTCTAAAATGGCCCGATCGAGAAGGATTGGCTGTTGCGGATTCTGTTCGCCCGCGAAGCTAACGTACCGAGAGTTGGGGTGAGGCTGGGCCTGATGATAGCTGAGGGCGTCGATGGCACTTTCAGTCACGATCAATCGCCGGTCGCCCGACGCGGTGTGGCTCGACCACATCCCCTTGCGCCCACCCTTGGAGAACCCCGTAAAGCCATGATTCTTGACCTCGAACCCACTCAGCCCCTGTTCATCGTGGTGCATGAAGATCACATTCCCATGTGAACCTGCCGCTCGGCGCCATGTCCCTCGGAACCGCGGGTGGGAAAGCGTATCGCGTGAAATCCCTCTGTATTCGAGATAGGGGTGAGTCTCGGGCATGCTGGCCCTCTTGACCTCGAGCGCCACCGCAGCGCGATCGGGCGACGTCAAGAGCAGAGGTAGACGAACGGGAAGCTGCGGCGGCCAGGTGTGCGTCCAGCCGCGGAGTTCGCGACGGACCTCGCCAAGGCTCTTCTGCTCCCGCTTCTGAATGAAGTCGATGATCGTCCCATTGTCCTCTCGGTCACGTACCGAGAAGTATTGCCAATGCCCATCAGCGGCTCGGCTGACGATCAGCTTGTCGCCCGTCGCGTCGTGACGCAGCACCTTGCTGCTCTGGCTGCTCTCGCGGCGGTCGACGCGGTAGCCCTTAGAGACCGAGAATGCGACGAGATCGACGTCGCGCTTGAATTGTTCGATTTCGAAATCCATGGCGAACTCCGCTGACTCTTGGTCCCCACGCTAGAGACTCACGAGCAGGTCGGACGCGGTCGAGATCGAGTTGCTACGAAATTGCGTGGCCTGAACGAAAGCCGACCGCAGCATCGAGGCAAAGCGCAACGAAGTACTACGCGCGCGTTCGGGTTCCCTGGTTACAGTAAGGCGACCGCATCGGTCGGACCGTTGACCAGGGGTTTGCGAGTGGGTCGGGCGCCGAGACCGCCGACTTGTCATTGTTGGGCCGCGCACGCCTTGCCGGCCGTTGACTGCGGTCCAACTTTCCTGGGAGCCCGGCGAAGGGGATTCTTTGAACGAGCCGGGCCGTGTAACCGTGAGCGACGAGCTATGCGCGCTTCTCAAAAGTCTTTGTCCCGCCGGAGACGGCAAGAGCCGGACTAGCGGAAAGACGATCCCCCTGCGTCAGGATAGTTGTCACGCCGCCTGATCAGGAAATTTCTGATCTCGGGCTTGGCTAGCACGGGGCGGAAAACAACCAGCAAGACTTCTGTGCGCCCTGCGGCGGCAATGTCCACGGCGGGCGGGACCTGAGTCGCCAAGCCGTGATGTCTAGAGCGAAGTTGAGACAGACCACTCCCTGCGCGATTCACGCGCAGACGGTAACGCGGTCCGGCGCGCCAAGCGCGGAAAGGTCTGAGAGACGGTAGCCCCCCGCGGCTCAGTGTCTCCACGATCTCGTCGTCGCCACATGGCGTCAGCTCCCTGCCATCATTAGTTGTTATTGGCTGACAATTGGTCTCGTCCAAAGAGGGCATTCCGCGGGGTCTGCCGCGATTGCGCTGCGGGTTTGACGCCGCGCCACATCGTGCTCGAGGCAGTGATCAGTCCGGGCCTCGGGTGGGCAAAGTCGGGCCCTAGCAGCACGCTTGCCCTTTCCACGCCTCACGGCCCTCGCGGGCCACGAGCCAGGCGATGACCAGAGCCGCGAGAGGATCCGCCCACCACCACCCGAGCAAGCCATTGAGACCGATTCCAAGCAGGGCAGCCAGAGAGAGCCACCAACACGCCGTCGTTTGAAATGCATCCGCCTCCATGGCCTCGCTGCCGAGTTCACGCGCCACGCGCCGCTTCGCTCGTGCGAGCCACAACATGACACCCACCGACACGCTCAATAGGATCACGCCCACGAGGCTGAAAGCCGGCTGCTCACCCATGCGGAGTGTCTGGATGGCGTCGAACGCGACATAGGCGGCAAGCAGGAAGAGTGAGCCAGCGACCAGCCGCCGCGCCCGTTGTTCGACGGCATCGAGGCGTTGGCTCGTGAGGTGTCGATCTCGCTCGGCGCGCAAGCGCCAAATGATGACGAGCGCGGACGAGCACTCGACGAAACTGTCGATACCGAATCCGAGCAGGGCCACACTGCCGGAGACGAGCGCGGCAGCGACGGCGATGACCCCCTCCACGAGGTTCCAGGCGACCGTCAGAAACGCCAGCGTCAGGGCACGCCTGATCGGCTCGCGGCGCACATCGGATCTGATTCTGGACGTCAGGTTCGGCGGTCCGTCGGTGCAGGTGGGACCACATTGGCAGGCATCGCTGAGAGGCAATTGCATGGAATTCCTTGGCGGACTGGCGCCCGCATGAGGATTGACGGGATGCCCCCCTCGGATCTTACAGCACAGGTGAGATTCGTTTTGCGCCGGCCCTCGGGCCACAGTAGCCTGACTTGGCCGAGTGCCCCTCGGTTCGCCGAGACTGGGCGCGAAACCTTCGCGGCGTCGAACGTTGAAGTACGCGGGGCTTGGGAGCAGAATCAGGAGGCCCGTGCAAACCCATCTCGACACCATCGCAGCGGCCCGAGCCGTTAGCGAAGCTCTCGGAGTTCAGCGAGGCGCACTCTTGGCCATGGTGCGCCGGCGGGTTGGCGACCGGGAGGATGTCGAGGAACTCTTGCAGGAAGCGTTCGAGCGAGCGCTCTCGAAGTCTAGCCAGCTGCGGGATTTGTCCCGGGTCGATGCCTGGCTGGGACGGGTCGTGAAGAATGTCATAATCGACCAACTTCGGCGCCGACACGACGCTGTGCTTCCGACCGACGACCTCGAGGCCCCCCGGCTCGAGGTCGATACCGTCGACTGCTCTTGCGTTCTCGCTCAAGCAGATCAGCTCAAGCCAGAGTATGCGACCATCCTTCGACGCGTCGTTGTCGATGGCGTGAAGATCGGCGACTTTGCGGCAGAGCTGGGCCTGACACCCAATAACGCGATGGTGCGTCTGCACCGAGCCCGCGAGGCCTTGAAGGTCAAGCTCTTCGCTCATTGCGGCACCACAACGGCTCGCTCCTGCCTGGACTGTGGTTGCGAGGAGCGAGGATGTTGCGGCGCGTGACAAACGTGACTCGTCGCCCCCGCTGGGGGTTCTTTTCGCGCTCGCGGATTGCATGGTTGCGGTGGTTCGCACTGTTCGCGCTCGTCTTTGCCATGCCGACGTCGCAGCACGTGGTGGAGGCCGTGTCGATGGTGGTCACGGACTCCTGCGATGACTGCGCAGATAGCTGCGAGGACTCGGATTGCTGTCCCGGTCCGTGCGCGCACTGCGCGTGTTGTGCAGCTCCGAATGTCTTAGTTCCGAATTCGTCAATAGCCTCGGTCGGTGTGGCGGAAGCGGTGGAAGTGGCGTCGATTAGCCCTGCCGACGTGTGCGCGCCCGGCTACAGCCCGGTGCTATTCCGCCCCCCCACGGGCTGACGGCCCCTTTGCCGGTTGAGCTCGCTGGCCCCTGTGCCCAGCGAGCGCGCTGCGTGCTGTGAACGCGCCCAGTCGAGGTTCGAGCGCGCGCGTGGCCTGAGCGGCCGCATACCCATGTCCGCTCCCTCGTCGAAGTCGAGAGCGCCGTGACAAGGGACGCTGCGATCGCGGGGACCATTCGATATGAGCCAGAAGTAAGCACTACCCGGGAGACCTCAGATGAAGAAGTTCAATACCGTATTCACCGTCATTACGTTGACCGCGAGCCTGCTCGTTGCCATGGGCTGCAAGAACGAACCGAGCGCGCCGACGGCGTCACCCGCCGCCCCGACAGCAACGGGCAAGCACGCCGCGCCCAGCGCGACCCCCGGCTCGCACGAGGACTGGTGTGCAGAACACCAAGTCGCCGAATCGCAGTGCACCCGTTGCAATCCGACGCTGATCGCCGCCTTCAAGGCGACCGGCGACTGGTGCAACGAACATGGCCTGCCCGAATCGCAGTGCCTGAAGTGCAATCCAGATCTGAAGATCCTGCGCCCGCCCAAGGCAGAAGGGCCCAAGTGACGCGACGCTTTGGGGCCGGTCTGCTCATCCTGTTGACGACCGCGGCTTGCGAGGGCAAACCCGGCTCGGACGCACAGGCTGAGACGAACGCGCCGTCCACCTCCTATGGCACCGCGGAGGGCGCTTTCTGCAACGAACACGGTGTTCTCGAAGCCGTGTGTACGAAGTGCAACCCAGCGCTCATTCCCGTGTTCAAGGCCAAGGGCGACTGGTGCGACGAACACGGTTTCCCCGAGTCGTTCTGTCCCATCTGCCACCCCGACCAGGGCGGGCGACCGAAGCTGGACGTGCAAAGCGACGGCGCTCCGGCGGACGGGACGAAGGTCACCTTCAAGACCAAGGAGACCGCACGTCTCGCGGGCATTCGAGTGGCCAAGGCCGCCGAGCGGCTCAGCCGTTCGAGCCTGAACGTCACGGCGAGGATCGCCTACGACGCTAGCAAGGTCGCCGAGGTCAACGCGCGGTCGGCGGGTGTGGTCCGCTCCATCCGCGCCGACGTGGGGACTATCGTCCGCGCTGGCGGCCCTCTCGCCACCATCGAGAGCGCCGAGGTTGGAGCAGGCCAGTCGCGCCTGCGGGCTGCGAGCTCCCGCGTTCGGCTCGCCGAAGCCAACTTCGCACGCCAGAAGGCCCTGCACCAAGACGGCATCAGCGCCGAGAAGGATGCACTCGCGGCCGCGCAGGACCTCGACGCGGCCAAAGCCGACTTTTCTGCCGCGCAGGCTGCGCTCGGCATCGTGGGGAACACCGATGGCGCGTCCCATTACACGTTGGCGTCGCCCATCTCGGGCGTGGTCACCGTGCGCGACGCGACGATCGGTCGATTGGTGGGCACAGAGAAGACCTTGTTCCAGATCGTCGATACATCGTCGATGTGGGCAGAGATCGACATCCCAGAAGGCGAAGTGTCTCGGGTCGCCATCGGTCAGCGCGTCTCCGTGACGCTCGAAGCGCTGGGCGACAAGGAATTCTCCGGCACCCTGAGCTACGTGTCTCCACAAATTGACGCTCACACGAGGACCGCGAAGGGCCGAGTCGCGCTCGACAACCCCGAGGGGCTCCTGCGTGGAAACATGTTCGCCCGCGCCGCGATCCAGGTCACGAAGGGTGGCACCGCAGTGGTGGTGCCGCGCAGCTCGGTGCAGCGTGCCAAGAGCGCTCAAATCGTGTTCGTGCGCGTGGCCGAGGACGCTTTCGAGGCCAGGCGAGTGCAACTCGGGCCGGGAGACGCCGAGCTAGTCGAGGTGAGCGGTAGGGTTGCGGCCGGTGACGAGGTGGCTACCGACGGCAGCTTTCTTCTGAAGACGGAGACACTCAAGGGCAGCATTGGAGCCGGCTGCTGCGAGGTCGAGGAGAAAAAGTAGTGCTCACGGCTATCCTCGAATGGTCGCTGCGCCATCGGCTCCTCGTGCTGCTCGCTTGGGGCACACTGGCCATCGCCGGCGTGCTCTCCGCGCTGAAGCTTCCGATCGACGCCTTCCCGGACACGACGCCCGTGCAGGTGCAGGTCAATGCGACCGCCCCAGCACTCTCACCGCTGGAGATCGAGCGGCAGATTACGCGTCCCGTGGAATGGGCCATCTCGGGGCTGCCGCGGCTGCACGAGGTCAGATCGGTGTCGAAGTTCGGCTTTTCGCAGGTCACCGTCACCTTCGACGACGGCATGGATATCTACCTGGCCCGGCAGCTGATCATGGAGCGCCTGCAGTCTGTCGAGCTGCCTCCGGGCATCGTGCGGCCTCAACTGGGTCCTGTGGCGACGGGCCTCGGTGAGGTATTCCACTACCTCGTCACCGGAAGCAAATCCCTCACTGAGCTCAGGACCGTCCAGGACTGGATCATCAAGCCACAGCTGCGTTCTGTTCCTGGAGTGGCGGAGGTCAATAGCTGGGGGGGCAACGAGCGCCAAGCCCAAGTGGTCGTCGACCCTCGCAAGCTCCAGCAGTACGACCTCACGCTATCCGAGCTCGCCGACGCGCTGGAGCGCAACAACACTAACGTGGGCGGCGGCACGCTCGACCAATCGGGCGAGTCGAGCCTCATTCAGGGCATCGGCATCGCCACGGACCTCGAGGATGTCGAGGAGATGGTGATCGACGCGCGCGAAGGTGTGCCCGTCCGAGTGCGCGACGTCGCGCGCGTCATCGAAGGGCGCGAAATCCGCCGCGGCGCGGTGTCGGCGGACGGTGCAGGCGAAGTGGTGCTCGGCCTCGGGTTCATGCTCATGGGCGAGAACAGCCACGACGTGACGACTCGCTTGCGGTTGCGACTCGACGAAATCCGAAGGAGCCTGCCGCAGGGCGTGGCGGTGACCTCGGTCTACGACCGAACCTCTTTGATCGAGCGTGTGCTTCACACCGTGAAAACAAACTTGCTCGAGGGCGCGTTGCTCGTCATCGCAATTCTATTTGCCTTCCTGGGGAATCTGCGCGCAGGGCTCATCGTGGCCGTCGCCATCCCGCTTTCGATGCTGTTCGCGAGCAACCTGATGCTGCGCTTTGGCGTCGCGGGAAGCCTCATGAGCTTGGGGGCGATCGACTTCGGCTTGGTCGTGGACAGCTCGGTCATTCAGATCGAAAACGTGATGCGACGACTCGGCGAACCAAACGGGCATGCCACTCAACTCGATGTCGTGCGGGACGCCGTCGTAGAAGTGCGAAAACCGACGCTCTTCGGCGAGCTGATCATTGCCATCGTGTACTTGCCCGTCCTCACGCTCCAGGGGATTGAGGGGAAAATGTTCCGGCCGATGGCGCTCACGGTCATCTTCGCGCTGGCTGGCGCGATGCTCATGTCGCTCACGTTGATCCCCGTGCTGGCAAGCCTAGGCCTTTCTCGGCGTGTGGCCCACCGGGACAATGTGCTGGTCAGGTCGATTCAGCGCGCGTACCGCCCCGTTCTGGCGTTCGCGCTGCGCCGACCTTGGATCATCGTCACCGTGGCGTTGCTCGCTCTCGGCAACGCCGGATTTCTGGCTACACGCTTGGGCTCCGAATTCATCCCTCGACTGCGCGAGGGGTCGCTGGTCATCAACACCGTGAGGTTGGCGGGCGTTTCCGTGGATGAGTCCGTGCGGTATGGCATACAGATCGAGCGCGCCATCCTGGAAAAATTTCCTGACGAGGTTGAACGCGTCTGGACGCGCTCGGGGAGCGCGGAGATCACCACGGATCCCATGGGCGTCGAGCTCTCGGACATCTTCATCACGCTGACGCCGCGAGATCAGTGGAACCGCGCTTCCAACCAAGATGAGCTGGTGCGGACGATGTCCGACCAGCTGTCTAGCTTGCCGGGCATGCGCATGATCTTCACCCAACCGATCGAAATGCGCGTCAACGAGATGGTGGCGGGGATCCGCGCCGACGTGGGCGTCAAGCTTTTCGGTGACGACTTCGAGATTCTGGGAACGAAGGCGCGGGAAATCGAGACGCTTCTGAAAGATATTCCAGGTGCGGCCGACGTGTTCACGGAGCAGCTCACCGGCCAGCCCGTGCTCGAGATCCGAGCGGATCGAAAGGCCATTGCCCGTCAGGGCATCGCTGTGAAGGAAGTCTTGGAGGTCGTGGAGGCCCTCGGCACCCGCGAAGCGGGGGCGATCCAAGACGGTGAAATGCGCTTCCCCATCGCGTTGAGAATCGACGACCAATACAGGACGGACCCGCACGCCATCGGGCGGATCTTGGTGACCGGTGCGAACGGGGACCGCATCCCACTCAGCGGGCTCGCACAGATCGAGATGGTCGAAGGACCGTCCAGCATCAACCGCGAGTGGGGCAAACGTCGCATCGTGGTCCAGACCAACGTTCGGGAGCGAGACGTCGGAAGCTTCGTGGCGGAGGCGCAACGCGCCATCGCCGAGAAGGTCGCGCTGCCCTCTGGCTACTACGTCCGGTTTGGAGGGCAATTCGAGCACCTCGAGAGTGCACGGACGCGGTTGATGGTCATCGTACCCATCTCGCTCGCGTTGATCTTCGCACTGCTCTACTTCACCTATCGAAACGTGCGCGACGCGCTTCGCGTGTTCACCGGCGTACCTTTTGCGGCTGTCGGAGGCGTAGTAGCGCTGTGGCTCAGCGACCTGCCCTTCAGCATTTCGGCCGGCGTTGGGTTCATTGCGCTCTCCGGTGTTTCCGTGCTCGGAGACATGGTGCTCGTTTCGACCGTGCGGCAATACCTCACGCGGGGCATGCCCGTTCGCGAAGCGATTCAGAGCGCGGCGCACGACAGGTTGCGCCCGGTTTTGATGACGGCCCTGGTGGCAAGCCTGGGTTTTCTGCCCATGGCGCTCAACACCGGCTTTGGTGCCGAAGTCCAGCGTCCCCTCGCGACCGTGGTCATTGGAGGGGTTATTTCTTCGACGCTGCTGACACTGGTCGTGCTGCCCGTGCTCTACAGCCTCATGGCAGCGCGGCGACCGCTACTCAGCCCCGCCCCTCAGCCGAACTTGCTTTTCCCAGCGGGCGGGCACGTATCTGCTGACGGCGACGACGAATCATGAAAGCCGTGCCACGTTTGCGTATTCTGGGCCTCGTGCTCGGCCTCGTCGCCGCGCAAGGCCTGATCGTGCTCGCTATTCGATGGGTCGAGCGCGAACGAGAGGCAAACGGAGTCACGTTTCCGTCCGAAAGTGTGCCCCGAAAGCCTGCGCCGGTTCTGGAGCTTCTGAAGCCCGACGGATCGCACCGGACGCTGATGGACTTGCGAGGCAAGCCGGTGCTTCTGCATTTTTGGGCAACCTGGTGCCCGCCCTGCAAGGAAGAGCTCCCGGCGCTCCTGGAGCTGGGACGAGAGCTGGAGCGTGAGGGAGAGCTCGAAGTCGTCGCGCTGGCGATGGACCCGGATTGGACCGCCGTTCGAGAATTCTTCGATGGAGAAATCCCGCCGGAAGTCGTGAGGGATAGTACCGGCTCAGCCGCCGCGAGCTACGATGTCTCGACCTTGCCCGACAGCTATCTCCTCGGTGCCGACGGCTCGACGCGACTCCGTTTCAGCGAAGCGAGGGATTGGCAGACCGAACTCGCCCGTGACACGCTGAGGCGGAGCGCGAAGGACGCCCGAAAGCACTGAGGTGCCTGAACGGCCCGGATCGTGTCACTTCCATTTGACGCCCCGGCCGGGAGTCGGTCAGTAGCCCCAAAGGTCACCGAGTACTGGTTCAAATATGGGATACGAACTCGCTGCCGTTGTCGCTGCCGCATTGCGTGTCTGACGATCCCGATGCCAAGGGCGGCGTCGTCAACTGCGGCATGGACCCGCGCGTCGACACGTACACTCCCAATATGAGCAAGGGCTCCGTCAGCGATGAGGTGCAAGCCACTCAGTAGTCCCGTTGCGCTCCGCACCGCCCGCAGTTACGCGACTACGCACTCGGTCCCCAGTATTCATACGCCAATTGCCGGAGCGCGTTGACGACGACGAGCAGTGTCGAGCCCTCGTGCAGGGCTACAACGCCGAGCTTTCCGGTGGCCCAGCCGATGCCCGTCAGCAGTCCGCAGACGAGACTGAACGCGAACTCCGCGCGCTCTCCGAAGGGCCCTGTGTGCTCATGTTCATGAGCCGACTCGTCTGTCTCGGCACCGGGCGAATTTTTCACCCGCCGCGTCGTGATCCAGCACTAGGCTGGGCCGCGAGCAACTCTGCGAGAGACGCCTATGACGGGTCAAATTCCGCGTAGACTCTGCGACTGCCAAATGCGACTGCGGCGTGGAGAACGCCTGAGAGATTTGCAAAGCTGCCTCGACCAGTTTTGGCGTGGCGCTCGTGCCGTAATCCCATAATCTCCACGTCCAGGTGCTCGAGTTGCGGCCGGCGCTCTGCACCAGCTTCCTCGACGAGCTGGCGTGGCACCGATACGGATCAGGTTGGGAGCGTAGTGCAGACACAACTTCGACTTTTCGCCGTCGTGTGCATCGACGTGTACGTCGCTCACTCCCCGCCTACCGTCTAGCGCCGTGATGATCCGCGCGACGCAGGCACTACAAGCGCGGGCATCCATGGCAGGACCAGCGCGAGGTCCAACTTTAGCTTTTTCATCAGCGCCAAGCATAGGTAAACGCGTGCTCGGTGCTCGTGTGCAACGCATCGAGTGCCCCCGTACCCGTTTCATGGGGCAAGAGGAAGGCGGCAAGGAGCAGCAGCACGGCCGCGGGAAACGCGGAGACGCCGCGGCGGCAGCACCGAGACGGCCTTTGCTCCGAAAACGCGAACAGCATTCCCACCCGGAACCGCAGCACCGTCATGTCACTCGCGCCGAGCGCAACTGCTTGACTGGAGACCGGCTTCGCTGCTCGGACAATGGCTTCGGCGAGCGCCAGCGGGAGGGAGCCGCCGATGACCGCTTCCCGATCGCAATGAGCTTCGCGAGCGGCAATCCATCGGAACGCGTGCGGCGCGAGCAGCCTGCGTCCCAGCGGGTTCATCGAAAGCGCGAGCTCGAGCACCAGGTATCGGAGTGGATCGAACCCACGGACGTGCTCCCCTTCATGACCCAAAGCGCCAACGAGCGCGTCGTCACCCAGGGCTTCCGCATAAGCTGCACCGACAAAAACGAGCGGTCGCAGCATACCTTGTGCGCCCAGCGCATAACCCGGGGCCTCGGTCACGCGAAGCCGGCCCGCTAGAAACGAGAGCGAGGGGCGGCTAGCCACCAACGCCCCGAGTCGCCCGAGCAGTGCGTGGGCCCGAAGCGTGTCCGAAACTTGCGCGTCAGCTCTGCCAGCCAGAGTGCGAATCCAACAACCTGCCGCTCCGAAGGAAAGTACGGCGGCGAAGGCGGCCGGCTCCAGACAAATATCCGTCGCGTGGTCAAAGAGGCACGCCAATGCGACGGCGCCCTTCTCCGCCTGGTGAAGACCAGCCGAGATGAGCCAAGCCATGGGCAACGCACACGAGCCAGTGAGTACAAGGTACCGCAGGTTGAAACCGTGCAGCGGACCCCCCGCTTCATCGCGCTCGAGCAGCATCAGCCCCACCTTCCCCAGCAAGGCGCAGACCGGCAGTACGACCGAGAAAACCAAGGCAGCGCCCAATATCGGGAAGCCTACCTCGTTCACGAGCCCAGCTCCCGTCGGCGCTCTTTGATCAACGCTTCCAGCGCGTCGAGGTCGGACGCCGAAGCGTTCGAGAGTTTTTCGGAGAGCAGGGCCATGGCACCGC
>JAYWEH010000410.1:0-21479 GCA_043780025.1 Deltaproteobacteria bacterium
TCCGTCGTCGGGGCCGCGCAACGCGAGCGTACCGCTCGGCAACTCGTCTCGATCACGGCCACCGCACAGGCGCGATAGATCGGTCGCCGCCTCTCGCGCAGACTCAAAACGCTGCTCTGGGTAGCGCGCGCAGGCGCGCGTAAACCAGGCATCGAAGCCTTCGGGAACGGGGCCATGCTCCGAGGGCACCGGCAACGGCTGAGAACAAATCTCGACCATGATCCTGCCGACGGCGTCGCCCTCGAATGGCGGTCGAGCGAGCAGGCACTCGTACGCCACCACGCCCATTGACCAGATGTCCGTGCGATGATCGAGGCTCTTGACGCCCTCAATCTGCTCGGGGCTCGCGTAGCGCGGCGTACCGATGAACGTACCAGTGCGCGTTGCCTGGCCGGCGATCGTCGAAGTGAAGGCGTGGATCGAACTCTTGGCGATGCCGAAGTCGAGCAGTTTGACGAGAAAGTCATCCTCGTCGTCCAACAGGAATATGTTTTCGGGCTTGAGATCGCGATGGATCACGCCTGCGGAGTGGGCGCGTGTCAACGCCCGCGCGACTTGCGCGATAACGCGCTCCGTCGTGCGCGGACTGAGTGGACCTGTGCGGTCGAGGCGGTCCGCCAGTGACTCGCCAGTCAAGAGCTCCATCACGATGTAGGGACGCCCCTCGTGCAGCCCGTAGTCGAAGATCTGGACGACGTGCGGGCTGCGCAGCGCGGCGCCCGCACGCGCCTCGAGCAAGAAGCGCTGCTGGCTCTCCTCGCTGCACGTCCCCTCGAGCGTGATCAACTTGACGGCCACCGGCGAGCGCAGCGTGAGGTGCTCCGCGTACCACACCGAACCCATGCCACCTTCGACGAGCTGGTGCATCAGGCGGTAGCGGCCGCCCAATATCACAGGCGAAGGAGCGGGGTCCGGCAGTGTCACTGCCTGCGTGCTCATGTCAAAACCGCCCCTGAAGCCGGAATGAACCCGGGCCGAAGCCGACGCCGATTTCCTCCGGCTCCCCCGGCCGGGTCACGAGCACCACCACGCCAGAAGCGAGTGCGATGCCGCCCGCGATCCAGGTCACTGTCGACAGCGTGCGCAGCGAGTCGTAGGACTCCTTGTCGTCTCGCACGCTCTGGGGCACGTCGCGCGGACATTGATTCTCCGGACACCACGTTTTGAGGTCGTCGTGCTTGGAACTGGCCATGAGCGCGCTGACGCCACTCACGATCAAGGTCGCTCCGCCCACGCCCACCGCCGCCCAGCCCGCGGTGCGCCAGGTTGCAGCCGTGGACGAGAGCTCATGGGCTGGGTCGTGGCTGGCGAAATGCAGCACGAGGACACGACCCTCGCCCTCGGCCAGTGTGACACGCTCGAGCTGCCGCTCGCCGGAGCGTTCAGCCAGAATCACGTGTTCACCTGGATTCATGGGGATCGGTTCTGCGATCTCGTCGCTGGCGAGCGCGACACCGTTGGCGCGCACCAGGACATCCCCCGGGCGTGCGCCCTCGATTCGAACCAACAACGTGGGAATTCTCGGTAGCAGCTCAGCGCGAGCGCGCTTCGCGTCTGTTTGAGCCGCTCGCTGCACGGCCTCGTCCCCGAGGCGAACGGCTGCATGCTCGGCCTCTTGATAGCGCGCCGCGGCTTCCACCCATTTGCCGAGCAGCTCTCGCGTGCGCGCCGACCAGAACGCAAGCGACGGTGCTTGCCACGAGCTGAAGGCGCGGCTGAACTTCTCCTCGGCGGCAACGTAGTCACCGGCTTCGTAAGCCTTCACCCCCTCCGCAGCGAGCGCGCGCGCGTCGGCGCGAGCGGGGTCGTCCTTGGCCGCGAGTCGAGCAGGCGCGAGCGCCAATACGATCGCAAAGCACAACCCTGGCCAGAACCTCAATGCTGCACGCGAATACACCGAGTCAGATTAGCAAATGAAAAAGGGTCGGCCCCTGTGGCAAAATGCTGCGAGGCGGATAGCCTCGGGAACGACTAACTCATAACTCCTCGAAACATCGGGACGCAGCACGCCTCCGGTCACCGATCTGCGCTCCGCCCGGAAACGTTTCAGAAAAGACGCGACGCACTGATCTCGAACCCCCTCCCCTCGACATTACTCAGGCAGACGAGCATCGCGCTCTCTGAATAGGAGATGTCATGAAAGCAGTACCCACTTTCGCCTTGATGGTACTCGCCTGCAGTGCAGAGCCGGCAGAGTCCACGTCCGTCGGTAGCGCTGCAGAGGCACTTCGGCAGCTCGAAGAGAGGGAGGTCGGTGACGTCGCGCGCTGTCGCTCCAAGGCATCATTCTGTGCTGCGGACGCCGGCGGAGCACTCGGCCCGCTGTGCGAACGGATCAGTAATCATTGCGAGGCCCTCGCTGGAGAACTCGCCGATGCACGAGCCGAGATCGCAGACTGTCTGGAGGAAGCCGCTGCCTGTGAGCAGACGGCCAGCACCGCGGCCGACTGTGAGGCTGCGCGCGCTCTTTGTGCGCCAGCGGATCGAGATTTTCGAGGGCGGCGCGACCGGACCTTGAATTGCTCGAGCCAGGCCGAGCAGTGCCTGGGTTCGGTTGCGACCGAAGCGGACGCGGGCGGACTCGTGTGCGACGATGACGCGCGCGACTTCGTCGGGTGTTGCCGGGGCAAACACGGTACCGGCGGCGACGCGGGGGTGCGGGACGAGCGCCGCGATGACTCGGAGCGCGGCTTTGGTTTCCGCCCGCGGCGGGAGCGCGATCACGATCGCGACCGCGGTGGTGACGTCGCCGACGGCGGCGCGCCGCGGCGGCGGTTCTGATACCCATCGCTCCGGTAGGCTGACGGATTCGTTGGGCTGCCCGGAGCGCCGCGCGTTCAGCGGCGGTGGTGGAGACCGTGAAGTTGATGCTCGAGCGCCTCGATCCGATCGAGCAGATCGATGATCACGGCTGCGCCTTCCAGGTTAACCCCGAGATCCCTGTGCAAGCGCACGCAGCGCTGCACACGCAAGGTGACTTCGTACGCGAACAATTTCGAGTCGTCGGCCCTGGCCTCGATGATGCCGAGCTCAACCAACTGGTGGAGAAAAGGTAGCTCCACTCCGCAACGCGAAGCGAGCTCTTGCAACTCGAGCGCGGCTCCTGTCCTCATCGCGTTCATGCCGCATCCTCCCCTCGCGCCTTGAACTGGGAGATCGCCGCCCAGCGCTCCAGCAGCGTGCGTTCCTCGTCACTGAGCTCGGCTGGGATGGTAATCCGGATCTCGGCATAAAGGTCGCCGCGTGCGCCGTCCGTCTCTAAGTAGCCCTTTCCCTTCAAGCGGATCTTGCGGCCACTCGACGACGCCGCCGGGATCTTCACTCGCACCGAGCCGTCCAGCGTGCGCAATGTCGCGGACGCTCCGAGAGCTGCTTCCCATGGGGCAACGTCGAGCAGGGTATGCAGGTCGGCGCCGTCGAGTCGGAAGGTGTCGCTCGATGTCACCCGGACGTGTAAGTACAGGTCTCCGGCACCCTGACTGCCTCGGCCCCCTTGCCCCGCCAGTCGAATGCGTTGCCCGGAGCGCACTCGGGCAGGGATGCGCACTGTGTATTGTTTCTGCCCGCCGCTGCTCTGGTCGACGAGGCTGATCGACCGCTCTCCACCGCGGAACGCGGATTCGACGTCGAGCTCGATCAGAGCCTCTTGGTCCGCGCCCGCGTGCGCCCAGCCCGCGCCGGGATCGCGGTTCTGGAACGGGCCACCAAAAAACTGCTCGAATATCGAGCCAACATCCTTGAATTCGCCCGCGTCGAAACCGGCGGCATCGAAGTCCTCACGAACGTGTTCGCTCTCACCGGGCGGCGACCGGCCTTCTGCTACGGCCCGCCATGTTTCCCCATGGCGATCGTAGAGCGCCCGCTTTTTTTCGTCTTTCAATACGTCGTGGGCCTCGTTGACGTCCTTGAAGCGTTGCCCAGCGTCCGCTTCTCGGCTCACGTCTGGATGATACTGACGCGCCAGCTTGCGGTAGGCGCGCTTGATATCGTCCTGTGACGCCGTTCGCGGCAGTCCGAGGACCTGGTAGTAATCCTTGTAGGCCACGTTCGCGTTCCAATCCACGCGACCGCTCCTGAGAACGGCCGTCTGCAACGACGTGAGCATTCGAAGCGCTCACGTCAAGGGCGCTGGCGCCAAGCGGATTGTTGACGCTCGGAACGTGCTCGAACTATCCTTTGCTGTCATGGGTAAATGCGTCCATGGGCGTTACTCGGTGTCGGTGCAGGTGTGGTCTTTCCTTGCCCTGGCCGCTGGTGCGGCGTGCAGCGACACGGTCGAGGTTGGCACCGGGGAACTGGGTGTTGCCGGCAGCGGTGCCGAGGAAAACGAAGCAGAACCGGAACCCGAGGACGAGTCAGGGGCCACCGAGCCCGAAGATTACTCTCTCCTACGATCGCGTGCATGATCTCGATCTGCACGTGTTCGAGCCCAACGGAGAAGAGGTCTCGTACGAAAACAACGCGACGGCCACGGGCGGCGCGCTCGAGCTCGATTCGGGTGCCAACTGCATGCCCGGCGGAACCAACAGTGAGAATGTGTTCTGGCCGCCAGGCGGTGCACCCTCCGGCGAGTACCGAATCACCGTGCACAACTACGAGCACTGCGCGCCCGGGGAGATCAAGTTTTGCGGACGGCACCCAGGGCCAGATCGTCGAAGTGGCCCGCTTCAGCCGCTGAAGGCCTTGTCCCGCTGGCCCTCGGTCTGGGCTGGTGCCAGCGTGGGTTCCGAGTCGGCTGCTACGAAGCGGGAGACCGGGCCGGAGTGCGCTTGCTCATCGGGGCGACGAAAGGTTGATGCGCTGACCTCGGTCACAAATTCATCGGGCGCCATCGCCGAGCCGAGCAGGTGCCCTTGCATGATGTGGCAGCCCTCGGCGCGCAGCAACGAGAGTTGCTCCGCGGATTCGACGCCCTCTGCGATCACATCCAGGCCAAGGGTGTTGACCAGGCGGATGATGCCACCCGACCACTTTCGGTCATGTTGATTTATCGCGATGCCTTGCACGAAGCTCTTGTCCAGCTTCAAGGTCGTGATCGAGAAGTTCTTGAGGTACCCAAGGGAGCAATAGCCGGTTCCGAAGTTGTCGAGCGCGAGCCGGCAGCCGTCGGCGGCGAGTTCGGCAAGCCCCGCCTGCAGCGTGTCCTTGTTGCGTGACAGTGCGCTCTCCGTCAGTTCCAGTTCGACATCGCTGCATTGAATGCCGGCCGCGCGCACGATCTTCCTGAGCAGGCTGCCGAAGTCACGGCCCGTCACCTGGCGCCCCGAAATGTTGATGGCTATGCGGTCCACCCAGAAACCGGCGTCCCTCCATTTGCGAAGCTGGTTGCAAGCCGTCTCGAGGATCCATGGCCCGAGCTTTACGATCAGCCCTGTCTCCTCGAGGACGTTCATGAACTCGCTGGCTTCGACCATCACTCCCGGTGATGGTTCCCAACGCAGCAACGCTTCGGCGCCGAGGAAGCCGGTCTCCAGAGAGAACTGGGGCTGGTAATGCAGGCGGAACTGGTCGAGCTCCAGGGCTTGCCGCACTTGCTCCTCCAGCTTGAGCCTGCGCAGGGTGCGCACCCGCAGATCCATGCCGTGAACGTGAAAAGCGTTGCGGCCGTTCTCCTTGACGACGTAGAGAGCCGCGTCAGCTGCCGAAAGCAGCGAATCACTGTCGGTGCCCGATTCCGGGAAGAGTGCTGCGCCGATGCTCGCCGTCGGGTAGAGGCGAGTCCCACCGACGTCGATGGGGCGCCGCAGCTCGCTGAGAATGCGCTCTGACAGCGGCTCGATGTCGTCGGGGCTCTGCAGTGGTGTCGCGAGCACCGCAAATTCGTCTCCGCCCAAACGAGCCACGGTGTCCGTCTCTCGCATGGCGACCTGCAAGCGGTGGGCGATCTCCTGCAAGAAGGCATCGCCGGTGTCGTGCCCCAGAGAATCGTTGACGAACTTGAAGCGATCCAGATCGAGGACCAGCACTGCGAAGTGGCTGCGTGAGCGCTTGGCAAACGCCGTGGCCTGGGCCACTCGCTGGCGAAACAGCGAGCGGTTGGCCAGTCCAGTCAGAGGGTCGTGAAAGGCGATGCTGGCAAGGCGCCACTCCGCGCGCTTCCGTTCAATTGTGTGCCGTAGGGCTCGCCCCCAGTTGGACGCATCGCGGCGCCCTCGAACGAGGCAATCCTGTGCTCCGGCTTGAATTGCCCGGACCGCGAACTTGGCGTCGTCCGCGGGCGTGATCACGACGATGCCGATGTGCGGGGCCTCACCTTGCAGGCGCGCGATCGACTCCAGTCCGGAGACGTCCGTATGCTGGAGCGAGAGCGCGATGACATCGAAGCTGTGATGTTCCGAGAGTGAACAGGCGATCGCGACATCAGCCGCCACGGTGGTCGCGAATTCACCCGGGTGCAGCATGTCGAGATCTTCGCAGAACTCGAACGCAGCGGTCTCGTCGGCCTCGATCAACAAAACGTTCGTGGTGGGCCACTCTTCTCGAGCCACCGGTGGAAACGAGGAAGAGCTGACGCCATCGGTACCTCGCACCGCCGCCGCGAGTTCGCGCTCGTCCCAGGGTTTGTGAAACACCTTGATGCGATGTCCGCGCGGCAGAAGCTCGCCTGCCACCGCGCCGCGGCCGGTCAACACCAAGAACCGAGCTTGCGGCTGCAACGGGCTGAGCCGCTGCAAGAGCGCGAGACCGCCCATGCCCGACATCTCGAGGTCGGCAATGACAACACGGAAATGCTCGTGCTCGGAAAGCGCCAGCGCCTCTTCCGCCGTCGCCGCCACAACTGGGGTAAACCCCAGCCGGCTCAGCTGTCGCGCGACCAGCACACGTATCGCTGGCTCATCGTCGACAAAAAGAATCTTATCCCCGTCTCCCCCCACCGTATCCATCGGCCGAATATGCCCGATAACCACCGACCGCGCCATGGCGTCCTGCCGCACACATGGATGCCCCAGTTTTTGCGGGAATTTTGCTATTGACTTCAAGGGTCGGTTCGGCTCACCCCTGGGTGCTCGATTGAGCATCGAGTGCGAGACGCAGCGCGCGCACCAAGTCGAGGGAGGAACCTCGGCCATAGAAATAGACGAGAAAGGAGTCGTTAGGCGGTTCTGCAGCGCTGTCGGGCTGCAGCGCCGAGATGTGGAGGTTGCCGCGTCGTAAGCCCGCGAGCACCGGCGTGAGCTCGGACCGCGTCACGTGGAGTGAACCATCGACTGCGGAGTGGAGATCGCTGCCCGTCCACACCGCGTGCAGCAGAATTGCGGCCGCTGCTGGCGTGCCGCTGGGGGAGGCTTTCTGCCGGAGTACGCTCAGCGTCACCGCATCGCCATGCGCTTGCGCCATTGCTCCGAGAGCGCCTCCAATGGCGCGCGCATCCAGCCCTCCCGGCGCCGGTGGAGCGCCGGCCCAGCTCGCCTGAGGTGTGGCCGCTCTCGAGCGCGCGTCGCGGAGCGACGCACTGATGGATTGCACCCCCGAAGCCAAGAGGGCAGCGTTGCCTTCGCCCTGGAAATGCATGAGCAAGACACGGGGCGCGTCGAACGCGAAACGGTTGTGCAAGCCGACGATCTGGATTCCGTGTGCCAAGAGCGTGTCCAGCACGGGGCTCACTTCATCCTCGAGCAGGGCGGAGCTGCCCGACAAGCGAGCGCCACGAGGCCCAGGACTGAATTCTAGCGTCGTGCCGAGTTCGAGCGCTCGCGGCGCTGGCGAGCCACCGACGGTCACCGAGAGGTCGCTGCGCGTCAGCATGCCGCGCACGACGCCGCCTTCCACGTGGACGGCCGCGCCCAACCGCTCGCCGATCAGCTGAGCATCCAGCGGCTGGAGCGGCGACGGCGTGCTCGCCGTCGGCACTCTCGGCTGCACTTCGACGGGTTTCGCCTGCGGCGTATCGTCGCCCGAGGGCCGGTTACAACCGGCGAGGAGCAGAACGAGAGTCGTGACGGCACGCAGCCTGGAGCGTCTTTGCACGGGGGCTTTCGACATGGCGCTCGTGGTCTAGCGCGGCGCGCGCCCCCTGGTCGATGCTAGAATGTCGCGAGATGACTTTCCTTCGTTCCTCCCGAGATGGCTACGTGGCTACAGTTTGCCTCGCGCGAGGCAAAGCCAACGCGCTCGAGATGGCGCTCGTGGACGAGCTGAGCCTCGAGCTCGAGTCCGTGGCGGCGGATGACAAAGTACGTGCCCTGGTGCTGGGCAGCGCATTGCCGCGCCTGTTTTGCGCCGGCTTCGACGTCGCGGAGGTGTTCGCTTATGACCAGCCGCGCATGCTCGCGTTCTTCACGCGATTCGTGCGCCTCTTCGAGCGAATGGCGACCTTACCCATGCCGGTGGTGGCTGCGCTGTCTGGGCACGCCTTCGCAGGCGGCGCCATCCTGGCGCTGGCCGCCGACTTTCGCGTCATGTCAGCGAGCGCGACGCTGTCCGTCAACGAGGTGGACCTGGCCGTGGAGCTGCCCACGGGCATGCTCCGGGCGATGGCGTGTCAGGCCGGGCCCGAGCTGATGCGCAGCATGTTGCTCGGCGCCGAAGTCGTGAGCGCCGAGCGCGCGCTCGGCGCGGGTTTGGTGAGCGAGGTCGCAGCAGAGCCGCAAGTGCTGGAGCGCTCGCTCGCGCGAGCGAGCGTGCTCGGCGCCAAGCCACGGGCCGCGTTCGCGGCGCACAAGCGCGCTCTCCAAACTCCAGAGCAATGGGCGGTAACGGACGCAGACATCGCTCACACCATCGAGATCTGGTTTGGTGCCGAGGCCAGCGAACGGCGGCAAGCGTTGCAGAGCCGGCTCGGCCAACCGTCGCGCCGAACCTCCGAGTGAGGGGATCCGCGCCTCGACCCCGTCAGCGCGTTGCGCGGCGGAGCAGATTGAAGTGGGGCATTGCGTGCCGCGCTGAGCGAGCGGCATCAGGTCGCGCGGTGTGGTCCTAAAACGGCTTAATTCTAAAGAACGATTATTATGTATTCCAATTAATACATAATAAATTCGATAGTTTATTATTAGTAGTTGGGCTTCGTGTGTATTCCTTAGAATACGCGAACGAGATATTTGGCTAGCGCCGCGCGCGTCTCGTGGGACAAATCCAGGGTGCCACAGAGTCCTCGCACCCGGCGCTCCCGCGCCCCTGTCGATGTCTTCCGGTATCGTGACTATCGCGAGTTTCTGGCGGCCTTCTACGCGCACTCCAAAGCGGGAGGGCTTTCGTATCGCAGCTTTGCGCGAGCGGCCGGGTTCGGTGCGCCCAACTACCTGAAGCTCGTGATCGATGGCAAGCGCAACCTCTCCGTGGAGATGGCCCAGCGCTTCGCAGGGGCGTGCCGGCTCAACCCCGAGTCGACCGAGTATTTCAAGCTGCTCGTGTCCTTCAATCAGGCGGACAACGACGTGCAGCGCAACGAGCTGCACGAGCGGCTGAGCCGCTTCGCCCGTTTCAGATCCTCGCAGCGCCTCGACCTCGCTCAGAAGGAATACCACTCGAGCTGGTTCATCCCGGCAATTCGCGAGCTCGTGACCTGCGCGGGGTTTGTCGAAGAGCCAGCCTGGATCGCCGAGAACCTCGAGCCTGCGATCACAGAGAAGGAGGCCGAGCACGCCCTCGACGTGTTGCAGCAGCTCGGCCTGCTCGAGCGCGACGAAAGCGGCCGGCTCGTGCAGGCGACGCGCGCGGTGACGACAGGGCAGCAAGCCAGTGGGCTCTACATCCGCAACTACCACGCCGAGCTGATGCAACGAGCCGCGCGCGCGATGCACGACCTGCCCGCTGAAGAGCGCTACATCTCGGCTCTCACGCTGAGCGCCAGCGCCTCGACGCTGGCCGAGGTGAAGCGCCGCGTGATCGCGTTTCGGCAGGAGCTGGTCACGCTCTGCGACGCCGATCCGTCCCCATCCCGTGTCATTCAGCTCAATTTGCAGCTGTTTCCCCTCAGCCGACCGATCTCCACGAAAGACTAGAGTTCCATGACGCCCAATCGCTCCTTGACCGCACCTGTGCTGCTCGCTCGTTCGAGACTCGTCCGCTCGATTCCCCACCGGCTCGATCGGGTGCTGGGGCTCGTCTTGCTCGCGTTGGCCGTGGCGCCTTTCACGCTGGGCTGCGGCGGCGAATCGGACCGCATGGGCAGCACCGACACGGGTAATCCGCCCGTGATCGTCAGCCAGAAATTGCACATCACGCCGGTCCCTTCGGGAGTGACCGTATCGGGTGACGCCGGGGCCGTCACGTCGGGAGCTCGCGTGGACGTCGTGAACACTTCCACGGGCGACACCGCGGGCACGACCGCGGCCGATGACGGCTCGTTCGCCGTCGCCATCGAAGGCGGTGTGAATGACGAGTACCGCGTCTACGCCGAGCTCGCCGGGCAAACGACTCGCGCGGACGTGAACGCCGCGGGCGGCTCGGGCTCCGAAGTGGGGCTCGCCGGTCTCGAATTCTTGCTGCAATCCGCACAGGGCGATACGCCGATCGAGAACGCCAGCGTCGTGCTGTCCTTTGACTCGCGCGACGTCAGCTTCCGCGCGAGCTGCAATAGCCTCACTGGCCAGTATTCGCTCTGCGACGGCCGGCTATGTGTGCAGGAGATCAGCACCACGGACATCGGCTGTGATCCCGCTCGGCACACGCAAGACGAGTGGCTTGCTGACTTCTTCACGGCGTCGCCGCTCGTGAGCCAGACGGGCCCGAGTTTGACGCTGACGGGGGCGACGGCCACGCTCGCTTTCCTGGACAGTGAAGTGGCCGATCCCGATCGGCCGCTGGCGGGGCCCACTTGGGTGATCGACACACTGATCGATGGCGGCTCGGCCTCGAGCATTCCCGTCGAGCCGGTGCCGACCGTCGTATTTCGGTCGGATGGAACCCTCAGCGTGCAGGATAGTTGCCATACGGGAGATGGGGCCTACACCGTGAGCGCCGGCAGCCTCGAGCTCGTCGAAGTTCTCTATACGGAGGAAGGCTGCAATCTCGAGGCCAACCAGGCGGTCTCGCAGCACATCCAGCGAGTCCTCACCCAGGGCAGCGTGAGCTTCGAGGTTGACCAGAACCGCTTGACCCTCCAGCGCGGCACGCTCGGTCTGGGCGCCGTCGCCAGCGAGTGAGCTAGAAGAGCCAGCGCAAGAACGCGACCGCCATCACGATGGGCACGCTCACTGCGGCCAGAAACGCCAGGGCCGCAGCGCCGACCACCAACCAGTCGGACTGCTGCGGCCCGCGGATGTCGCGGTCCTGCAGCAGCATCAGATTGCGCGTGTGCGCGCGGTAGAAAATGTCGACCACGTCCCCGAGCAGCGGGACTGCCCCGAGCAACGCATCGAACGCCAGGTTCAGGAACATCCGGGCGATCACCACGGGATGCACAGCCAGGCGCACGGCCACGACGATGCTGAACAGACCGACCAGCGAAGTGAGCACATCGCCGACTCCGGGCAACAGCAGGCCCAAGATCGGATCGAGGTAGCGGCGATCCATCCAATCGGCTAGGCGCTCCACCAGCTCGAGCTCTCGCTCGGCGGCGTCTCGCCGGCGGTTTATCGGCATTCCCATGCGTACTGCGATCTGACCCCCAACGCCGACCTCACGCAACGAGTTCGTGGAAAAATGCCTGTCCAGGTCTTGCGTCTTCGCATTGCCGCCACATATCTAACCGGCGCTGCGCTGCGAGGGTGAGCCGAACGGCCCGTCATGGGCAGAACGGCACGCGGGTAGGTAGGGGAAAGCGCCAGCGTATTCAACACTTGGGCACTGACCACCAAGCGATGACGGCTTCGTCACGCCACCAAGCGATGACGGCTTCGTCACGCCTTTCAAACGGTCACGCCTTTCAAACGCCTTGAAGGTGTCGAGGAGCGAAATGCAGAAACGATCAGAATCAGGTCGACGATCAGTGCGGCACGGCGCGCGCGGGCCGGGCAGGGGCACCGCAAGAAGATTCGCTGCGCTCGGGATTTGCGCGGCGGCGCAAGGGTGCGCGGGCGACGGTTTCGTTTTCACCACGAAGGCCGGTGCGACAGAACTCGATGGGCCAGTCAGCGACGGCACGCTCGGCTTACATGAAGCCAGCGACCCCGTCTTGCAGTCGGCCTTGTCGACGAGCCTGCCCGCGAGTCACCCTGCAACTGCGCCAGCCGTTCTGGGAAATTCCGGGACGAGCTGCAGCATCCCGGAAGAAGCAGAACCGGTGGATACGCGCGAGCCGGATCAATGGGTCGGCCGCGGGACGCCCGCGAGCTGCACGGGTGAAGCGTTCATCGCAGCGGTCGCGGCGGGGGGAAAGATTCGCTTCAATTGCGGCCCTGACCCGGTCGTGATCACACTAGATCGACCCGCCAAGGTGTTCAACGACGCCGCGGACGATGTGGTGATCGACGGCGAAGGGCTCGTGACGTTGAGCGGCGGCGACCACACGCGCATCTTGTACATGAACACCTGTGATCCAGCGCAACACTGGACCACCTCGCACTGTGACAATCAGGCGACGCCGCGGCTGACCGTCCAGAACCTCACCTTCGTCGACGGTAATTCATCGAACGAAACCGAATATGACGGCGGTGGAGCGATCTGGGTGCGTGGGGGGCGCTTCAAGGTGCACAATTCTCGGTTTATCAACAACACCTGCGCCGCCGAGGGCCCTGACGTGGGCGGCGGTGCCATTCGCGCGTTCAGCCAGTACGAAAACCAGCCGGTCTACGTCGTGGGCAGCACGTTTGGCGGAGCCGAAGGCGATGGCAACGTCTGCTCGAACGGCGGCGGGATCAGCAGCATCGATGTCTCCTGGTCGATCATCGACAGCGTGTTTTCTCACAACGAGGCGATTGGTCAGGGTGGCAATCCCGCGGCACCGGGCACCTCCGGTGGCGGCAGCGGTGGCGCCATTTATAACGATGGCGAAACCATGAGCCTGTCGCTGTGCGGCACCCGCGTGGAAGACAACCGCGTGCGAGCCTTCGGCAGTGGCATCTTCTTCGTGAGCAACAACCACGAAGGCGTGGTCACGGTCCAGGAATCGGTCATCACCGGCAATACCGGCGGCGGCTGGAATGTGCAGCCCGGCGTGTCGATGCACGACGACACCGAGTGGATCCAGATTGATTCGATCGTACAGTGAGCTAGACTGCGCGCATGTCCCGCCCGATCTCCGAGGTGTGCGCGCTGCTCCTCATCGCGAGCCTTGCCTGTTCGAGTTCGTCAACGCCGGTGCAGACCGCTGCCGATCTCGAGGATCCGGACGCAGCGCGGTATCGGCTGCCGCTGCGCGAGAACTCAGTGGATTCGGGTCAGGCTTTCCGCTGCTACGGTCAATGCCAGGCGCAGACGTCCCCGCTGGGCTACATGCAGTGCCTGGGCGAGTGCCCGGGGTTTGAAGTCACCGAGGGGGTGCGCTGCGCGGAGGGTGACGTTCCGCCAATCGCCGCTTGCTTCACGGTGCGCAAGGCACCGGCCCATTCGGAGCCGTCGCCAGGCTGGGTCGTGCTCGCGGTGATCGCGAACGTCGCGTTGATGGTCACGCTCGCGTCGGTGTGCGCCTCGTCCTCTTCGCAGTGCGGCTACGGTTACTCTTACGCGCCGCCCGGGCCGCCTCCCTTCTGAGAGCGCACTGCCAGTTTGCCCCAGCGGGGCGTAAGGGGCGTGCGGTTGCAATTCGGGAGCGGTCATCGGGCGATCGACTCGTGCGCGGTTACACTGAGTCATGCGGTGTGGAGCGTGCGCTCTGTTTGTGTCAGTTGTCATGGCATCGTATGCCGCAGATGCTGCGTGCGACGAGGCCGATGGGGGCGGGCCGAACGCCAAAGCCGGTCAGAAAAAGCAAAAGGAGAAAGACACGGAGCTCACCGTGGTGCCGCTGTTTGGGGCGGATAGTGATCGCGGCGTGGGCGGCGGTTACATCATGTCACTTGCCGGCGTCGCCCCCGACGTCGAACCCTACCTCTGGCGCGTCGAATCGGCGGGGTCCATCACGTTCCGCTCCGAAGAGGGCGGTATCGCCGTCCCGTATGTCGATGACTACCTGCAGCTCTCGCTGCCCCATGTCATCCCGCGCACGCTGGAACTGAGTGTGAGGGTGTCGCACACGCACGAGCGCCAGCTCACCTTTTATGGGTTGGGAAACGCGGCCGCGCCATCGGCAGGGCGCACGCTCAGCGATCCTTACTTTCGTTACACCTGGACCCATCCGCGCGTCGAAGCGGCCGTCGGTTATCGGCGCGGCCCGCTCAGGATCTCGACCGGGATCTCATATACCCAGCACTTCATGGGTATCCCGGCGGACAGCCAGCTGCGCGACGACTCACAGAGCGCCGACGCCAACGTCCGGCGCCTCACCCGGATCGCGGAAGAACACGGCGTCGCCATCTTCAATTATGGAGTGGGCTGGGACGAGCGCGACAACGACGTTTCTCCCCAGCGCGGTTGGAGCCACTCTGTCAATCTCGAGCTCGCCCCCGGCGCGACCGAGGACATGCCGTATCGCTGGCTGCGCGGCAACCTGACGCTGCGACAATACGTGCCATTGATCGGAGATCGGCTCGTGCTGGCGGCGCGCATCGTCGTTGATGCGCTCGGCGGCAATCCGCCTTTCTACGAACTCGCCCGTGCCGGTGGCGCGACCGCCATTGGCGGCAGCAAAGGCGTGCGAGGCATCTCCGCCCTGCGCTATCACGGCATGTTCAAGACGTTGGCGAGTCTGGAGCTGCGCGGTCGATTCCTGACGCTCGAGTTCTTCGGCAAGAAGAACCGGTTCGGTGCGGTCGCCTTCGTCGACACGGGCCGCCTCTGGGCGGACTACCACCGTCTGAGCGCCCTCGATGGTGACGGTTTGGGCTTGAAATTCGGCCTGGGCGCGGGCTTGCGCATCGAAGCCGGTAAAACGTTCGTGCTCCGGGCGGATATCGCTACATCTCCGAACGACGGCGGTATTTCGGGCTACCTGGGCCCGGGACACACCTTCTGAATGCGGGCTAGGGCAGAGGCCCCTCCTCACTGATCTCGAACGCTCCGGCGGGCAGCACCTGCACGAGGTGTAGCGCATCGAAACCTTCGCGAGCCGTCGGCGGGACCAGGCGCTTGGCAATGCTGAGCACTCCCAAGTCAGGGACGCGTTCGCGGCCCTGCCGCTGGCGGTTGCGTTCCATGCACTCCGACAACGCACAATCGAAGAAGTACCCAACCACACGCGCGCCGTGCCGGTGCGCCGCCGCGATGCACGCCGAGCGTTCTTCGAGGCTCGCGTTGGTATTGTCGATCACCGCGGAACGGCCGGCGCTCAGGGCCTCTTCGATCAGCTCGATCCCTCCGCGGCCGTGTCGGGCGCCGTATTCGGGCGCGCCGGCGCTCGAGGTTTGTGCCGCTCGCTGCCCCCGATGGGAGCGTAGTCGAGCTCGTTCCCCGCGCGCGCCGAGCGCAATAGCAGCGCTCCACGGCTCATGTCACCGCGGCCCGCGAACCCGGGGGGAAACAACAGCCGGTCGCCGAAGACGCGGGTCAAGGGCTCGACGTATTTGTCAGTGGCCACGCTGCCGAGCAATACGAAGCGCGTGCTATTGCCCAGCGCATCCCGGAGGGCCTGCGCGTGGGCGAGCAACGGTCGGGTGAAGCGAGGGTTCCTCTCATCGATGTCCACCGTTGCCCAGGTGCGCAGCCGCTCCACCGTCACGGGCTCGTGCAAGAAGCGCAAGCCTTCGGCTGGGCTGATCACCAGGGCGCCGGACAGGCCCTCAGGCATTTTGCCGAAGGCCTGCGCGTAGGTCATCTTGCCCCGGAAATAAAGCCCACTGACGAAACTGAAGACTTCGCCGAGCGGAGCGCCTTCAACCGAGTGCAGCTGCCGAGCGAGCGGAAAGGTCGCCGCGGGATTAAAGATCAACCGGGCGCGTTCGCCACCGAGGTTGGCGGGCGAGAGCATGAACAATTTATACGGAAGAACGACGATGCTTTACGATAGCAGGCCAGAAAGTACGGCACATGGCCCCGATCAGCTTCGCTCGCGCACTGGGCGACGGCGCCTGGCCAACAGGCGCTCGGAGTGGTAACGTCCAAGCCGGCTGAGGGAAGTGCTTGCACGTATTTATGCCAACCAACTTCTGCGCGAGACTCGAGTTGGGGGCCCTGGTGTTGCTGGTGGCGCTCGTCAGCGGTTGCCCGGAGAACGCGGCTAACCCTCCATCCAAGCCGCTGACTGCGTGCACGACAGTGGGTCAGCGCTGTGAATACAGTCCCGGCAAACTCGGTGCCTGCGTCGTCCGAGACGACTGCAAGAACGGCAACTGCTACGTTTGCCAGTCGCAACATTGAAGCCCGCGCGCGGGCCAATCGTACTAAGGTGGCTGCAACAATGCCACACTCGGTCGTCCGGGTCTCCCAAAGGAAGTCGCCCGCCGTGTGCGGATCGAACGGTCCCCCAGGGTTGACAGGTGGCTGGCCCTCTCGGTAGCTGGTCAACCATCATCGCCTTGCCGATACCAACATTGGAGCGTTCCTGGCTGCGTGGCGCGCTCATGGGACTGGCAGCGCTGGGCATTCTGACGCTTGGCAAGCTCGCGCTCGCGCCGGCACCCGGGGGCCCTACGCTCTTTCTGATGCACTTCCTGGCGGTGCTGATCGCGGGTTGGTACGGCGGAATGCGTGCCGGCATCACCGTCACCGTGATTGCCGTGTTGATTGACTATCTCGTGCCGGGAGCGGCGGGGCAGCCGAAGGACATGTTTGCCGACGTCGCTGTCTTCGGGATCGAAGGTGCCGCGGTGTCATGGCTTGCCTCGCTCTTGGAGAAAGAACGCCGTCGCGTGCTGGAAGCAGCAAAATTCGCGCAGGAAGCCACCGGCAAGCTGGAAGTGGTGCTGCGAGGCATGACCGACGGCGTGACCATGCAGGACCATACGGGCCAGCTCGTGTACGCGAACGAGGCCGCAGCCCGGATCGTCGGGTTCCCCTCTGCCCGGGATTTTCTGGCCGCGCCGATCGGTGAGGTCATGCAGCGCTTCGAGCTCCTCGATGAACATGGGGCGCCGTTCCCGACCGCGCGTTTGCCCAATCGGGTGTTGTTCGGCGGTGGCACCCCCGACGAAACGTTGCTGCAATTCAAGGTGAAGGGCGACGAGAAGCCGCACTGGTCGCTGGTGCACGCTAACGCGGTTCGAGACGAAACGGAGCAACTGCGGTTCGTGGTCAACGTGTTTCGAGACGTGACCGAGCGGCAGCTGCATGAAGCCGCGCTGCGGGTGAGCCATGAGTGGTTTTCTACGGCGCTGCGCAGCATCGGGGACGCCGTCATCGCGACAGATGCGCGTGGCAAGGTCACTTTCTTGAACCCCATCGCGGAGACACTCACCGGCTGGTCCCTCGGGGAGGCTGCCGGTAGGCCACTGGCAGACGTGTTCGCGATCCTGAGCGAGGACACGCGTCAGCCCGTTGAAAGCCCGGTTCAGAAGGTGCTGGGGCAGGGCGCTGTGGTGGGCCTTGCCGACCATACGCTGTTGATTCGGCGAGACGGCGTCGAGATGGCAATCGACGATAGCGCAGCCCCGATCCGTGGCTCCGACGGTGCGCTCGCGGGGGTGGTGCTGGTATTCCGCGACGTGACCGCGGAGCGGCGAGCCACTGAACGCCGCGAGTTCCTGGCGCGCGCCACCGTCGAGCTCAACTCATCCCTGGACTACGAGGGCACGTTGGGGACGGTGGCTCGGTTGGCTGTGCCGCACATGGCGGACTGGTGTGCCGTGGACATCGTCGAAGCGGGCGAGTTGCGGCGACTGGCCGTGACACACGTGGACACCTCGAAGGTGACCTGGGTTCAGGACCTGCAGCGTCGCTATCCATCCGATCCCAACTCCCCACGGGGGACCGCGAACATCCTTCGCACCGGCAAGCCGGAAATCATCGCCGAAATCCCCGCCTCGCTGCTGGAGGCTGCGGCGCGCGACGCCGAACACTTGGCGCTGATTCGCCAGCTCGGGCTCCGCTCCTATATTGGTGTTCCGCTGTCACGTGGCGGGCAGACGTTTGGGGTCATCACTCTGGTGATGGCCGAGTCGAAGCGCGTCTACGGGGAGGACGATCTCGACGTGGCTCTGGCCCTGGCGGATCGCGCGGCCGTTGCTGTCGAGAATGCGCGCCTGTATCGCGCCGCCGAGCAATCGCGGACCGAAGCTGTGGCTGCGAACCGAGCCAAGGACGATTTCCTGGCGATGTTGGGTCACGAGCTTCGCAACCCGCTCGCCCCGATCGTGACTGCGCTCGAACTGATGAAGCGCCGGCCCGGCGCCGCTCTCGATCGCGAACGCCTGGTGATCGAGCGCCAGGTCCGGCACGTGGTCCGCCTGGTCGACGACCTGCTCGATGTCTCGCGCATCCTCCACGGGCGAGTCGAGCTCGCGAAAGAGGCGGTCGATGTTGCCGACGTGGTGGTGAGGGCGCTCGAGCTCGCGAGTCCGCTGATCAAGGAGCGCCAGCAGCATGTGACGACCTACCTCGAGCCGGGCTTGTCCACCGTGGGTGACTCGGTGCGGCTCACGCAGGTGCTGGCCAACCTGCTCACGAATGCGGCAAAATATACCGATCCCGGGGGGCACCTCGAGTTGTCGGCCAAGCGTGATGGGGCCCGGATCGTCTTGCGCGTCAAGGACGACGGCAGCGGGATCGAGCCAGAGATGTTGTCGCGCATCTTCGAGTTGTTCGTACAGGCCCCGCAAACCATCGAGCGAGCACGCGGCGGGCTCGGGCTCGGGCTCACCATCGTGCAGAGCCTGGTGAAGCTTTCAGGGGGTAGCATCGAGGCGCACAGTGACGGCCCCGGTAAGGGTAGCGAGTTCGTCGTGCGCTTGCCTTACGTGACGTCGGTGGACGAGATGCGCGGGCCGTCGACTCCGCCCGTCGCGAGTGCGCTCCGCGGGGTTCGGGTGCTGGTCGTCGATGACAACGTCGATGCGCGTGAGATGCTCGCCCAAGCGTTACAGATGCTGGGTCATGAAGCTCATGCCGCCGGGGATGCCAAGGAAGCGCTGGAGGTTGCCGCCCGGGTGCACCCCGAGTTTGCTCTGCTCGACATTGGATTGCCGGAGGTGAATGGGTATGAGCTGGGCCGCCTGCTGCGCGAGCTACCGGGGCTCGCGGGCATCCAGCTCGCCGCGCTGACCGGCTACGGCCAGGACTCCGATCATCAGCGCTCGCGAGACGCCGGTTTCAAAGCCCACCTGGTCAAGCCAGTCGATATCGCCGCTATCCAGGCGCTGCTGCGCAACGGTGCCGAGGGAACCTAGATCCGCAGCATCATGCGTCTCAGGCAGAGTGAGGCGCTTCGCTGATTCGAGTGGAGCGTGGTGCCGGCTCGTGAGGGTGCCGGCCGACGGTTGAAGTGGATTGATCATGGCAGTGCTCCGCGGGAATGCATGAGGCCCAACACTGGATAGATGGGACTCGTCAGTCGTCGTCGCAAGTTTGCAGCTCAAAGAGTGTTCATCCACCGCCAACGGAACCGGCGGCGCCGGCCTCGTAGACGAAGAACGCTCGTTTCGCGCATCTGACCGCAACAGCGAGAGCTTCGAGGCGTCACTCGGCGTCCGCTTGACCCTCCGCTTTCATCCGCTGATGATGAAATGAGCGAGCGCCAACGGGGGCAATGATGAAACGAATGCAGACAGCGTCGCGCGTCCGGCTATTCCTGTTCGGAGCGGTTATGGCGAGCTGCGTCGATCCCTCCGCGTCGCCTGTTGGCGTGATTGCCGCGTCCGGCGCCTGCAACGCGGGCGAGACGCCTTGTGGTGCTGGCGCCGTGGGCAGTGGGGGTGCACAGAGTGAACCCACGAGCCCTCCCACTGGTGCGGCGGGCGCCGGCGCGAGCAGTGCCGAAGGGCCGCCGTCCGGCGTCGTTCCGATCGACGACATCGACGATTCCGAGGGCACGAGCGACGCCGGGCGCGATGGCAACGCTGGCGGTCCCGATGCCCCGGCACCGGTCTCGGATGGCTGCGACGTGGGCGTCTACGACGTGAATCGCCCCCCCGTGGCGTTGTCCCTCAGCGGCAATCTCGGCGCGCACGATCCGGTGATCATCAGTGCGCACGGCCAGTACTACTATTTCAGCACGGGTAACGGCATTGCCGCCAAGACATCACCGGATCTGCTGAGCTGGTCCCAACAACCGGAGATCTTTCCGGCGACCCCGGCTTGGTTTCAAGAGCTCGTGCCCGCCTACCAACCACGCAACATCTGGGCGCCGGACATCGCGTATTTTGGCGGTCAGTTCCATCTCTACTATTCGGTGTCGTCCTTCGGCAGCAACCGCTCGTGCATCGGGCATGCGACGCGCGCTGCGTTGAACGCTGGAGAGTGGGAGGACCACGAGGAAGTCTTCTGCTCGAATCAACCGGGCCAGAACCAGAACTTCAATGCCATCGATCCCAACGTGATCCTCGACGAGGCCGGCGTTCCTTGGCTGAGCTTCGGCAGCTTCTGGAGCGGTATCAAGCTGATCCGCCTGGATGAAAGCGGAGCGCAGAGCGGCACCGAGCTGTATGATCTGGCTTCGCGCAACGGCGGATCCATCGAGGCACCGTTCATTGTTCGGCGCTGCGGCTACTACTACCTGTTCGTCTCGTTCGGTGCGTGTTGCCAGGGCGTCGACAGCACCTACAACATCAACGTGGGGCGTTCCCCGAACCTGCTCGGCCCGTATGTCGATCGCGACGACACGCCGATGATGGACGGTGGCGGAACCTTGGTGCTCGAAGCCGGGGGGCCGTGGGTGGGCCCCGGACACAACGCGATCCTGATCGAGGGCCAGCGCGCCTATAACGTCTATCACGCCTACGCCGCGACAAACGGCGCGTCGCAGCTACGTATCTCCGAGCTGGTTTGGGACGATCCGGGCTGGCCTATCTCGGGCGGACCGTAGCCCGGCCGCTCGGGCGCTACTTGCGCTGACCGATAAAGCGTTGGCCGCGCTGACGCACGATCATGCGCTTGACCTCGCCGCCCTCGAGCTCGAAGTTCAGCCGAGCATCGAGCTCCGGTACGGCATAAATGCCGTTACCCTGAGAGCGCAGCCGCAACCCTCCGGGTTGTCCAGCGCGGCCAAGCCGCAAGTGGTCGCCGTCGAGAAAGATCGTGATCAGCTGGCCCAGCTCGCGCACCTCATAGCTGCCGGTGACGGGCGCGGCTTCTTCCGCCGTGATGGGTAGATCGAGGACCGAGGGCTCCTGCAAGTCGAGCACGATGCGCGCCAGCTTCTCGACAATTCCGCTGGGCGGGCTGCCCTCGGTGTTCACGAGCACGACAATCAAGAGCTCGTCGCGCGGGTAGTAACTCACGTCCGTCGCGAAGCCGTTGATCCCTCCGCTATGGCCGACGCGAGCATGGCCTTCGAGGTCGCCGATGCTCAGCCCGAGGCCGTAGTTGTGGCGCTGCCCGCTATTGAGTTCGGTGGGCGCGCTCATTGCCGCGTATGCTTCTGCGCTCACCAATTTGCCGTGGCTGAGCGCGTCAAACCAGCGCAGAAGGTCGTT
>JAYWEH010000411.1:0-9385 GCA_043780025.1 Deltaproteobacteria bacterium
GGGCCAGCGCCGCGAGCACCCAAAGCCGATTGAAGAGCACGCCTGGCTCGGCTCGACGGATCCCGAGCTCGAATACCTCAAGCAGCGTTACGCGCCCGAGGTGCGCGAAGCGGTGATCGAGTCGCTCGCGACGCTCAGCGACCGCGACAAGACGCTGCTTGGCCTATATCTGGGAAAGCGCTTGAACATCGATACGTTGGGGGCGATGTACGGCGTCAATCGCGCCACCACCGCGCGCTGGCTCGCTGGCGCACGCCGCGAGCTCCGCCACCGCACCGTAAAACACCTGCAGGCGTCTTTGCATCTCAATCCACGCGAATGTGACAGCCTGATCGCGCTGGTCAACAGTCAGCTCAACGTGTCGATCCTCAAGCATCTGCCTCCGACCGATCCGGCACCGTAAGTCGTTATCTGCGTTGCCAGCGTGTTTCCGCGCGAGCAAGCTCGGCTGCGTTTCGAAACGTTCTCCGAGCGTCTGGCAATAACGGGGCAAAAGGGGCAAGGTATGAGTCATTGACTCGAGGGGCGCGCAGGCCCACGAGCAATGCTGGGGCCCAAGGAGGAAGGGCGGTGATGCGGAAGTCGTATGTGCTCGGGTGTCTCGCGCTGGTCGGCGTCGTGTCGCTCAGCGAGCTGGCTCGGGCAGCGCCGCGAGGCCGCGCCGAAGCGCTGTTCGATGAGGGGGTGGCTCAACTCGAGGCGGGCCACTTCGATGTGGCGTGCCCGGCGCTCGACGAGAGCTACACGCTCGAGCCCCAACTGGGCACGTTGCTCGCCGCGGCGGATTGCTTCGATCGCTGGGGCAAGCTGCCGGTGGCTGCGGAACGCTACGAGCAGTTTCTCGCAACCGTAGCGCAGTTGGACGCCGCTGAGCAGGCGTACCGCGAACCGCAGGCGCAATTCGCGCGCGAAGCGCAGAAGCGCTTGCAACGGCAGCTCGAGGCTGCGCCCGCAGAGCCCAAGCAGGGCTCGGTGACGAAGGCGCCGGCCCCAGCGCGCCCGCGATTTGAACCCTCCGTCACGGCTGGCCCGATCAGCGCTGCACCGATGGCTGCTGCGCCCGACGTGCGCGACAACGAATCCCCAGCAGATCCCTGGCGCTCGCTGGGTTGGGGGCTCGGTGGCCTCGGTCTCGTGGGCGTTGGCGTCGGTGCGGTGGCCACGGTCCTGGTGCTCGAGGAGTGCCCCGGCTTCGACTGTGGTCCGAAGGACGGTCGCGGGGACGAGCAAGCGCTCGCCCTCGTGGCGGACATCGGCTTCGGCGTCGGCCTGGCTTCGTTGGCCGCTTCCGCAATCCTCTTGCTGCAGACGTCGCCCCCGAACGCCACGGCGTCGGGCTGGCAGCCCGTGGCTGTGGTCAGCCCGAATTTGGCGTTGCTCGGAATGCGCCAACCGTGGTGAGCCCGAAAACGCGCTGCTCAGTACGAATTGGCGCGACTTTGCCCCTCTGACCCCATCTCCCAGTGGCGGGACCCTCCATGTCGACGTTCAGACTCTTCCCGCTTCCGTGGCTGCTCAGCAGTGCAGCCGGTGTGATGGGAGTCAGTTGTAGCCTCATGCTCGGTTATAGCGATCAACAGGTGACGAGCCTGAGCCCGCCGGACTCAGGCGTCGAGTCGGACACGGCGCTGGCCGATGCTGGTGATCCATCTGATGGTGGGTCGAACTCGGATCCGGTTCCCGAGGCCGGCGCGGACGCGGAGCCGGATGCGACGGACGATCGGCTGAAAGATGTTGTTCCACCGGTCGAGCCCATACCGGTACTCCAGCTCGCCTTCATCGAAGATCCGGCAGAAGACACGGCGAGGCTGCGGCTCGTGGACGTGCGAGAGTCGCTGCTTCCAAATCAGGTGCCGGTGGAGGCCCCCAGCTGGCGGCGCACGCTGAATGCGGGGGAGCAAGCCGGTGACGCACTGGATTTCGCGTGGTCGCCCGACGGCCGGCACATCGCGCTGCGCTACATGTCGCTGGATGGGCCACGCATGGCGTTTTTCGCGATGCCTGGCGGGGTGGAGCTACCGGTGGACGATCTTGCGGAGCCGGCGACCCCGCCGGAATTCGAGCCCACTGCTAACTACGCCTGGTCGCCGGACAGCGCTGCTCTTGCTGTCGAGGTGACGGGTGGGGCGGGTCCTTCCGTGGGTGCCTTCTTGGTCGGTGCTGAGCGCGCAGTGCCCGTGCCGCCTGTTGCCCTCGCGGCTCCTCCGGAGTCCATGGCATGGGCCTCTTCGACGCGGCTATTCGTGGCGCAAGAAAATCTCGGAGGGCGTGAGATCGTCATCCTCGATCGCAGCCGTGGGGCGCTTGCGCAGCAGCGCCTCGACACGGCTCCGTTCGTTGCGCCGCTGAAGCTGCGGTCGGTGGCAGGTGGCATCCTCGGCGCTGGCGACGCGCTGAGCTCCTTGTATTTCTGGACGCCGGCGGGGGCAGAAACCGAGCACAAAGCCCTGTCATACATCTCGAGCCAGCAGTGGTTCGTGGCCGATGCCGAGGCGCAGTCGCCAGTCATCTATGCCGTCGGCAACATCGCCGAACCCGTGGCGAACTTGCCTGATTGCCCCGTCGTCCTGACCTGGGTGGACGGCCCCAATACCAGGTCTCTGACGCAATCCAAGGTGGCTTGCGTATCAGTTGCGAACGCGGCGGCGAATATCGCGGTCCACGCCTTTGACGAAAACGCTGTCGCGGGCGTGACGGCGCTGACCAACGAAAGTCTCCGGGCTGCTTTCAACGCGGAGTCCGACTGGTTGCCGCACGCGCGCACCTTTTCTCCCGATGGCGGCTGGCTCGTCATCGCGACAGCCACTAGTGATTGCTTTATCGACCTGCGTGATGCCGCGCCTGCCCCTTTCGTTACGGACGCTCGCTCCACGGGGACCACCGCGACAACGTTCGCCCCGAGCGGCAAACATGTGCTGTTTCAGCGGGGTCAGCAAGTGACCTGGTGGCAATTCGAAGTGAGCAAGAATGGCTCGCCAACCTATCGGACTGAACTGGATGCTCTGGTGCAACCAACGCCGTGCGAGACGGCGCCGAACAATGAGAGCTGGTGCGGAGCTCCCAACGCCGGAGCCATCACTGGCGCCCGTTGGGCACCGAAAGACGACGTGGCCGTTTTACTCACCGCGGACCAGGGGCTCGTGGAGATCGCGCCCAGTGACGATGGTTTCGGCAGCGGTGTCACATCGGTTTCAACCTGTGGCGCTGGCTGCGTCACGGCGTATGCATTCAGTCCTTAGCTAGTAACCAGGAGACGCGCACATGGGCACGCAATCGAGATCGGCGCACATCGCCAAAAATTCAGTGTTGCCGGCGGATATCAGCTTTTGCTTGGAGCACAAGCAGGTTGACTACTGGCAATCCGGCAAGTTTCGCCAGAAACCCGGCACGTCGACGTGCGTTCCTTCCGATGTTCCTTCGGAGCGAAAGTTCGTTCTGTACATGACGGCTAGCGAGATCCAGGCCGGACTCACGAAGGGGCGCCGGCTACACATCGAGTACGACGATAGCGGAGCGTCCAAAGAAAAAAGGATCACGAAATACTATTTCGAACCGGTCTTTGGCTTTTCCGTCAACCTGCCTGGCTTCACGGCGAGGGCGTGTATCACCGTGAGCAATCCGGCCGCCGCACACCACGGCTTGCGCCGCTGGTTGCCACGCATCCAACTTGATGCGGAGGTCGTCCTGTTTGACAGCGTCCGCTTCTTCTCTGGTGCGAGACCCACGTCGGAGACGGATGAGGCATACGCTAGCGACGGTGAGCCCGACGTCGACGAGCCCGGACGTCCCCCGGGCCCTACGGTCGAAGAGGTACGCCCTTCCAACTAGGTCCTTCCAAGCGCTGCCGTTCCCGGGGCGAAGCCATGCCTTCCGCCCCGGAACGTTCCAGATTTTGTCGTCTGCCGTCACGGATTCGCGACGGGCCGGCCATGGCTCAACAGTGCCGAAGTCACTCGCCCCTCGGACTCGTTGTTTTCCCCATGGCCGTACCGACGCGCCGAGAACCGCCTGGGCCGTTGCCGCGATCATCGGGCTGCCCTCGCTGGTAACCTGCACAGAGGGCGGCCTCGATCGTCGAGGCGCTCTTCAAACGGGTGCCATCCCGACCGACGCCGGCGATCCTCCAGCGCTCGCGGATCCCCAGCCCCCGTTCTGGACGCTGCCTCCCGGCTCTCGTTACTTCGAACGCGACGGCATCCGCGCGCCCATCCTGATGCGCAACATCAGCGCGCCGAGCGCCGCGGCGTTTAGACCGCTGCTCCGCGCCGCGGTGGACGCGGGCACTACGGTCGTGCGCGTGCAGATCACCCAGGGCTTCGGCTACCAGACGCTCGGCATGCTTCGCGGCGGTGGCGTGCAGCCCGGCTGGGCGAGCGAGTGGGACGCGGTCTTTGACGAGGCCGCGCGCCAGGGCCTGGGCGTCATCGTCGTGTTCTCCTTGTGGGGCGACTGGAATGATGGAACGCCCGCGCTCGGTTGGAGCCACTTTGACGCCAATCCGCTCTCGCGTGGCCTCGGCGGCCCCGCGCAATCGCCCGCGGATTTGTTCGCCGACACCGAGGCGAGGCGGCTGTGGCTCGACTGGGTCTCCGAGCTCGTCAGGCGCTGGAGCTCGCGGCCCAACGTCATCGCGTGGGAGATCTTCTCGGAGCTGGACCTCGCCACGGGAGCCACTGAGCAGGGCGCGGTGGAGCTGCTCGAGCACGCTCACGAGCTCATTCGCGGCATCGAGCCGTGGCGGCCGACCTTCGCGTCGACATCCGATCTGCCACTGCTCAACGGGCTGCCCTGGCAATCGCTGTGGAGCAGCCCTGCCAACGCCATCGTCAGCATCCATCCCTACGCGGAGGATCTCGACGTCAGCCTGGTCGCGAGAGTCCAGAGCGTCTGGTCGTCTACGCCGTTGCCGGTGCTCGTCGCCGAGTCGGGGTTGAGCGCCGCGGCGCCGGATGGCACGACCCTCACGAGTGGTGCGCGCGCGGACGCCGGCCTCGGGCACGCCATCTGGGCCGCTCTCGGCTCGGGTTCGATGAGCGCGCGGGCGTTCTACTGGGAGGACGGCTACGCCGCGTATTATCCCCAGACAGGTCTGCCGCTCGTGGCTCGCTACGCCGAGCTGGAACGCGAAGCGGCACGCTGGCTCGCTGGCAAGGACTTCGACGGCCTCGCACCCGCCAGCGTCACCGGAGACCCGCCGCTCTTCGGCGCGTCGCTGGTCGGAGCGACGCGGGTGCTCGGCTGGGCGCGCAATGAACTGCTCGTGCCTCCGGAATGGAGCGGCGAGTCGCTGTCTCGCGCACGAGTTCGCGTTGGGCTCTCGCCGAATGCGCCCGACGCAGACTGGACAGTGGCGCTCACGGATCCGGCGACGGGAGCCCGCAGCGAAGTCACCGGCAGCTCCAGCGCGGAAGTTTTGTCTTTCGACGTAGAAGGCCCGCTCGCGGGCGTCGCCTTCGAGGCCGTGCGCGGAGCGCTCACGTCCGGCACCTGGCCTGCTTCTGCTTGCCCCGCCATTACAGGCGGCGCGTGTGTCGGCCCCGCCTACGGACTCGAGCTCGACGGCGTGAGTCTGCTCGAAGATCCCGCTTGTCCGAGCGCAGTGGTGTACCTGACCTTCATTGAATGCCTCGGACGCTTGAACCTCGTGCTCTCGTCTTGCGCCGGCCTTGGGAAGGCGTCGCGCGTCAGCTGTGTGGAGCTCGATGTGGGCGATATTCGGAATCAGGGGGGCGGTAGCGGCACGTATTACGACGCCAACGGCATGGCGTTCGAAATGGTCGTGAACGAAATCGATGTCCCGCTCGATGGTCTGGAATCCGAAGCGATTCGTGCTGGAGTATTGCGAGGGACGATCAATGCGGGTGACGCTGGAACGCGTGAGGTCGAGCTCGGCTTCAGCGGTTGCTCTCGGCCCGTCGGGATCTGTCTGCGCTAGGAGGGGGTGCTGTTGGGTCGGGCAACAAAGCCGAAAGTACGTCTGCCCACGTCTCCGCAACACTGACGCCCTGTGCGCCCGCGATGCGGGCGCGCGCATCCGTCCATTCGGAGAACTGCGCCAGGTACACGAAGTGGATGCCGAGCTCCTGGCTCACGCGGAAGTCCATGGCTCCGTCGCCGATGAGCAAGGCGTCGCCCGGCGCGCAGCCGTGTTCCGAAAGCACCTTCGCCACGAGCTCGTGTTTGGGCCGGGGTGAACCCTGGATCGTCGCAAAATAGCGGCGGATGCCCTTGTCGGCGAAGACGCTGTGAAGCTCCGCTTCGGCCGCGCCGGACACGACGTGGCAGCGCTCGGCGCCGGTGGTCCTGGCCAGTTGGATGGCCTCGGCGATGGGCTCCGCTGTCTGATACGCCTCGAGAGACTTGGCCCCGAACTGCTGCGCGGCCTGCTGCGTGGCCGCGCTCACGTCCGGATGCGGGGCGATCTGCGTGTAGAAGTGCTCGAACTTGACGAAGCGGGAGGCGCCGCCGTTGCTGCGCCAATGCGTTTCCATCTGTGCAATTTCAACGGGCGTGTGGCTCGCCAGGGTGCGCCGCATGGCCTCGATCTTGAAGCCGTTCGAGTCGAAGATGACGCCGTCGCAGTCGAAGAACACGCAGCGGGCCCGCTGGTAGAGCGCGCGGAGTGCCTGGATGAGGTCCGGGGCGTGAGCCGAGCTTGCTCCAGAGGAAGCGGCCAAGGGGGAGGTGGGGTTCGAGTTGGCCATTGGGACGGCAGCTGGTAAGATGCCGAGCTTATGCGGCAGGCGCCATGTTTTCTCGGGATTTCGTGCTGCCTGGCTCTGGGGTTGAGAGCGTGAACGCGGAGCCCCCGAGGCGCAGCAGATGACCGGCGTGGCGATTGACGCCTGCAGCGCCACGGCCCAGTAGCGCTGGCGTCGATAATGCGAGACGCGAGCGTCGCCGTAGCGAAATCGTATCGCCACATGCAGATCGGCGGGATGCCGGTCCTCTGCGTCGGCCTGGTGCTCGGCTTGTTCTGGATTGGCCCAACGCATGCGCTCGCCGGTGCCGCCATCGTCGCGTATTCGACGATCATGGTGGGGATCGCGTTGACGCGCGGAGCGCTGACGGTGAGCGTCGATCGCGCGGCCGTGGAATGGTCTCGGGGTATCGGCGTGCTCCGGTGTCGCGTGCCGTTGAGCGCCGTGCAGCACGTCGATGTGGTGCCGGTCCGTGTTCGACCACGCACCCTGCCCGAGGGGTATTGGTACGGTGCATCCACTCAGAACGCCGTGCGGCTGTCGCTCTCGGGTGGCGGGTACGAGCTCATCCGCAGCAGCGAGCCAATGCGCCTGGTGGCGGCCATCGACCGGGAGATGGACCGGGCGCGCGCTCTGGGGACGCGCCGCTCGCAGCCTTCGGGACCCTGGGTGGCCAGAACCTATCACTCCAGCGGCGCACGCCTGTTGCTCGTGCTGGGGATGGCGCTCATCCCGGCGTTGGTACACGAAGCGCTATCGCCGCTGTTTCAGTTACCGCCTCAACGTTTTCATGTGGGGACGCGCTGGAACCGCACTCGCATCCAGGGTGATCGCATCCGCACTGTCGAGCGGCTCGAGTCGCTGCCGCCCATCATCCGTTCGGTGGAGCGCTACTCTCTCGGCTGGAATTCGCCTGGGCGCTTTCTGGTGGAAGGTCTGGGGGAGACGGAGATGTTCCTGGCCACGCAGCGCCCGCCCTATCTGCTGGTGCGTGGGGCCGACCGTCCGGTGATCCTGAATCTGCGGCAAGCCGAACGCACGGAGCGGCTGCTCGAGGTGTTGACCGGATGGATCGACGAGCGCGCTGCCCGGCGCAAGGGCGCGGCTTTGGAGTCGCTCGGCACTCGCGAGTAGGCAAGCGGCTTGCCCGCAAGCCTGGATCGCGGCAACCCAGTCAGATTTGGTTGCCGGCAAGGCCGTTGGCGACAAGGGGGTCGGCATGTTGGTTGCGGTGAAGGCGCTTGGCGACAACGTTTGTCGCCCTGTGGCTTGCCGGCAAGGCGGTGGGTGACAGCGGTGTCGGTACGTTGGTTGCGTTGAAGGCTTTTCGTGACAGCGTCGTCGCCAAGGGCTCGCCGCGAAGGCGCTCGGCGACGACGTCCGACCTCTGGCTTGCCGGGAAGGTGGTCGGGGCGACAGTGGTGTCCGCACGGGCTCGCCGGGAAGGCATTGTCGCGCCAGCGTTGTGGGTAAGGGGCTTGCCGGGAACGCTATTGGCGATGGCGTTGTCGCCCATGTGCTTGCGCTGAAGGCCGTCGGCGGCGGCCTGTCGCAAAAGCGCTACTCTGCAAGCAACTGAGGCAGGGAATGGCCGATCCTTCCTCCCATGAGCCCTACAACTCTCAGCATCGTCGATTTGCAACGCGGCAGCGGCGTCCGCGCCCGCACCCTCCGTTACTGGATCAAGAAGAGGCTGCTGCCCCAGCCTCAGGGGTACGGGCGCGCCGCGCGCTACAGTCGAGAACACCTGCTGCTGGCCAGTTTCATTCGGCAACTGCGCAGCCAGCACATCGGCTTCAGCGAGATTCGCGCCAAGCTCGGCAGCCTGACCGCTGAGCAGATCGCCGCGAGCGTGGCGAGGGCGACAGCGTCTGCCATCGCGCCGGCCGCACTACCACAACAAACGATCGCACCCGACGGCGCACCGGCGCCACCTCCGGAGCCCGTGTATCCGTCCGCGAGCTGGGAAGTAGTGCAATTGAGCGACGGTTTGGTGTTGTTGGTGAATCCCAGGCGCGGGCCGGTGGTACGGCGAATTGCGGAGTCGATCTATCGGCACTATGCGGCGGTGGGGTAGGGGCCCCGAAGGTCGGCGCTTTGCGATCGGCTGGCACTGCCCTTCAGCGCTTTCGAGAAATGACCCACGTGTGCTCTCGGGGAATGACCCCTGTCGCGATCGGAGATCTGAGCGCGACGGGCGGACGGAGCACGCCTGCGGGGGGCTTCACGAGCCGAGGCGGGCGGTCACGTCAGCAACGAACGCTCACAAAAATCGAATCCGTGTCGGACGTATTTGCTGGAGATCTAAGGCGCGTAGCGTTGTCGAGCGACACTCTGCGTCGCGGGCCTCCGGCGTGCCACGCGTTGCCTCGCCAAGCGTGTTTCTCCTCGGAAACGCGTTCGACGGCGATCGCGGCGACGCGAGACGCGGTGCCGGGCAATCCGGAGCACCGAAATCGCCATGCTAGCGTCTCGAGCATGCAGAGAGCAGACGCGGCAACGGTAGCAGAACACGAGTGCGATTGGCGGCGCGCGCATGAAGCACTATCACGGCTCGCGCGGCAGCGCGCTCAGGCCGACGCTGAAGAAGGGCGCTGGCTGCTCGTCGCGCGACGCTCGGCCGCGCACGTGCACCTCGGCTTTGGCAGTTTCGGTGAGTACATCGAGCGCTTGTTGGGCTACAC
>JAYWEH010000412.1:0-3954 GCA_043780025.1 Deltaproteobacteria bacterium
TCGGAGGCGTGCAGGCCCACGCTCGGCTCGTCGAGCACGAACAGAGCATTGTACAGGTTGGTGCCGAGCGCGGCGGTCAACGTGACGCGTTGGGCTTCACCGCCGGACAGCGTGCGCGCCTGCCGATCCAGCGTCAGATAACCGAGCCCCACACGCTCCAGATACGTGAGCCGATTGGCGAGCTCGACCCGAGCCAGGCGCCCTTGGTCGGTCACGCACTGAAACTCTTGCAGCCGCGCGCGCGCTCGGCTCACTTCGAGCGCGTGCCACTCGGCGATGTTGAGCCCTGCCACGACGAAACCGAGCGACGCTGGACCGAGGCGGTGCCCCGAGCAACTCGCGCAAGGGTCGTAAGAACGGTAGCGCGACAACAGCACGCGCACGTGCATCTTGTAGGTGCGCCCTTGCAGCCACTGAAACCAACCCTCGATGCCCTCGAACTCGCGATCCCCGGTCTGGATGATCTGGCGCTCGGCGGGGCTCAGCTGGGCTATCGGCACGTCCATCGGCACGCCGTGGCGGCGGCACAATTTTTCGAGCTGCCCGCGCTCCCAGCTGGTCGATTTGCCGCTCCAGGGGCGAATTGCGCCCTTGCCGAGTGGGCGGCGCGGATCGGGGATCACCTTGTTCCAGTCGATGCCCAAGGTGCGGCCGAAACCGCGGCAGGTGGGGCACGCGCCGAGCGGCGATTCGTAGGAGAACAGGCCCATGCTGGGCGTCGCGAGCGCACGTGCACAGACGGGGCAGCCGAGTCCGCGCCGCAGCGTGATACCGTCGGCCTTGCCCGCGCCATTGCCCTGGCTTTCGAGAAACACCCGCGCGAGACCGCCCGACCGTTGCCAGGCCGCTTCAATCGCGGCGCCGATGCGCGGCACGTCCGCTTCGGTCGAGGTCACGCGATCCACGATCACGCGCGCACCGTCCGCCGCGCTGATGGCGGAAGGCGGAACCGTGTCGATGTCGCGTGCCTGACCTTCGACCCAGAGCCGGCGGTAGCCCTGGGTCGCCCACTGGTCTCGTAGCTCGAGGTACTCGCCCGGGTCTTTCGCCCAGGCAGGCCAGGTCACGATCACGCGCGCACCGCCGAACACCTGCGCCACGCGACGGGCCGCGCCGCGCGCATCCAGCGAGACCGCCGGCTCTCCGTGATCGGGGCACAATGGCAACGCCTCGCGCACGAACAGCGCCGCCAGATAGGGCTCGATGTCGGCCATCGTCGCCAGCGTCGAACGCGAGCTCTTGACCGGCGCTCTGCGATCGACAGCGATCGCTGCCGGGACCGGCTCGAGGCTCGTCATCGGCGCGCGCTCTAGCCGTTCCAGAAACTGGCGCGCGTAGGGGCTGAAGCTCTCGACGAAACGCCGCTGCCCTTCGGCATACAGCGTGTCGAGCGCGAGGCTGCTCTTGCCCGCGCCCGACACGCCGGTGAGCGCCACCACCTGACCCGGCAAAAGGTCGAGGTCGATCGCTTTGAGATTGTGCGTGGTGGCGCCGCGGAGCCGGGTCGACAACATGGGCAGGGGGACCGTCTACTACCCTTGCACAACCGTGGGAAAGGGTCATAGTCCGGGGCCCGATGGCCAAGCCCGCCAAGAAAAAGGCCCCCGAGGGGGATCGGCTGATCGCCCAGAACCGGCGGGCCCGCCACGATTTCGAGCTCGGAAAGAGCTTCGAGGCCGGCGTCGTGCTGATCGGCAGCGAAGCGCGCGCCCTGCGCGAAGGCCCGGCCGACATCACTGATTCATGGGTGGAAATCCAGCGCGGCGAAGCCTTCGTCAAGGGCATGCGCGTGCCGCCGCTCTCCCACTCCTTCCTCGGCCACGAGGAGAAGCGCGCGCGCAAGTTGTTGTTGCATCGCTCACAGATTGATGAGCTGCTCGGCGCTCAAGAGCGCGAGCGCATGACGCTGGTGGCGACCAAGCTCTACTTCAAGGACGGCCGCGTGAAGCTCGAGCTGTGTGTAGCCAAGGGCAAGAAGCTGTTCGACAAGCGCCAGACGCTGAGGCAGCGAGACGCTGACAAGGAAGCGCGCGTCGCGATCCGAAACGCGAAGAAGGGTTGAAGCGTGCGGATGCGTCTGAAAGACGCCGGTGGCCACGATCCGGAAGTGCAACTACTCGAGAGCAACGGCGATTGGGCCGTGGTCTTGTGCTCCCGCCCGTTTCCGATCGGTGCCACGCTGGCCTTCATCGCCACGGACGACGGCGCGGCTTCCGACCGGGGCGGAGCTGTGGATCCGAGCAGTGTCGATCCGAATACCGCGGGAGCCCTCGCTGTCCCGTCAGCGAGCGAGTATCGCATCAAGGTGCGGGGCGCGCGCCGCCACGACGAACGTTCATTTCGCGTGGAGGGGCGCCTCGTGAGCCTGACCAAAGAAGAGCGAGAGCGCCTGCTCGCGGCGCTGTCCCCAGAGTAGCTGCTTGGTTCGGTGACGCTGGCGCTAGCGTGAAGGACACACGAGATGCACCGTTGGATTGCTTCGTCGCCAACAGCGATACCAGCCATGGCTGATCGGGCGGACCTGCGTTTGATGCGGACCTGTCCCTCGTGGGGACCTTTGGCACGTATGGCACCGACTTCATCCAACCGAAATCCGGATGCAACACGACGGCCCACGTACCCGAGGAGCACCTTTGCGTACACCTTCCAAGCCGTCGCGGCCTTGTGTAAAGTAGCCAGGCCGAGTTCGATTTGTCGCCCCGATTGCGGCGAGCCCTGCGAGGCTTTGCCGCTGGCCGCGATTGATACGGCGGGTTGCAGCTTCGCGTCCAGAGCGAGCGCCCCAACGGCGCGGGTTGCTCGTCTCGTTGGCCCACATGCGTCGCGCGGCGGTAACAGCCCGGTGCTCAGGGAGCTCGTTTAGACGCTGGCGGCAAGCCCACGTGGGTCGGCTTCACGTGAAGGAGGGAAGGGGCGTTCACGAGCGGGCGCTGTCTCGCAGCGTTGATAAACGGCCGCTGTGCGAGTGTGCGGGAGGGCTTCCCTCCTACTACCACGCTGCGGCCGGCGCAGCCGTCTCGGGCGCATCGGCTGAACGATAGTTGGCGAGCGCCGAGCGTCAGCGCGCCTTGATGAGGCTGCCCGCCTTGAAGGGCATCGTGGCGAACGTGCTGTCGGACAGGATGCGCGCGCCGAGTAAAGCGCTCAGCATCGCGGCCACGATGGACAGCTGTACCGACAAACGCGCTGACCACAGCCATTTGACGAAGGGGAGCCCGCCCGCCACGACGACGAGATAGGCGAGCAGGAACAACGGCAAGAAGAAGCGCGTCTCCACGGCGCCTGCGACTGACGTCAGCGATGGCACACACACCGTGAACAGTAAAACGAGCGCCGCGGCGTGCCGCCTCGCGAAGCCACGCCGCAGCCCGAGCACCGCCGCACCCAGCGCGGTCAACCAGGTGAGGTGGTTGAGCGTGGTGAACAAGATGCGCGGGCGCAATACGTCAGTGACGTAGACGCTCGGGTACGCAATATCGAGGCCATTGAAGAGGTGGCGCGCATAGAGCCGTGCGAAGAACAGTGGGCGCTCAGCGACCAGCCGCGCATAGTGGCCCAGCGTGAAATCGCTCTTCAAGAATGGCGCCGTGGCGCCCTTGGGGTGCATGATGTTTTCGGAGCGCACGATCTGGAGACCGGCAGGGTCCACGAACACGACACCTCCGGCGGCTACGGGCCAGGACTTGCCCACGTTGGTCTCGTAGCGCTGAATGTAAATGCCCCACGCGAGCTGCTGCAAAAATAGGCTCCGCCCTCCGTACGCTCGCGCCGTCTGCACGAATGGGCTAGCCCTGTCGAACTTGTGAACATTGATGTAGACCTGCGGCGCGAAGGCGATGGCTAAGCCCAGCGTGAACGCGCCCGTCGCCAGGCTCGCATGGCGCAGGCTGCGCGTGCGAACGGCCCGAGCTGCGCCCCAGAGCCCGAGCGGGATAAAACACAGCTGATAGGAGG
>JAYWEH010000413.1:0-3948 GCA_043780025.1 Deltaproteobacteria bacterium
GCGCAGGCGACCAGGGCCCCGGCGGCTCCGATGACGCCGGCCAATGCAAATGGCAGCGCCCAACGCGGTCTTGGCATCAGAAGGTTCCGACGGCGCCGATGCTGCCCAAGCCGACGTAAGGGCGCAGCGTCGCCGTGTCGCTCGGGTCTTCGTCGGGTGCCAGGACGAGTAAGAGGAGCCCAGTGGCGGCGAGCGCGCCGCCCGCTATGAAGCTGACCGTCGCCGTGGTGGCAAAGGTATTCAGATCCTTCTCCATGTCTTTGGCTTGTAAGGCAGTGACATTCGGATCAGTTACCCTGCAGCCCGTTGGCACATCAACACATTCGATCTCGGCGAGGTCAGCGCGGCGGTTGATGGCGATGACGCCCGTGACGCTGCCGACGCCGAGGCCAATCGCACCGACGCTCAGCGCGATATAGCCGAGGGTCTCCTGGGAGATGAAGGGGGGCTCTCCCCCGTCGGCGGTCATTACGGGCCGACCACCCGGTGCCGCAATCGCGACCTGCGCTTCCTTGGGCAGCGCCACCATTCGCAGCTCGATCGCCGGCACGTGTTGCCCCTCGGCGAGTTGCAGCTCCGCTTCGGCGGTACGATAGCCAGCGGCCTTGGCCTGGACCCGAAGGGTACCGGGGTCTGCAGGCCGTTGCGCGCCCAGCGCCGCGCTCGGAATCAAGCTGCCGTTGAGCGAAACTTCGACTTGATTCGGATTCGCTCCCACGACGTTGATCGTCACCCACGCGAGGCGCGGTTCGACGCTCTTTACCTCCTCTTGCGCCTCCGTCAACGCGAGCTTGAAGGCCTGCGGGTTGTCGGGTTCCACGCCCTCTCGGATGATGGTGCGATAGATCTCGTAGGCTTCCACGAGCCGGCCTTGGCCGACTCGCGCCTTCGCCAGGCGCACCAAGAAGCTTGGGGCGCTGACCAGATCATTGGCCCGCTCGAAGCGATCGGCGGCGGTATCGAAGTCGCGCTTTTTCAAGGCGATTTGCCCTTCGATGCCCAACCGGCGCGCCGTGGTTCGGTCCGCGGCCGAGGGCTGGGGAGCCTGTGCCAAAGCCACGCCACTCCATCCCAAAAATCCGCACAAAGTTAATGAAATTAAGTATTTAGTCATCGAAATCTAGATGCCAAAATCGAACTCTCCCGAGCTGCGTCGGGGCGTCGCAGGAGGTTCCGGGGCGTTCTGAGGCCGTGCCGCAGGCGCCCTCTGTGGACCTGGCTCCGTCCGAGGGGCGGCGCCCGTCGTCGGCGGTCGTGGCGGCGCTGGGCGCGGAGGGCGAGCCGCCGGCCGCGGCGGGGCCGGTGCGCTGGTCTTCTGCGTTGGGGGCATCTTCAAACCCGGAGCGAGCTCGTCTCTGGGTTGCGCCCGCCCGCCCGGAGTGGTGGCCTTGGGCGAAGCGGTATTGGGCTCGCCTGCTATCTCTTCGTCGATTGAGGGCGCTTCATCTGGGCTGTCTGAGCCCCTCGGCGCACCGGGAACGACATCGCCGGCCGTGATGCCGGGATCGACGGCACCGGACTCCTCAGGCGGCGGATTGACGCCCGGATCCGTCGCAGCGGGACCGCCGGGCCGCACCGTAGTCGTCAGACCGGTCGAGTCATTCTTTGCGGTTTGGCCTGGTTCGGTCGAAAGGGAGCTCCGCGTCTGGCCAATGGTACCGGTGCCGGCGATGGGCGAGCGGCCCACGAAGAAGATCACCAGGGCTGCCGCTGCACAGACCACGACAGCCGCGATCCGTTGCGGCTTGTGATCGGGGCTCTTCAGCACGAAGCGCAAAGAGCGCGTCGTTTCCCGCCACGCGGGTTGCTCAGCCATACCCGCGAGGAAGGCTCGCGCAGACTGCTCGACACTGCCCTCAGCGCTGGTGTCGGGCTCAGCCGCGGAGTGCCGCGCCAGAAAGCGAGGCCTCGGAAACGGCATCGTGGCGCTCGAGCGACGCAGGTCTTCGACGCCGTTGCTGACGCTGTCCAGAGACAGCTCGACAGGTGCCTCCGTGACCTCGATGGCTCTGCACGGCGCCCCTTCGATCACTCGAGTGGGCCCCGCGCCGGCCACCGATGCCGTACCGACGGCTGCGATGGGCGCGGGGGCGAGCGAGGATGGCGGCGTAATGCCGACCAATGTCTTGCGTGAGAGCCCTGCCTTTAAATCGCGCAGTGGCGAGGGCAGTGGAGCAAACATGCCGGGAAAAGGCGTGCCACCGCCCTTGGCGGCCGGCTTGAGCCCTTCAATCGATTTCATCGGCGCAGCCTGCGCTCCCGGCCCGACGCCCATGGCCGTGCTCGAAAGCGCGGCGGAGTTTCCACCGAGGGCGGCCGCGGCCGAGAGCGCGGCTGGCCCCACCCCGGCAGCTGTACCTGAAAGGCCAGTTGGACCTGAAAGGCCGGCCGCACCTGCCATGGCTGCTGTAGCCGAAACAGCATCGGGGCCCACGCCTGCCGCAGTGCCTGAAAGCGAAGGGCCGCGCGTGGCGGCCGGGGGCTCCGACGCGATCGCTGCGATGGGTGCGGCGACTCGATCGGGCAGCAGCGCGGAGCGTTGAGTGCGCGAGCTGCGCAGCGCGGGGGCAAGAGCTCGGCCGAGCGCGCCCGCAAATTCGTTCGGTGAGGAGAATTCCTGTTCGAGCGCCTGCGCCCACCACAGGTCGAGCGTCGGCGGTAGATGGTCGGCCAGCTCGCTCGGCTTGGGTGCCCGGCGTTGCAAGATGGCTTCCAGCACCTCTCCCAGATCCTGGCCCAGGAACGGCGCGCGCCCGGTGAGCGCCTCGTACACGATCACGGCCAGCGCCCACAGGTCAGCCTGACCGCCTTTCGGGACTCTTCCGAGGACTTGATCGGGGCTCAGATACAGCGGCGTACCGACAATCTCCCCCGGCCTACGCCGAGCCTGCGCCCCCACGCTGGAGGCCGGCCCGATGCGCGACGCTACGCCAAAGCCGAGCAGCTTGAGCTGACGTGTCGGGTCGCTCTCCCCGCGATCAGCAAAGAACAGATTTTCCGGCTTCAGATCGCCATGCACGTAACCTGCCGAGTGCACGACCGAAAGCGCCTGACATGTCTCCTGGACAATGGACTGCACGGTTGGCGCGTCTTGCTTCGGATTGCGCTCGAACAGTGTGCGCAGTGACTCGCCTTCGTACCAACGCCACGCGATGTAGCGCACGGCGTTCCAGCTACCCGAGCCGATGCGTTCCGGAAAGTAAGCGCCGGCGAGCTCTCGAGCCAGACGCTCTTCCAGCGAGAAGCGCGTCAGCGCTTCGGGATGCTTGTGCATCGACTTGTGGAGGAGCTTGATCGCGCATGGCGCGTCCGTGAACTCGTCCTGAACGCGCCAAGTCGCTGACACGCGTCCGCCGCCCACCTTGCGTTCGAGGCGGTAGCGATCAGCAATGATGGTCCCTTCTCTCGGCATCATGGTCTGCCCTGTGAACGCGAGTTTCCACTTTCTGCGATGTTGGCGGTCATGTCGCTATCGACCTTCACGCTCGCGCGTGGCGAAGCTTGGACTAGCCGCGGCATGGGCGGAAGCGTGACACGCTTGAAACCGCCTGCCCGATCATTGATTCCGACTCCTGCCACCACCCTACAGTAAAGGGCAAGGTGGGCTACCTCGTCCAGGTTTTTTCCTTCTTTCTTGCATCATTTCGCCGCGGATTCATTTTTGGCACACATGTCATACCAACTGGCAGATCCGCCGACGATTCAAACCGGAGCAAGGCGTGCCAAGCCGGTCCGTGCGCCTATTTTGAACCAGCAGTTTGGGCTCGCGGCCTCCCAACAGAACTGTCTCGCGGGGACGGTCACTAGACAGTGTTGAGCAGTTTCTTAGAGGGGTTGCCCACCCCGCGTGCATGCCGAGGCTGAGAGAGCAAAAGGCGGGAATTTCGATGCCCTCGCTCCAGCCGGGCCATTCGAAATTCCCATCGCTTCATTGGAACCGGCGTACTA
>JAYWEH010000414.1:0-3946 GCA_043780025.1 Deltaproteobacteria bacterium
CCGCCCGGCAACGAGCTCTCCTGCCTCGTCCTCGGGCAGGCACAACCATTCCGCTGCTTCTAGTCGACGACCCGATTGCGAGTCGTGTAGCGCTGCAAGAGGGGGCCACGAGGTTGCCATGGTGCTCCACCTTAGCACGAGCCCCAATCTGCGGGCTCGGCCAGGTTTACGGCAAGAGCCTGGACGTTGAACGGCGGGCCTGGGGCCTTCCAGGCACGTCGCCCCGACTCAACGCGGAGCTCACGCCGCCACGCGCTCTCGGCCACGCACCACGACGCACGGCTGCTCGCGCGGACCGAGCTCCCAGTGAATGTCCGATGCCGACCCCTCAGCTCGAATGCGCCCGGCGTGCACACCGAATAGATGGCACCACGTGCACACCGCTGCGACATTGTCGTCCTCATCGCCGCCGCCCGCCGAGCGGAATTGGAGGTGATGCGGCGTGACGTCTCGCCGGTTGCACACCGGGCTCGTGCAGCGAAACCGATCGCGCACGTAGACCTGCCCGTACGCCACGTCGCTGCCGAGCATGTGCCGCCAGGCGCGCCACAGCGACACGCACAGAAACCGCAGCCAGCTCACGCCACGCGGTAACCACCGCCGCGCCTGCGCCTCTAGCCCTCGCCACCAGGTGTAGGTCGAGCGCGGCACGCGCCAGCGCAGCGTAACGCGCCCCGCGCTTCGAGCCTGCCGAGGCGCCGCCTCCGAACTCGCCCCTGCCAGCCCCGCCCGCAGTCGCTCCGAGGACTGCAGCCCCGCAGACGCCTGGCATCCGCCATTCAGCCACGCCCACAGGCTGCTCAACGTGACCCACCACGCCCTCCGCTGTCCGCTGTCCGGCTGAAAGCTGTCCGCCTCGAGGCTCGCTTCACCCGGCGTCGAAAGCGCGGCTACGTTTCCGTCGGCGCCGCGCAGCGTTCCACCAAACTCCCCACTCACCACCCGCCGCTCCAGTTCCTGAAACGCCGACAGCTCCGGCTCCGCGGGGGGCCAGCAAGTGCGCTCACCCGAGACCCGCACCGCGACCAGCGCCGCCGCCACTTCTTCGCGCAAGTGCTTGATGGTGCGACGCAGCGCCCGCTCGAGCCACGCCGCTTCGGTCTCCGCCGTCGCGATGCGCACGAGCTGAACCGCCGCTTCGACGCCAATGCTGCGATTCGCGAGCGCCTCGAGCACTCGCGGCAGCGACTCGAGTTTGTGGGCCAGCGATCGCCTCGCTTGCAAGAGCGACGGAGATATCCCCAGCCGCTCGCGCGCGTATTGCGCCTCCGTGGCGTAGCCGAGCCGCCGCCAACCGTTCGCGCGGTGCAGGCTCGAGAGGCGGCGAGCGATCTCGAGCTCGTGACCCGACAGCGCTCGCGATAGAGCCTGCACGTGCCGGTCCATCTCGCTACTGCTCGCTGACTCGAGCGATCGGCAACCCAGTGCGGCTGCGGCGGCGATTTCGCCATTGCCTGCGTTGCCAAGGCCATCCCGGTCCGCAACATTGCGGATCTCATTCTCACACAGCGCCTCGGCTTCGGTTCGCCAATGCGCGAGCTGTTCATTCCATGCGCGTTGCGCGGCGTCGTACGACATGAGGTTCTCGGCGTCGATGGCCCCCCGAGGCAACCCCGCGAGCAGCGTGCCCTGCCCCTCGGCGAGCAGCGCTTCGAGCTGATCCTCCGCGGTGTGAGTGCCCAGCTGCTCCAATAACGTTCGAGTGGCCTCGAACAACCAAGCGTCTTCGCGATCGACCGTGCACACGAGTGTGCACGTCTCCTCGTCAGCCTCGCTCGTTTCAGCCTTTGGCAGCGACGCGCTGACGAGCGCGCGCATTTCTCGCACGGTGTGCTGCTTCGCCAGCGCCAGCCAATGCGTCTCGTCTTCGGGCTTGGCCACGCGCGCGACGAGTTCTCCCTGACTCCAAGACACCTCCCCCGCCGCCACCGCGCGCCGCAGCTGCGGCAACACTTCGAGCCGCCGCGCGACGCAGCGCGCCCCTTGCACCCAACGCGCACCGCGCTCGCAACGCTCGAGCGCGTACGCTGACAGCGATGAAAACCCGAGCTCGAAGCACCCGCCGCGACCCAACACTTCGAGAGCTTGCCCAAGCCTCAACCTCGCCGCGGCGTCCTGCGTGCACAGCTCGGCTAACTCAGTATCGAGCCTCAGCACTTCGCCTCGAGTCAGCACTCGACTCGTCTAACCCGATACTGATTATTTGTCCAGTATAATGTGTGAGCCTGCAGTTTTTACGGCATTCGGCGCGCCGCCACGCGCTCGAGGTCATCGCTGGGGCAGGCCATGCAGAGCACTCGAGCACCTCCGACGGCCGCTCAGGGGAGCGTCGCGAAGCGGGCCTCGTGGTCCGACACGCTCACGGGCAAGGGCCAGGGTCCGCGCAGGGCAACCTCGCCGTCGACAGCGATGGCGGCGTGCTCGGTGAAGCGCCCCACCTGACGAGTCACGAGCACCAGCTGGTCCGACACCGCTGCGAGCTGCCAGCTCGTGCCAGGCAGCTCGATGCGACCCTTCTCCGCAATCGCGTCTCCGTCCCAGCCGAGCACGACGAGAGTCGACGCCCACTGGGCGCAGCGAACCAACAGCACGCAGCCTTGCTGCTCCGCTCAGCCCGGCGACACGGCGACCCTGCGCGAGGCACCAGCGTTCCAGCCGCGAGGAATGGCGACAGTCCCGCGAGTGGGTTGATCGGTGAAGGCGGTGCCGGTGGGGATAATGCGGACGGACGGAGCTGTGAGCTCAGCGCCGCCCCGCGCACGCCGCCCAGCGCCGCGTCGTCGTCGAGCCCAGACCCCGGCCTCCTGTCAGAAGATCGAGTAGTCCCAGACTCGCCCCTGGTCGTCGATGAATTGAGGAAAGAAGGCGTATATGCCCCCCATATCAAGCCGCTTGGCCTTGACCGGCAAGACTGCCTCCAGTGACCACTCCCCGGTTTCTATGTGGTACTGCCAAAGGTCTTGGCGGTTCTTGCCAAGGACAAAGGGATGGCCGTTTCCGATCTCCGCGGTCTCGGTGTCGATGAGCTGCCACTGAGCCCCATCGAACAAGTAAAGGTTGATTCCGCGGAGCGCCCAGATACGGTCGATGCCAGCGGGCGATGATCGATATGCTCCGATACCGCGCATAGCTTCCGAGCCGGGAACAGTGGCCACGGCCGCCCAGCAATCCGGGCTGCCCGCGGTCCGCCAGAAGCGCACCCTCCCGGACGCATCAATGACCCACGGCACGTCGTCCATGACCGCCAGGATTGGCCGCTCGCCCCCGTGATTGAATTGAATCGGGGGGAGGTTTGTTCCGCACTTGTTGAGGGGCATCGGTTGCCATACAGGAGACGCCCCTCCTGTTCGCCGCAGAACCCTCCCATCAAGGGTGATGGCGTGCGCCGTCACCCAAGTACCTCCAAACGCTATCGCCATTGCGCGAGCACCGGCCGCGGAATCGTTGCGCCAGACGTCCGGACCAGCCACCCATTCCTGGATCCGGTACCCGCTTACCCAGTCGAAATCGTCGCAGTTCGCGGCCCAAGGGTACGCCAGATAGGTGTGGCACGCGGTTGCCGGTCCGAGAGTCACCCATTCTGCCGCCGCCTCCTGAGCCATGAGCGAGACTGCGATCGCCATCACGAGACCCACTTTGATATTCGTTCGCATGAGATTCTCCGATTGACGAATTGCGCCCGTACTGAACGTCGCGGCGCCGTGGTGGCATGTAGATGTTCGCGGATCGAGCGGACCGCTCTCGCCGCCACCAAGGGTAGAGACCGTGGCTAACCGATGTGAGGAGATCTTGTTGCGACAGGTCTCAAAGTATCGCCCTCAGCTAGGCTCGACCCGGGCTGGGTCGTGATCGCCTCAACCGATACGGCGTTTAGGGCACTCGACTGAAGCCTTGTCGCGACCGATGGATGGTGATGGCCGAAGAGGCCCTGCGCTCGCAGGTACCG
>JAYWEH010000415.1:0-9367 GCA_043780025.1 Deltaproteobacteria bacterium
GCCCAAGGCCAGTGCCCACCTGCGCGCCGAGCTGATGAGTCGACGAAACATGGCCGCTGCCAATTCCCCGCCCCCCGGAGCCGCTAGGCCGCGCTTTCCTGCACGCTCGTGTGTTCCTTGCCGTCGAAACGTAAGAGTGTCGGTTTGCTGTCGACCACCGTGCGCAGGCACGTCGGACGCTTCCAGATCCGCACTAGCGAGGTCATGGCCGCCTGCGCGTAATCGTTGCGCAGATCGATGCCGCGGTGCTTGTGCGTCAGGAGCAGTTCCCCGCGATTGTCGAAGTTTGCGTCCTCGACATACAGAAACGGATTGCCGAGGTTCGTGAGCTGGGAAAGCAGCTTCTCTTTGACCTTCTTGAATTCGCGCGTGGCAACCTCATATTGCTCGTGCCGCTTGGACCACTCGAAGTTGAACAACTTGTGGTCCATGGCGAACTCGGGCGTGAGGAACTCGTCGATGAACGTCACGTCGTTGTAGAGCCGGCGCACTTCGAAGATCTTCTCTTTGCCGAGCCCGAGGCGCAGGTCCCAGTTGCGCTTGCGGTCGAGGTCGTCGCACTGCTCCCAGTCGCGCCCGAACTGCCCGCGGTCCCAGCGCTCCTCGATGCTGCGGTACAGCTCGACGCCGAGCTTGTACGGGTTCAGCTGCCCCGGTGACGTCGCCATCACCGCCGCGTTGTTGTCGGCGTAGTCGACGATCTCCGAGGCGCTGCACGCGCCTTGCGTCATCAGCCTGGAGTGCCAATACGAGGCCCAGCCCTCGTTCATGATCTTGGTCTGGATCTGCGGCGAGAAGTAGTACGCCTCGTCCCGGATGATGGCGAGGATGGCGCGCTCCCAGCGCTCCAGAGGCGCGTGGTTGAGCAAAAACCACAACACCCCTTGCACCGGCTCGCGCGGGAATTTGCCCTTCTTGTTCTTCTGTTTGGCTTCGAGCGCGGCCTTCTGTTCCTGGATGTATTCATCGGGGTTGATGAATTTATCCATGTAGCTCTTGGCCTTGAGCCGCGGCACTTCTACCGACTGCGGCTCGTCATCTTCCTTGCTGCTGTCTTGCCGCACCATGAAGGGCGAATACGGATCGATCAGGTTCTCGAGCGACAGGCAGTTGTCGATGAACTTCTCGACTTCGTCGATGCCGTGGCGATCGATGATGCGCCGCACCGTGGCGCCGTGGTTGGCGATGCGATCCACCCATTTGCGATTGGGCCGGTAGTGTTCCCCCTTTAGCACCGGGTTGATCACCTTGCCCGTGGCGTTCAAATCCGTAGACCGGAAGGCGAAGTTGTTCTTGAAGAAGTCTACGTGCCCGTAGACGTGGCACATCACCAGCTTCTGATCGGTGAGGCTGTTGCCTTCGAGCAGATAGGCAATCGCCGGGTTGTTGTTGATCACGAGCTCGTAAATCTTCGACAACCCGTATTCGTTGCTCTTGCTCAGTCGCTCGTAGTCCATGCCGAAGCGCCAATGCGGATAGCGATTCGGAAAACCACCGTAGGCGGCGATCTCGTTGATCTGGTCATACGAGAGGATCTCGAAGATGACGGGGAAGAAATCGAGGCCTGCCGCGCGAGCCATGCCTTCGATCCGTTCCTGCTCGGCGCGCAGGTAAGGGGGTAGGGAGCTTCTATTCAGGAGATGGGGCATCAGTTGCCTTTTCCGAGGAAGTCTTTGATGCTGTTGACGATCGCGTTCTTGTCTTCGATCTCGCTGGTAACCACGCGCTGGTCATCACCGAGGTGCTCGCGCAGATCTTTGATGAATTGCCCCGACCCGTACGGGCTCTCCACCTGGCCATAGGCAAACATGTTCACCTCGGGCAGGATCTGCCGTCGCAAGATCTCGATGCAGCTCAAGGTGTCGTCCATGGACCAGTTGTCGCCGTCCGAAAAGTGGAACGGGTAGATGTTCCACTGGTCAGGCGGGTACTCCTGTTCGATCAGCTTCGCCGCCAGGCGATAGGCGCTCGAGATCATCGTGCCGCCGGATTCGCGGGTGTGGAAAAACGTCTCGCGGTCCACTTCGCGCGCCACGGCGTCGTGGATGATGTAGCGGCTCTCGAGCCCGCGGTATTGCCGGCGCAGCCAGGTGTCGATCCAGAAGCTCTCGATGCGCACGATCTCTTTTTGCTCGTCGCCCATCGAACCCGACACGTCCATCATGTAGATGATGACGGCGTTGGCGACTGGCTCGGTCGTTTCCCGCCACGAGCGGTAGCGCTTGTCCTCGTGTTGCGGCACGAGCATCGGCGCATCCTTGTCGTACAAGCCGCTGGCGATCGCGCGCCGCAGCGACTCGCGATAGGTGCGCTTGAAATGTCGGAGCGACTCGGGCCCGGTGCGCCGGATGCCAGTGTAGCGGTCCTTGGTGCTGCGGATCTTGCTCTGGCCCTTGTTCTTGATGTCAGGCAGCTCGAGCTCCTGACCCAGAATGTCGGCGAGCTCGTCGAGCGTGATGTCGACCTCCAACATGTGTTGGCCTTCGCCCTTGCCCGCCTTGCCGGTGCCATCTCCCTCTTGAGGGTTGCCGCCGAGCGAGTCTCCGACTTCTCCTTCACCTTGTCCGACGCCGCCCTGGTGACGCCCGTCGAAGGTGAAGCGGGGAATGTCGATCTGTGGAATGGGGATGCTGACCAAGTCTTTTCCCTTGCGACCGATCATGTCGCCTTGGGAAATGTACTTGCGCAGCCCCTCGCGGATCTTGCCGCGCACGATGTTACGGAAGCGTCCGTAGTCCTGGTCAATCTTCAAGGACATGCGCTAGCTTAACTCGCGTCGGGCCCACATACCAACTGCCGAGTCGAGAACGCCTGCGAGTGAACGCGTTCGAGTGCTGGCCGAGTGGTGTAGGACCATGAAGGCATGACCGAGCCGACGGCGCGTGCCGCCCCGAAAGTAAGGCTAGCGCAGATTTGATTCGGCGGAAAAGGCGGGCCCGAGGGGGCCGGCTGTCACTTTCGTGCGAGCAGCCGCGCCGCCTCGAGGGCTCCGTAGGTGAAAATCACGTCGGCGCCGGCCCGGCGCAGGCCGAGCAATGTCTCGAGCAGGCAGGCGTCGTAGTCGAGCCAGCCGTTCTGTGCCGCGGCCTTGAGCATCGCGAATTCGCCGCTCACGTGATAGGCCGCAACGGGCAGGCGGCTCTGCTCGCGCACGTAGCGGATCACGTCTGCATAGATCGTGGCCGGCTTGACCATCAGCATGTCCGCGCCCTCGCTCTCGTCGAGCGCGACTTCGCGCGCCGCTTCGCGGACGTTGGCCGGATCCATTTGGTACGTTTTTTTGTCCCCACCGCGCGGCGCGGAATCCAGCGCTTCACGGAACGGACCGTAGAAGGCCGAGGCGTATTTGGCGCAGTAGCTGAGGATGCCGACCTGCGTGAAACCGGCGCTATCCAGCGCGGTCCGGATGGCGGCCACCCGACCGTCCATCATGTCGGAAGGCGCAACCATGTCGGCGCCGGCACGAGCCTGGGCGACGGACATCGCGGCCAGCAGCGGCAAGGTCTCGTCATTGTCGATGCGCCCATCGAGCAGCACGCCGTCGTGGCCGTCCGACGAATACGGATCGAGCGCGACGTCAGTGATGACCCAGAGCTCGGGTAGCTGCCGCTTCAGCTCGCGCACGCAGTTCTGCAGCAGACCGTCGGGGTTCTGCGCTTCGCGGCCGCGCGGGTCTTTCAGAGTGTCGTCGAGGGCTGGGAAAAGGGCCACGCCCCGCACCCCGAGCTCGAAGGCCTCGCGGGCGTGGTCGACCAGGCGATCGATGCTCAGGCGAGAGCAGCCGGGCATCGATCCGATCGGCGTCTCGCGGCCCTTGCCGCCTTGCACAAACAGCGGCAGCACCAGGTGGTGGGGCGCAAGGAATGTCTCGCGGACCATCGAGCGGACCGCGGGGGAAACCCGATTTCGGCGGGGGCGTTGCAGCATACGGTCAGGCTAACACGACCCCGGCTCCGCGCCGCCAGTGCAGACGGCTATCAGGTCAGTCGACGAGCAGGCGGAGCGCGCCTGGAAAAATGCGCGCGGTGAGCGGGAGGTAGCCGGGCGTCTCGCCGTCCACGTCGACCAGGACGGGCTTCTCGTCACGCATCGCCCGCGCCGAAACCACCCGGCCCCGCTGGCTCTTCACGCAATCGAGGCCCAGGTGCGCCCCTCGATAGACCGTTGAAAGGAGCGCGGCCAGCTTGGCTTTGGAAATGTCGCCCACCACGACCACGTCGAACTGCCCGTCGCTCACGTCCGCGCGTGGTGCGATGTGCATGCCCCCGCCCAGGAACTGCCCGTTGGCGATGGCGGCCACGAACAGAGGCCCTCGATGCCACACCTCGCCGTCGATGCTGAGTTCGATGGGCACGTTTTGATAGCCGAGCGCCGCCCCGAACGTCCCCCACAAGAACGCCGCTTTGCCCCCGAGCCACTTCGGGCCTCGCTCCACGCGTTCGTCCACGTCTCCGGAGATGCCCATGCTGGTGATGTTGAGAAAGGCCCGATACACGGGCGCCCCCGAGGCGCTCGTCAAGCTGAGCACACCGAGGTCGAGTGGTTGCAGCTCGAGAGCGCTCAGACGCGCGAGCACCGACGGGATGTCCGCCCGAGTCTGATTTGTCCCGCGCGCAAAATCGCCACCGGTGCCGGCCGGTACGATGCCTATCGCGGGCCCCGGGATGGGCTGTCCATCGGTGTCGATATAGGCCTGGCTCACCTCGTTGAGTGTGCCGTCACCGCCAACGACGAGCAGCACCGACGAACCTGCGTCGCGCGCCTGGCGCGCCAGCTCGCTCGCGTGGCCTCGGCGTTCCGTCGTTAGGACTTCGTGTGCGATGCCCAGCTCGCTGAGGCCGCGCCTCAACGCGTCCAACTTGCGCGCAGCCGCGCCGGACCCCGCTCTCGGATTGGCCACGACCGAAACGCGCATGGCCGGTCGTCGTAGCGCGCCGACCTCCGCGCAGGCAACAGACCAGCGCTTCGAGCAGCGCATGCGAGCCAGTGGCGCCTCTGCTAACGCCGCCGAGCCCGTTGACAGGCCTCGCGGCCAAACAACGTTCCCGAGTCGGCGAGCTCCCCACGTTTCAGAAACTGTGGCTTGACGGCGCCGGCCCGATGGCTATCAATCGCTTGATTCGCGCTAGGCGTTGGCGCATCCATATTCTCCCAAGTCCTTCAACCCCCCCCACGCCTAGAGACATGACCGATCCAGATACTCGCAAGCTCTTCGTTGCGGGCCTGCCCGAAAGCGTAACCGAGCTGGAGCTGAGGAGGATGTTCGAAGCTGCGGGGGCGAGCGTCGAAGACGTCGCTGTGCCTCGCGATCGACAGACCGGTAGGGCTCGAGGATTTGGCTTCATCACTCTGGCTACGGAGGAGCAGGCCGAGCAGGTGAGGGAGGCGCTGGACGGCTCGTTTCAAGACGGTCGGCCCATCTCCGTGCGTCCGTTCCGTGGGAATCGCACCCCAGGAGCACCGATGCCGTCAAGGCCGCCTCACAGCGGGCCGCGAGAGCCTTTGCCTGGCGGAGGTGGCGGTGGCGGTGGCGGTAGTGCTGACGATCGCGAAAACACTCTCTTTCTCGCCAACCTGCCGAGCGATTGTCGCGAAGACGAGTTGACGGAGATCTTCCGTGACGCCGGCGTGGGGCCGATTCTGAAGCTGCACATGCCGGTGGATCCCGATGGCCGTCGCCGCGGGTTCGGATTCGTATCCCTGCGGGACAGCGCTGCAGCGCGCGAAGCAGTGCCCAAATTACGCGAAAAAGCGCTACGCGGTCGCCCGCTAACGGTGGACGTGGCCCGCCCGCGAGCTGAACGTCCGAGCGGCGGCAGCGGCGAGAGGCCCGCGGTCGGGGGCGGCGGTGCCTGGCGAAGTCGTCCTCCTCCTCCGCGGGGTGGGGAAGGCGGTATGTCGAGCGGTCCACCCATGCGCTCCTTTGGCGGTGACAGCGGTGGCCCTCCGCCCGTCGAGCGGCAAACGTGGGATGAGCGCCGGGATCCGAACAAGCGCAAGAAAGAGCCAGCCGCGAAGAAGAAGAAGGTGCGCGCCACGGATCGCACCCACGCGCGCCGTGAAAATGAAGGCTTTCGAGCACCTAGGGCTCGCGGTCTGATGGACGACTGGGACGACGAATAAGCTCCAGCTCGAGGCGCGGCGTGTGGAGGCTTCGCGTCCCTGCTCGAGCTGGTTGTTTTTGAGTTGGGGCCCCGGAGCCCCAACTCGAGGGCGACTCATTCGGCGGTCACTGGGCCGTTCTAGTGCGACCCATCTCACGCCGCGCCCGAGCCCGGTCAAATTGAGACGCCGACGGCGCCGGTCGTGGTAGGAAGGCCTGCCGTGACCGGGGCCCTCGTCGCGCGATCCCCCTCGAATTCCGACGGTTTTCCTCCCCGCGCGGCCAACGCCCCATGATCTTCGATTGGCTCTACGGTCTGTTCTCGAACGATCTCGCCATCGATCTGGGAACTGCGAATACCCTCATTTACGTAAAAGGTAAGGGCATCGTCAGCTGCGAGCCCTCGGTCGTGGCGGTGACCAAAGACGCGCGCGGCGACAACCGCGTGCTCGCGGTGGGGCGCGAAGCCAAGGAAATGCTTGGCCGCACTCCGGGCAACATCCGTGCGATTCGGCCGTTGCGCGACGGGGTGATCGCGGACTTCGAGATCACCGAGGCGATGCTGCGCTACTTCATCGCTCGGGCGCATAACCGCAAAACTCTCGTCAAACCGCGCATCATCATCTGCGTGCCGTTCGGCATCACCGAGGTCGAGAAGCGCGCCGTGAAAGAGAGCGCCGAGAGTGCGGGTGCTCGCGAGGTCTATCTGATCGAAGAACCCATGGCAGCGGCCATCGGTGCCGGGCTCCCCATCACGGAGGCCAGCGGCAACATGATCGTGGATATCGGGGGCGGTACCACGGAGGTCGCGGTGATCTCCCTCGCCGGCATCGTCTACTCACAGAGCGTGCGCGTGGGCGGGGACAAGATGGACGAGGCGATCGTCGCCTACATGAAGCGCAAGTACAACATGGCCATCGGTGAGCAGACGGCGGAGCGCATCAAGATCACCATCGGGTGCGCCTACGCGCCGGACCCATCAATGTGTATGGAAGTCAAAGGTCGTGACATGGTCGCCGGCATCCCCAAGACCGTGGTGGTGAACGCCGAGGAGATCCGCGAGGCCGTGACGGAGCCTATCAACGCGATCGTGGAGGCTGCTTTGCTGGCGCTGGAGCGCACGCCGCCGGAGCTGGCCGCGGACATCGTCGACAAGGGCATCGTGCTCACCGGCGGCGGCGCCCTGCTCAAGAACTTGGATTTGCTGTTGCGCGAGGAGACGGGCCTGCCGGTCATGGTGAGCGACGATCCGATTAGCGCGGTCGTGCTCGGAAGCGGCAAAGCGCTGGATCACATCGAGTTGCTCCGGGAAGTGGCTATCAGCTGAGGGCGGCCTGCGCCGATCGGCGCAGCTTTAGCCACGGCTTCCAGCACCGGCAGGGCTTTCGCGAGTAAGGGTTCGAGAGTAAGGCCATGGGTCCGTTCAAGCGTTACCGAGACATCGCTCTCGTGATCCTGCTGCTCGCGGTGCCATTCTTCTTCTTGCGGTCCAACATCCGCAAACCCGAAGAGACGAGCTTCATCGATCGCACGTTGCTCACGCTCTCGGCACCCATCCAATATACGTTCGCCGCGCTCGGGCGCGGTATCTCCGGGCTGCTCTCGGAGTACGTCTATCTGGTCGACGTCAAGCGCGACAACAATCGGCTCGCCTACCAGAGCGCTCGCTTGCAGGCCAAAGTGAACCAGCTCAGCTCGATCGACGCTGAAAATCGTCGTTTGCGCCGCCTGCTCGGCATGCGCGATCGAGTCGGCGCCGAAACGGTGAGCGCCCTGGTCGTTTCCAAGGACATCACCAACTATTTCCGTGTGGCGCTGGTCACGCTGGACGCTCCCGCGCCCGGCATCCGTCCCAACATGCCCGTGCTCTCGCTCGACGGAGTCGTGGGCATCGTGCGCCGTGTGGCGGGTGAAAGCGTGCAGGTGCAGCTGGCCGTGGACAGCGGCTTTGGTGCAGACGTGGTCGTCGAGCGGACCGGTGCGCGTGGCTTCGTCCGCGGGGCGGGGGACAACTCGCGCTATTTCGTGAAGGTGGAATACGTGCAGAGCAGTGACAGTATCGATCCCGGGGACGTGCTGGTCACTAGCGGCTTCGGCTGCCGCTTTCCCAAGGGCTTGCCGGTGGCGCGAGTGACACGCGTGATCAAGCGCGATTTCGGCATCTACCAGACGGTGGAGGCCGAGCCGGTCGTAGACTTCTCGCGTCTCGAAGAGGTGCTCATCGTCATGAGCGGAGACGAAAACTGCAAGCCTCCCGGCGGAGGGGAGCGCTGAGCGGTGCGCAGCCTGGCCCTCCTCGTGCTCGGGCTCGGCCTGATCGTGGTGCAGGGCAACCTGTACCCGATCCTGGGCTATCTCGGGTTGCACGGCGCGACGCCGAGCTTTGTGTTGCCGCTCGTGATCTTTCTGGGCGTGCATGAGGCGTCGGTGGTTCGCGGCGCGGCGCTCGCGTTTGGCTTGGGCTATGCCACAGACCTGCTGGGGTCGGCGCCGATCGGCCTGTTCGCGTTGATGGCGGTGGCGATCTGGGGCCTGGCCCGCATCGCCGGAGTGCGGCTCACCGCGCAAACTTGGTGGACAAAAGCCGCCCTGGCCTTTGGCTTCTCGCTGGTGGAGAGTGTGCTCGTATTGGCGTTGCTCGCCATCTTCGGCGCGGATCCGCAGCGTCCCGTCGAAATCGCCACCGTGGCGCTGCCGCACGCCACCGCCACGGCGCTGTGCTCCCTGTTCATCTTCCCGCTGGCTCAGCGTGTGCATTCGGGCGCCGCGCTGTCCCGGGCGCTCGAAGGGGCGCTGCGGTGAAGCTGTTCGTCCAACGCTCGGACGTGGGGGAGTTCCGGCGGCGCTACCACTTGATGGTGCTCGGCATCGTGGTGGCGTTTGCCGTGCTCACGGCGCGGCTCGCGCAGCTGCAGATTGTCCAGGCAGAGAAGCATCGCGAGCAGGCGCGCCGCAACATCGTCGGGCGCGTGACGCTGGCGACAACGCGCGGCGTGATCCGTGATTCGCTGGGCCGCGTGCTCGCCGCCAATCGCCCCTCCTACGACGTGTACGTGGTGCCCGGCGTGCTCGACATGGAGCAAACCTGGCCGCGTGCCGTGCAGCTCATGGGCCTGAGCGCGGCGGAGGCCAAGGAGCACAGGGCGCGCATCCTCGAGATTCGCGCCTCCGACGGCAAACGCAAGCTCCAACAGACCCTGCTCGAAGTCGACGTGAACCGTGACGTGGTCGCGTCGCTCGAGACGCACGCTGGGGAGTTGGCCG
>JAYWEH010000416.1:0-21437 GCA_043780025.1 Deltaproteobacteria bacterium
GCCAGGGGCATGATCAGCTCCCAGATGGTGGCAATGGTCCGCTGCAGGCGCGTGGCCATGAGCTGCTTGCGAATCACCGTGTGGTGCCCCACCGCGTACGCGAGCTCCTCCAGCTTTTCTCGGCGAAAACTGCGCACCACCCGCACGCCGCCGAGCCCCTCGCCCACGCGTGCATCGATGTCCTGCCGATCTTGACTGAGCGAACGCCAGATCGGCCGCAGCCGGCGCGCGTGCAAGGTCTGCAGGAGCAAGACCGGTGGAATCACCAGCAAGAGCGCCGCGGCGATGGGTGCGTTGAGGCTGAAGATGATCCCCAGCGTCACGACGAGCCGTGTGCCGGCTAGCAGCGGGCTCAGTAACACCTGCTGCAACAGACCCGCGGTGTTGTCCACGTCGCTCGACAGCCGCGACAGGACGCCGCCGGTCGTCATTTCGTTGAGCTCGGAGAGCGGCAAGCGCAGCACGTGCTGGAACAACCGGCGGCGCAACGCGAAGGAAAAGCGTGAGTTGGTCAGCTGCAGAGCCAGCGTGCGCCACCAGCTGAGCGCCGAATTGAGCGCGAACAGCGCCACCATCGAACCTCCGACTCGGGCGATGAGCGAAAGCTTCTCCGGCACCGGCAGGCCGGGGTTCAGGATCACGGAGTCAATCAGGTAGGCGGAGGCGAGCGGCCATACCATGTCGATGCCGATGCCCAGCAAGGACAGCGCGAAGATGCGCCTGAGCGCCCGGGCTTCTGGCCTGACGCTGTCCATGTAGCGGCGGAAGCGCGGTCCGCGCAACTCCCGTAGCGGGAGCCACCAGGTCGATAGGCGCGTGCGCCAGGCAGGGGCCCGTGTCGCGTTGAACTGACCGAAGCGCCGCTGCGAGCTGGTCCGATGTTGGCGCACGCTTCAACATACGCCCGGGGTAGGGCGCTGAAAAGCCTTCGGCGGCGCCCTGTTTGCAATCGAGGACTGATCTAGCCGTTGCGTCGGGAGGACGGGCTACTCGGGCGCGAGGCTGGGAAGAGTGCCGGTTCATGATGAGGGCAAGTATAGATCAGCGTCACCCGAGCTGAGGCAAGCGGAGACCCGCCATTGCGCCCCGCCCGTCAACCAGCGCCGCAATCTTGCGGCGGGAGTAGCCAAAGTGGTGCAGCGTCGGGGCACCAAAAGTTGCATGCGGGCAAGACGCTCGATAGATCATTGGCGTGGCTCAAATGCTGATTCTCGCCGTCGGGAGCTGCGCCGTGCTCGCGGCGTGTGGTTCGGGCACTTCGTCAGGGCCCGCGGGCAGCGAATCCAACGACGGCGTGAACACCCGGGATTTGCCCTACACGCCGTGCTCGGCCGAGAGCGAGGTCGGCGAGTTCGCGATTGAGCTCAGCGAGGAGTACACGAGCGTCGGGGGCAAGGTGTGGGACGGCGTGACGCCGCGGCTCGTACCGGCGGAGCTGATGGCCGAGGGCAGCTGCCGTCTGCTATCGCCTCCGCCGGAGCGGTGCACGCCGGCGTGCGCGGCCGGCGAGGAAGAATGTTCTGCCGATGCAGTCTGTGTACCGGCTCCGCTGGCTCGCGATGTCGGGGTCGTGACAGTCGCGGGGCTCGTTGCGCCGGTCGAGATGCGACCCGGCGACCAGACCAAGAACTACACCAACCCTGGCGTGCCTGCGCTGCCGCATCCCGGGTTTACGCGGGGCGCCAACTTGCATCTGCACGCGGCCGGCGGCGACTTCGAGGCATTCGATCTCTGGGGCTGGGGCGTCACGCTGCTCGGGGTCACGACCGATCCGATCGAAGTGAGATCCGGGATGCCGACGCTAGTCGAGTGGCAGGTGCCGGCTGACGTAGGCCCTGCCCGTGTACATGCCAGCCTGGATATCGACAATCATGGATCGAGTGGAACGTGGATTGAGTGCGACGTTGCCGATGCTGGCTCGCTGTCCATCCCGGCGGCGCTCATCGACGCGTTGTTCATGCGCGGGCGCTCCGGATTCCCCACGCTCAGTCTGGCGCGGCGTACGGCCACGTCGGTCGAGATCACTCCGGGTTGTGTAGAGCTCTTGACGCAATCTCAGCTCGACATGGACGTTCAGGTCGAAGGAATTACGTCGTGCGCGGGCCCGGCGTATTGCCCACTGGGTCAGACTTGCCGCTTTCCCGAACGATTCTGTGAGTGACTGCGCTCAGGCGGGGCCGCGCCTCAAAAAATCGATGAGGCGCAGCGAATTGTCGAGACGCGCCCACCCGCGCACCGGCTCGGGCGCTAGCGGAGTTTCTGCGCTCAGGCCTTCGAGGGCGACGACTTGCTCGAGCGATCCTCCGTGGCGGCCCAGTCGATGGTACACCGATTTCAGCGAGACCCCGGCGCGCTCGCGTCCTGCGGCGTCGCACAAGATGTCCAGACCGCTCTGGGACCACGCCGCGAGTATGCCGTCGCGGCCGAGAAAGCTGGACCACTCCGCGCCGAAGCGCTCGCGGGTGTAGCCAAGGTCGAGTGCGCTACGCGACAAGCCGAGGTGGGTCAGCTGCTCATCGGTCAAATCGGGCTGAGCGAGCACCGCGTAAAAACGTTGCCCGGTGGAGGGGCGTTCCGCCGTGCAGCTGATCAAGCCGTCATGCCCGGTGCCCCAGCGCCTTTCCGCGTACGCGACGACCAGCTTTGAATAGTCTTCGCCGAGCGACCTGGGCAGCGAGCGCACCTTCGCCGGGCGGGCCTTCTTCCGGTGACGCCCACCCTGGAGCGGTAGCCGGAGCTGTTGGCCTTGCATCGTATCGAACGCTTCGAGCAACTGCGCGAGCCCGTGCGTGTCGGGCTCCAATGCCGAGAGTGCCAGCACCACGGCTTCGATCGTGGACAGGCAATGGGCCTCGGGTTGCTTCCGGATCGCAAACGCGCTCTGGTGATGCGACGGCAACGTCAGGTGCGGTAGCGTGGCCAGCACCGGCATGTCCCGGTACAGCGTGCGCGCCTGGTGCCAGGTTCCGTCCAGCACGATCAGGCGCCGGGGGCGCTCGTGAGGCTCGAGGCAAGTGATGTCCCTGGCTCCGGGGCTCGGGTAGAGCAGAGCGGCACCTGCCAGTGTGCCGAGGGCGCTCGAGTCGCGCCGCAGGCGGCCCAGGTGATCCACGAGCACCTCGACGCGGCTCAGGCCCAGGGCGGCGAACCGCACCGTACCGAAAGGGTGCACGCGCTCACGCGGGTGTTGCACGATGCTGATCAGCGTCTGGTTGTCGACCAGACCGATGGCAGGGCACAGGCACAGCCGGGCGGGCCGGAAGCAGCGATAGCAGGTGGCGCGGCGCGGAGTTTCGGCGGGCTCGAGGACGGGCTGGTTGACCAAGGTTTCCGCGATCTAGACGTGACCGCCATTCGGTTCAAGTGCGGCTGCTCGGCTCACAGTTCGCGGCAGTCGTTGAACGGGGCGGGGCGCCCGAACGAATGGGGCCTCGCTTGCTTGATCAATAGCGCCCGCTCCGGCCCGAGGAACTTGAACTCCACTTCCATGGCAAACCAGTGGTTTTCTCCGTCAGGGTTCAGAATGGGCTCAAAGAGCTGGTGGATAGTGCTGAGGGCGCAGGACAGGTCCACGACCTCTTCGCTGGAGAGCACCTGATTGGGTACGGGATCAATGGCGCCGAGCAAGCTGCTGTCGCTCTGGTAGATGACTGGAGGCTGCCGCTGCCAGCGGTAAACCAGTTGCTCCGTGGCCACGCCGGGAGCCGGATTGGTGACGCTGGCTTCTCCGGATTGGGCGTTAATGTAGTAGATGTCCCCGCGCGTGGGGTCGAGCAGGTTGCGGCTGATGGCGACGCCGTTGGCGCGTTCGCCGAGAAATGCGCCGTGCACCAGGATACCCATCGCGACGCTGTCGTCGTCGATGTGCCCGTAGCGTCGTTCGTCATACGCGCGGGCGTTGTACAAGCTCGCCCAGACGGTGCGCATGGCGTCGGCGACGTTGCGCTCCGGGTCTCCGAGTTCCGCGCTGGTCGAGGTGTAGAGCCCAGCACCGTTGAATGCGGGCAGGTCCTCGGTGTTGCTGCTCGAGCGAAAGCGCACCCGCTCCGAGCCGAAGCGAGCCATGACGGCGGCTTCGACTTCCGCGAGCAGGGCCGGTTCCACGGGGTGCTCGAGGATTTTTTGCCGCACGCTCGACAGGCCCTCCGCGCGCGCGACCGGATTGGCGATGAAATCGTTGTCTCTCGCGAGGCTGTCGAGCAACTCGAGGGCTCCGCTCGCTCTGTAGTGCTCGAGCGAATGCGCGAGCGGAATCGCAAACGGTGTTTCCGGAGTGACGAGGGTGAGGCGATTGCCACAGGCGGGCACCCGGCTTTCGCCGAGCTCAGCTAGTTGCGCGGCCTTGGCGCCGATCGCGGGCAAGCTCTCGAGGCCGTGCCCGGTCAGCGGCTGCACTCCGCGCACGTCGAGGTCCACGCGCGCCGCCACCAGAGGACCGCTCGGGTTTCGAGACTGCCAGAACTGCGTTGCTTCGTCGGTGCTGGCCGAGGTGACCACGAGACCGCCGGGGCCCACCTCGATCCGCACCAAACGGTCGAGAAATTCCGCGAGCTCGCTGCGCGCTGCTTTCAGGCTGGCGTTCGGGGTTCCTCGGTTTTGGCTCAGCACGTTGACGTGCGCGAGGGGCGTCTGAAACGCCTCGGTGATCAAGCCTCCCACGAGCGGGATGTCATTGGGCACGTCATCGGTGATCACGATCACATCGGGGCCGAGCGCCGTCTGCTCGAGCTCGGTTGCCGGGACGAACCGAAGCGTTCCATAGGCGATGCCTTCGGTCAGCGGTTGGTAGGTCACGTTTTCGAACGGGGCGTTGGGGCCGACCATGGGTAGACTACCCTCGACGGCACGCACCTTCGAGACCTGGTTGTCGTCCTGAGGGCGCAGCACCCAGCCCTGCGGCTCGGGAATGTGCGGCAACACCTCGAAAAATCCGTGGCGCATCTGCTCGCCGCTGATCACATCACCGTAGGTGTATTCGACCGCCTGGAGCCCAGGGCCAGCGTGCCGAGACAACGTCCCAAGAAGAAAGCGGCGACCTTCGACGCGATAATATTCGATGGCGGAGAACTCGCGCCAGCCCTGGTCAAACGTCGCATTCTCGGCGGGATCGCAGCGATCGAGCGCTGGCTCCTGATAGATGCGCTCTCGCACGAAGGTGTAATGCAGCGGCCAGCGCGCGGAGCCGATCAAATGCACGAGGCCCGGTGCCGAAAGGTCTACGACGAACTTCACCGATTGGATGCCCACCTGTTCATGGCCCGCCGCGAGCGCTGCAAAGTCTCCCGGGGTGCGCAGGTGCCGGTCTCGCTCGCCGAGCGGCCGGGACGCGAGCTCATCGCAGCGGTTTTCTTCGCCGCGAGTCTGGTTGGTGCAGAACCGGTGCAACGCGTTTTGCTCCGGTACCCGCATCAGACTCGCTCCGCGCGGCCAGTTCATGAAATCCACGCGATCCACGTTCGTTCCGGTGGAGCGCTCGAACAGGCCCGACACGCCTTCGAAGCTCGGATCAGTTTCCAGGTCGGCGAGGGCCGCCTCGGGTACATTGACCGTGACACGTTCTCCGGGAGTCAGGCTCAGCGCCGGCAAAGCGACACTCGATCCCTCCGCCGCGCTCGGCCACGGCAGATGGGGTGCGTGAGGAGCGATACTGAGCTCATAGTCTGCGAGCGACACCGCTGCCGCTCCGCCATTGAACAGCTCCAGATAGGCGCCTGCTCCCGCCTCTGGGCGGAAAGCGAGTTCGCTCAGCGAAAGCGTGCTCGGCGCGGCCGGAAAATCCGCGGGGAAGCTGTAGCCCTGAAATTCGACGTCATCGATCAAGCTGGGGGGTGCGGGCGGTGCACACGCTCCACCGTTGTCCGCGCGAGGAGAAGCGTACCGGCACGTCGCCCAGTCGCCCGAGCCATCTGGAAATCGCGCCAGCACCTGGTTCAGTGCGAGCACCGGTAGCTCGAGCTGGTCAATCGACTCACCCTCCGCACTGGTGAGCCGAAGCTGATCGCCTGAGCTCGAGAGCTTGAAGGGCAGGTGGCTCGGCCCCTCGGTCTCGTCCCCGTCCGCCCACAGGATCCGCCTGCCCCCGCCCTCGAGGTCGGGCCCTCGAAGTCGAACCCGGGCGCCCGCGGCGTCCTCCAGAAAAAAGTCTCCCAACCGGACCGGGATCGTTCCGGTATTGACCACCTCCAGCCAATCGTCGGTTTCGCCCGCTTCGTCGATCCACGCGCCGTCGTTCTCGGTCATGACCTCGTTGAGGCGCAGGTCGAGGGATGGAGGCGTGACAGGCGTATCCGGGTTGGGCCCCGCTGTGCCACACCCGACGGCGCCTGCGAGTGCGAAGAGCCATGTGGCACAGCTCGAAAATCGGCGCGCCACGCCGCGGGCGTGAAAGTTTTCGTTCAAAAATGTCTTGCAGTGGCGCAGCATTCAGCAATCCTCTCCGCGATTGTCAGCAAGCGCCGTGCCAGCTCAGTTCCACCGCCAGGCTTCTTCGGGTCGCGTTCCGCGCGGCACCTGCGTCGCGGCAGCGCTCATGCTGTGTGTGCTCGGCGCACAGAACGCCGGGGCCCAGGCCTCGCTCCCGGTGGCGTCAGCGCCTGAGCCTGCACCGAGTCCACCTACTCTCAACGGCGATGCCGGCCCGGATGATGAGGGCAGCTCGACTCCGTCACTCAGCTGGCGAGCGCGCATCATCACGGGCTTCCAATACGATCGGTCGCGGCCGAGCGGCGCTCAGACGCGCGCGGGGGAAAAAGAATACGGCTTTGTGGTGCGGCAAATCCGCCTGGGCGCCGAGGGCGAGCTCGCCGAACAGTTCCGTTTCAACGTCAGCTTCGACCTGTCAGACGCGCTCTCCACCGACACCGGTACGTCCTACTCCTCGCCGCCGTACCTGCGCACGGCCGTGTTCGAGTACCGTCCGGATCGCAGCTTCCGGCTCACCGTAGGTCGGTTCAAGAGGCCGTTTTCGAAGCTGGAGCTGACGAGCGCTGCTGACTTGCCGGTGCTCAATCGCGGGCTCTGGAACGGGCTCGCTATCGAGGACAATCAATGGGGTGATCGAGCGGTGGGCGCGGCGGTGTCGGGGCGCCTCAAGCTGGCCAAACTGCGCTGGTACTTGAGCCTGACCAATCCGAGTTGGTCGTCACAACTCGCCGTCCAGGGGGTGGATGTGCTCGGGCGCGTGCAGAGCTCGCCCATCAAGCCGCTGACGATCGGCGTCAATGGTGGCTACAAGTACTCCGAGATAGGTCTCGACGACACGGAGCACAGCTTTGCGGTCGGCGGCGACGTCGGCGTCGAGCTCGGTGAAGCACGCCTGTTCGTGGAGGGCGCCTACGCGGATCTGCCCTTCGAGACAGGGCGGCCTCGCGGCTTCGGCTTTGTCGGCTCAATCGACTATCGGATCCCCCTGACCGCAAACTGGGCGTTACTGCCCGTCGTGTTCGCCGAGCTCGCTGACGCGAACGCGAGCGTCTCGCAGACGGAGAGCTTGCGCCTGGCGCTCGGCGTGAATGTGCTCGGTTACTCGGGGTTTCGCATCATGCCGGAGTTCGCTTTGACGCGCCCCGTGGGCGACGCCAGCGCGGCCAACCCCTGGCTTTCGGAAGAGACGTACCGGCTGATCTCATCCCTGGTGTTGTGAGTGCTCTACTCGGGTATCTCGTAGTCCGAGAGTTGCTCAAAGCTGCCGCTGTCTTCGTTCTCCTCGCGCACCTTGCCCACTCCGCGAGCAAACCAGAACAACTTGGTCTGCGCGTCGGCCACATCGACACCATCAGCGACCGCTTGCCAGTCCTTGCTGCGCCGGATCTTGATGCAATCGAAGGTCCCCACCGTCGTCATGACCTCGTCCGACAGGTCCAGGAGCTCGAAGGTGTGGCTACGGTCTTCGCCGGGCTGCGCCGTGCCCGCCGGTGGAGTCTCCACGCGAACGTAGCTCAGGCTCTCCTTGAAGCCGACCTGCTGGGTGGCCCAGTCTTCCTTGAAGCGCGTGAAACCGGTCCCGTAGGTCACTGACGAGCGCAGCACCGGATCGCCCGCCAGCGGAATGAAAAATTCCTCTTTGGTCATGCGGGCGACGGCGCCGTCCGCCACCGAGATGATTGAGTCTGCGCGCAGGTCGTCGCTCGGATTGGGCGAATCAGACATCAAATACGCCGGTTCGCCGTTGAACGTCGTCGCGCTCAACGTGACCGTCTCCGTCCAATCGTCGTGTTGGTACTCCCAACGGGCGCCATCCGCCATGGGGTGGTAGTCGCCGCCCTCGACCGGATCTGGAGGCGGGTCTTGACCGCAGCCGAGAGCGAACAAAGCAACTAGTACACCGGTTCCAATGAAGCGATGGGAATTTCGAGTGCCCCGGCTGGGGCGAGGGCATCGAAATTCCCTCCTTTGCCACCGACTTGAACCGGCTCCCTCCTTTACATTGGCCTCGATTCGATAGAATCGAGGCACTAGTACACCGGCTCCAACCAAGGGATGCGAAAGTAGCCGCGTCATGAGGGTCACCATATTCAAAGATCTACTGCTTGTTGCCCGATCACCAGGGTTACCTTGTTGTTGTCGTTGCAGGCTCGCAACGCTTCGAGAAGCAGCCCGGGCTGGGCATCCTTCTTGAGCACTACGGATAGCACGAGTTCCTGCAGCACGCCGGCTCGAACCGTCTCCACGGAGATCACCCGGTATTCGTCCAAGAACCGCCGCAGCGGCTCCTCGAACGCTTGCTCGTAATTGCGGTCCACGGGGAATCGGATTCTCAAGATTCGCTCCGTGATCTCCTTCGCGAACAGATTGAACCGAGACAGGGCGACGATGAACGCCGACAGGGCCGCCGTGGCGAAAATCGCCAACAGGTAGAACCTCGTGCCCACAGCCATGCCGATGGCCATGGCCAGGAAAATGAAACCCACGTCACGCGTCTCTTTCATCGCGTTCCGGAAGCGGATGATGGACAGCGCGCCGACGAGGGCGAACGCCCGCGCCACGTTGGAGCCGATGATCAACATGATCAGCGACACGATCGTCCCCATCATCACCAGCGTGTGGACGTATTGCTGAGAGTAGGAAACGCCTTTATGCGTGGCGCGGTAAATCCACGCGATCGCCAACGACAGAACGAAGCTCAGCAGTAGCGCCGTCGCAACGTCGAAGAACGTAATGCTCGAGGTGAGGTTGCCGGTACGTTCGAGCTCCTTGAGCAGTTCATCCATGACGGGGATCTTCAGATCGGGGTTCGCTGCTGCCGCCTTCAACGGGGGGTGATTCCGCCGCTGGCAGCGCGCCGCCACCGGTGTGGCTGGAAGACAGGGCTGTGGGGTCGGAGGGTAGCGGAATGCCGGGGCTGAGGGCCAGCGGCATCACGTTCAAACCCCTGAGCATGGACATGCCAGCGCAATACTTGCTAACGCGGCTGAGCTGGCAGTCGTGGCGCGCCAAGAGTGAGGTCGCCCATTCGGGCACCCTGTCGTCTGCCTTGACCTCCATGATGCACCAATCATCCGGCAAAATTAGCCGATTGGTGGCGGCTGCGTTGACGGAGAGGCCGTGGATTCGGGACGCGACGTGTGTGTCGAAGGTGACACGAAAACCGGCGTTCTCGTTGTGGCCTTCAAACGCGCGGCGATGGTAGGCGGTGATGGCGGTCGGTCGCAGGTCCATGGCCCGGCTCAGGTAAGTGATTTCGTGCGCTACCTGGGTGTCGAGACCATCGAGCCCGTCGAGTGGAAGACGCCCGGCGCACAGCTCTTCGGCCTGATCCAGCGGCAGCTCGAGCCGGCGTTTCTGCACCGTCTTGTTGATGCGCTGCTTGATTTCTATCGAGCCGCTGGTGACCTTGGTGATGTCCCCTTCGGGGTAGATCCTCACCCGGACCTTGCGTCTGAACTTCAGCCCTTCGATCTTCGCCCAGAAAAAGTCGTAGTGCGGGCTGTCGTAGTACAGGCTGACGACCGGGTAGCCTTCCGTCCCTCCGTGGCGATCCGGCGTGATTTGCTGCGCCAGGTCCTCGATAACGCGCGCGCAGCGGTGGACCGGCAGGATGTACTTCAGCTCGAAGCGGTTGAAGCGGCGGATCACTCGTCATCCTCCTCATCCTCCTCCGGGGCTTCACCCTGTACACTTTCCGGCGGGTCGAAGCTGACGCGGACACCGAGCGACGACGGGTCTGCCCGCAACCCCGGGCCGCTCAGCTTCAGCGTCAACAGCTCCGGCTCCGCCGGGGGCGCCGGCAAGTCCAGCGACAATTGGCCACGCGCGGTGACCTCGAGGGCATGGCGCCAGCCGCTGCCCGACAGCTCCAGTTTGTATGGGATGTGCTGAGGCGGCGTTTGGATGTCGAGCAAGAGCCGTGCTGTCGATGCGCGCGGCGTGCGGAGCAGGGTGACCTCGGGCGTATCGATCCAACCGTCGCGGTGAGCGCTGATGATGCCCATTTGCCCCGACGGCAACAGCGCGGCGGCGAGCGCCGAGTGCCGGCGCATCGCCCCTGACAACAGATCCTTCTCATCCTGTGTCAGCGCGTAGGCGCGTCCGATCTTGAGTTCGTGGTGCAGTTGCCAGACGCGGTCGAGCGGAGGCGTCGAGAGGCCCCACGCAAAAAAAGCCAGCGTCAGCGCGTAGCTCCCTATCACCAGGATGAAACCGACGCTCGGCCGCCCCAGGTTCATCGGACGGCCTGCTCTCGTTGATCGCCAATCCAGCGTGGCAGATCTTGCCAATCGGAGAGCTCGAGCACATTCGACAAGACGTGGTCGAGAACCCCGGCGCGGGGCAGATCCAGGAGCACTCGGCCCTGGTCGAGTACGTCTTCCTCGCGATCCCGGCGCTTGACAGCACTCTTCTTCGACTCGGCCACGAACAATACGTTGGCGCTGACCTCGCTTGCGCCCGCGTAGCGCACCGTGCGCTGATACGTCTCGACCCCGACGACGTTTCGGAAAAGGACGCTGCCCGAGAGCGACACGTGCGCGGCATTTTTTGCCAGTACCCCGACAGACGAGTTGGCGATGAGCGTGTTGCGCACCTCGACGTGGCTCTGCTCCCCCGCTGAAATACCATTGCCGTGGGCGTTGAGAATGATGGAATCGTCGAGCCGGACACGGCTCCCCATCAGGTCGAGCGCGTCGTCCCCGGCATTGACGACGCGCAGACGTCGCAGCTCGGCCGTCGTGTACTCGAGATCAATGGCGTCCCCTTTGACTTTGAGGAAGGAAGTGTCGTGCATCTGCAGGCCATCGACGTAGGCCACGTGGAGTGCGTCGCTCTTCGCGCCGCCGAGGCTGATGCGGCAGCTCTCTACGAGGATGTCTCGAGTGTGATGGACGTCAACCATGGCAGGATAGGGGATGGCGCGCCACGCCGGCCGCGTGCCCCCGCTGATCTCGACGTGGCGTAGCCTCGAACCGCGCGTTGCTGGGCCCTGGATCGCGATGCCGCCCCACGGTGCGGGTGTCGCAGGAACGACCTGGATGGGATGCTGGCGCTCGCCGTCGAAGCGCACTTGGCCGAGGAACACGAGTGAAGCGTCGGGCGCCATCGAGAGCTTCGTACCGGCCTGGATGGTGACGACCTGGTGCGGCTCGAATATGCGGGTGCCTTCGATCTGGACCTCCCCGGGGCCCAAGGTCACCGGCTCGCGCGGTTTCTGTTCCAGGTCCGAGGGGTGTGGGGCGACCTCTCCGGGCTCGAATCGCGGCACGTCGTCGGGGCCGAGCAGGCGTTTTCCACGCGGCTCGAGCTGTTTGGGCGTGACACGACGACTGACGACGCGCGTATCCGTTGCCAGGTGCCGGCCTCGGGCGACCAGCTCGAGCGGCCGGCAGCTGGACTGCAGCTCGAGCTCGTAGACCACCGGGCGGTCGTCCGCGCGCACGCGTCCACGCCGCTCGTCGGACTCCAGGCGAGCCACGAGCTCCACGCTTGGATACAGCGGCAATTCGCGCCCGAGCTCGATTTCAGTCGCCGTTCCCAGGAGCGGGAGATCGACGCCTCGCTCGAGCAGGCGGCTCGTGGGGTTCGCGCAGTCCTGCGGATAGACGACGTTCAACTCATTGACCGCCACACCGGCATGGCCGTCAATGACGAGCTGGACCGGGGTCTTCCAGAAGGCCCCGGGCGCCTTTTCCGCCGGGTTCGGCGGGCCTTCACTCGGCCCGAGCGATGCAAAGAGCGGGTTCTGCTCCAGAGCCTCCACGAGCTGCGCGTGCCGGTGTTCGTAGGTCACGAGCTCCGACTCGATGACGAGCCCGAGCCGGCTCAGCGTATTGGGACGCAACAGTCGGCGGTGGAAGGCGTCGACTCGCGGCAGCTGCCGGTAGGCATCCCAATACGGATCGCTGCGCAGCTCCGGCCCGAGTTCGCGGAGCAACTGTATCGCCCGCTCGTGCACGACCGAGGGTGCACCCTTGCCGGTCAAGAACTGGTGGAGGTAGCGATCGCGAAGGCTCGTGTAGCCGGGCGTCATCTTCAACCGCAATAGCACCGGGTTGTCGACCAGGTTGAAGCGCGGGTCGCTGCGAAAGCCGCGGAACTGGCTCGCGATGGGCTCCCAGCGGCCGCGGTACGGATCAAAGTAGTAGTTATGGTTCTGCCTGAAATCGCGCTGGTCCACGCCGAACGCGACATCCAGCGCGTCGAGTTGCGCGAACGCGTCCAGGTCGAGCTCATAGCGGGCAAAATCCACGAAATCGCGCGCCGTCGCCAGGGTGACGTGATTGAGCAGGCGCTCTAGGTCCGCGAAGTTCGTGCGGTCCTCGGCCGAGTCGGTGCGGGAGGAGACCTTGGTCCAGTATTGGGTTTTTTCCCACAGCGCGGAGGTGGGCGCGGAATCGGGCAGCTCGCTCGCGTAGATGCTGCCAGGCAATCGCCGCGATGAGCGCAGGAGTGCCTCGTCGGCGGCCGTCTCGTAGTGAAAGACGCCCAGATCCTTGTTGTTGAGCTTGACCCGGACGAACCGGGAAGCGGGCGTCAGGATTTCACTTTCACGTGAGAGGTCGCGAACGAGCTGCTCGCCGATCACCATCGAGGTTGGATCGTTGACCAGATTGAAGATGCGATAGCCGTGGATCAGCTCGCCCTTGTCGAGCTTGACCTTCAGTGATTTCTGCGCTCCCTGGCTGTGCCAGTGGCGGCTGCCTCTCAAACGCACCTCGGCGTTGATCAGCTTGCCGTCGTGTTCGACCTTGGCGCTGACGTAGGGGCGCTCCTTGCCGTCGAGGCTGTCGAGCAGCGTGTTCCACTCCTGCCGCTGCACCCTGAGCCGGTAGGTGTAGAGCGATGACGGGTCCGGTGGGGGCGGCATCAGCATGCGGCGGATGTCCGCTTCGAGCCGGTCGTGCAGCGCGATGTGGAGCGTCTCGAGCAACAGCGGCCCGTCGTATTTCACGGTGCGGCGATATTGATGCACCTGGGCAAAAGCGCTCCAGGCGTACCAGGCCCACAGGAGCAGCCCTGGCAAGCAGATCACGAGGCTAGGCAGGAGCCGGGCGCGGTAAAACCGCCGGAAGACGGAACTGGTCATGATGGGAAGTGCCCGGAGAGCTTGACCTTATCCCCACGCTTGGGGCTTGGCCAGCGGACGGCTCGCTCGGAGTGGTACTTGTGGAAGCAGGACGATTGCCGGGATCCCCCGTGACGGCGCTGGGCGCCCTGGATCGGTCGGGCAAGATTACAGCGCTGATGCATCCGAAACGCGCACGAGTTTTGTGCGCGGTCGCGGGTTTTCTGGGGGTAGACTGCCCTTCGGCGTTGACGCTGACCCGCGCGGCTGCGGGTTACTCGAGCCTGCCGCCACATTCGACGCATGCTGAATTCTCTGGTTCTGCTTCTCCCCCTCATCCAACGCATTCAGGCCGCTCTTCGGAGAGGGCCGCGCGCCAATCCCTCCGAGGCGCCAACTCCGATCTGGAGCTTGACGATCCCCGTGTGGGTGCTAACGGCCGCTTGCGGCGGGGCAGAGCCGAAACAATGGGTCTGCGGCGTCGACGGGGCCGACGCTCCCGACTTCGTCGAGCAGATCGGGTGCGAAGCCGATTTTGCATTGCTGGCGTCTGAGCCGCTGTCTGCGAGCATTCCCGGCGCGAGGTCGGTCAAGACAGCGGTCGACCGCGACTCGGATGGCGCGTTGACCTTCCAAAATAGCGTGCGCTACCCCATTCACTGGGAATTCTTGTCCGAGCACCGCTCCGCTGCGCAAGGCTTCCCGCGCGTCGTCAGTCTGTCGGAGTTCAACCGCAGCGAGTACTACTCGAGCTCCCGACGTTTTGTGCTCGGCTCGCTCACGCACTACGAGGGTCCAAATCGCTGGACCTATGAAGTGTCGCCGTATGACACGGCGGATGCCGCGATGATCCGCGACGCCTTTGAGCGCGTAGCGGCCAACAGCTTCATGGGTGGCGAGCTGTATTTCCATCCGACGTCGCTCAACGTCGAGAGCGTCGCCGCGGAGCTGCCGGATGACGTGCGCATCATCACCACTGACCAGATCTTCGAGGGCGTCGAGTTTCAGGCGCTGAACGTCGCCGAAAGCATCGGACGGTTGCGAATTCTACGGGCCTCCGAGCTCGAGACGGCCTACGTCAGCTTCGAAGACATCGTCGTTCTGGATAACGTGCCGAACGACATTTCGGTGACGCGGGGGATCATCACGTCGGAGTTCCAGACGCCGTTGTCGCACATCAACGTGCTGTCGCAGAACCGCGGTACCCCTAACATGGCGCTGCGCAACGCCGTGACGGATCCTCAGTTGGTCGAGCTAGAGGGCGAGTGGGTGCGCCTGCGTGTGGGGTTGACCGACTACGACGTCGAGCGCGTGGACCAAGCCGAGGCAGACGCCTGGTGGGAGGCGAACAGGCCCGACGCCGTGCAAGTTCCCGGAGCCGATCTCGGCGTCACCGAGCTGCGGAATGTTGGAGAGATCATCGCCCAGAGCGCGGCACCGGATCAGTTCCTCGCGCTGATCAAAGAGGCGACCCGCGCTTTTGGCGGCAAGGCAGCCAACTACGCCGCGCTGGCTCACGTGCCCGGGTTGCGCGTCCCTCCGGCGTTTGCGATTCCCATCTACTATTTTCGCCAGTTCATGCAGGAGAACGGCTTCGACGAGCGTGTCGGTGTTTGGGTGGACGATCCCTCGCTCCCCTTCTGGAACGACCCTGCACTGCGCGACGCCGAGCTCGAATTGCTGCGCGATGACATGCGGATCGCCCCGGTCAATCCGGATTTTGAGCGCCTGCTGATGGAGAAGCTCGCGACGGACTACCCCGGCGTGCGCATGCGCTTCCGGTCCAGCACCAACGCGGAAGACCTGGACGGCTTCACCGGCGCCGGCCTGTACACCTCGCGCAGCGGCGAGCCCGACGATCCAACGAGCCCGGTGCTCGACGCGGTGCGCCGGGTTTGGTCGAGCGTGTGGTCGTTTCGGGCCTTCGAAGAGCGCCGCTATCGCAGCATCGATCATCAGGCCGTGGGCATGGCGCTGCTCGTGCACCGTTCGTTTCCGGAGGAAGAGGCCAACGGTGTCGCGCTCACCAACAATCCTTTCGATCGCGCGGGGTTGGAGCCAGCGTTCTACGTCAACGTGCAAGCCGGCGAGTTTTCGGTCGTTCAACCAGAGCCGGGCACTACGACCGATGAGTTTCTGCACTATTTCGATCTGCAGGGCCAGCCCGTGAGCTACTTGAGCCAATCGAACAAGGTGGCAGCCGGCGAGCGAGTGCTGAGCCCCGAGCAGGTGCAGGAGCTCGGCCTTGCGCTCGATGGCATTCGCAGCTACTTCAGGCCCGCCTACGCTCCGGAGCTCGGAGCTCAAAACCAATGGTGGGCCATGGACGTGGAATTCAAGTTTGACGCCGAGGCGGGCGAAGCACCCGTGCTGTTCGTCAAGCAAGCCCGGCCTTTTGGCAAGCGCTGAGCTCGAGTATGTCTAGAGCCTCATCCGAGCAAGAGCCCCTGCCCCGAGGTTTCGGCTCGTTCTCGAGGGGCGCGTTAGTTTGCGCTGCCCTATGCGGGTGCGGCTCGGAGGAGGCCAGTGCCGAGGAGCCCGGCGGCGGGGTCGCTGAGTTCATGCCGGGCGTGGCGGCGAGCCAGCTGCCGTACCAACCTTGCGCGAGCGAGGCCGAGGTAGGCTCCTTTGCGCTGATTCTGGCCGAGGGTTACACACGGGTCGATGGCGCCGTTCAGGACACGGTCGATCCGTATGAGATCTCGAACGAGGCGGGCTCCGCGGGGAGCTGCCGCCTGCTCACCCCGCCAGTCTATGCCTGTCCGGTGGGCTGTGCGGCGTCGCGCGAAGTCTGTGGCCCTGCCGGTGAATGCCTGCGAAAACCGGTGGCGCGCGACCTTGGTACCGTGCGTTTTCGCGGTTTGGCGGTGCCGCACGAGCTCGAGCCCAACGACACGACCAAACATTACGCGAGCCCCGCGCAGAGCTTGCCGCATCCCGGCTTTGCCCCCGGCGCTGACATCCGTGCCGTCACCGGAGGCGGGGACTATCCGCGCTTCGAGCTGCGCGGTTGGGGCGTGTCGCCTCTGGTCGTGCAGAGCAGCTCGGTTCGGATCGCCGCGGGGATGGATGTTCCGCTCAGCTGGCAAGCGCCGGTTGAAGCTGGGCCCGCGCACGTTCACGTCGAGCTCAACATCAACCGACACGGCTCGAGCTCGGCCTGGGTCGAGTGCGATTTTCCGGACAACGGCGCGGGCGTGATCCCCGGTACCCTGATCGACGGCCTGTTCGAGCGTGGGACGTCGGGTTATCCGACATTGCTCTTGACCCGACGTACCGCGACGTCCGCGTCGATCGAACCGGGGTGCGTCGAGCTATTCGTGGCGGCGGAGGCGATCCTCAGCCCGGACGTCGACGGCGTGCGATCCTGCAGCGACGCCGAGGATTGTGAACCCGGCGAAATGTGCAGGACGCTAGAGCTCTTCTGCGAGTGACGCGTCGGCCAAGGGGAAAGGTGGGAAATCAGCGTGAGCCAACAGCTGGATGAAATGACCCACCGGCTCCGGTCGCTCTCGCAGCTCTCTCAGCGCGTCACCGTCGCCGCGAGCGTCGACGAATGCATCGACCAGTTCTGCGCTGCCCTGTCGTCCGAGCTCGGCGCCCGAGCCCCTCAGCGGCTGCGGGCTGAACTCGGTGCTGAATACGGCGAGGAATTCCGGCTTTGCATCGACGAGGCGCGGCGTCTGGGCAAGGTGGTTGCCGGCAGTACCGGTACGGCCGAAGCCGGGTTGGGATTTGGTCTTGTGGTGCCGGTGCCCGTGCCGAAGGCCGTCCCCGAGATCATCATTTTCCGGCGTGGTATTGCGTTCACCGAGCAAGATCTGACGATTGCAGGGCTGGCCATCTCATTTTTGGAGGCCGCGATTCGGTCCCAGCTGATGATGCAAGATCTGCGCGAAAGCCAAGCGCAGCTTCACCAGAGTGAACGCATGAAGTCGATCGGCCAGCTCGCAGGGGGCGTGGCGCACGACTTCAACAACATGCTGATGGTGATCAGCGCGGCCGCCGAGGTGATGAGCGATACTCTGCTCGCGGACCACCCGTGCTCCAAGCACCTCAACCTGATCATCAACACGAGCCATCGCGCGGCAGAACTGACGCAAAAATTGCTGGCGTTTTCGCGCAAAGGCCGGCTCGCGATGAAGCCGCTGGACGCGCATGAGGTGCTCGGTGCCGTACGCGAATTTCTGGCCCATGCGCTGGACCGACGCATCACGTTGCAACTCTCCCTGGCGGCCGGCACCTGCATGGTCGAAGCCGACTCCACGCAATTGCAGAACGCGCTGCTCAACATCTGTCTGAACGCGCGCGACGCGATGCCCGATGGGGGGCTGCTCCGCATCAGCACCGAACGCGTCGAGCTCGATAGCGAGGCATGCGCCGTGCAGGTGCCCGACGGCAAGCCCGGCAGTTACGCCCGGATCGAGGTCCAGGACACGGGTACGGGCATGGACGAGCAGACGCTGAAACATGCGTTCGACCCTTTCTTCACCACCAAAGAACCCGGTCGGGGCACGGGGCTGGGCCTTTCTGTCGTGTTCGGGTCGATTCGCGAGCACCGCGGCGCGGTGCGCCTGGACAGCCGGCTGGGTCAGGGTACGTCTTGCGTCATTTTGCTGCCGTTGATCGAACGCATGCGGTCCGAGACGTCGTTTCTGGCGCCGCCGGGGAGCCCCAATGCCAGTCTTCGGGTGTTGCTCCTGGATGACGAGCCCGGGGTTTGCCGTACCGCGGCGCAACTGTTGCGGCAGCTCGGTCACAATGTTCTCGCTCTGCGCAACGGCGCCAAGGCCCTGGACCATTTGCGCACGCACTCGAGCGGCTATGACCTGCTGGTGCTCGACGTGATGATGCCCCATCCGACCGGCGTCGAGGTGCACTACGCCCTGCGCCAAGACGGCATCGAGCTGCCTACGGTATTCGTCTCCGGCTACACAGAGCAGCACCTGCTCGACCGCATCGGCGACGGAGCCGGCGTGGTCTTCTTGCAGAAGCCGTTCCGCCAGACGGACCTGGCTGCGGCCATCAGCCGCTGCCTGGACAGCGTGCCAGAATCGAGGCGCTAGGGGCGACCGTTACAAATAGAAATGCAGCTGGCTCTGCAGCATTGTCGCGCGGCCCTCGCGCACGACCAGGTCGACGCGCAAGTCGAGGTGAGGCAACAAGAACCAATTGACCGTACCCCACAGGCCGAGCCGGGTTTGCCCGCGCCCGGGGCCCTCGGGGTTGCGCACGGTCGCATCGGTGTCATTCAGCTGCTCTGTGGCGAGCGTACCTCGATTGAGCATCTCGCCGGTGAGCGCGAGATGTAGGCCCTTCAAGGGCTCGAAATCAGCCGTCGCGAACCCGACGTAGCCGATGCTCGAGCCGGTCCGCTTGGTCATGTCCGCCTCGGCGAGCAGCACGAGCTCTTGAAACGGATTGTAGCGCGCGGTCAGGCCGTGCGCATGGCGCAAGATGGCGCTCTGCACTTCGAGCAATTCCTCGTCGGTCGTCACGGGCTCCCGTTGCGAGCGCAGCAACATGCTACTCACCCCCAGCGCCAAATCCGGGTCGAACGAGTACTCGAGGAAACCGCTGTAGCCGTAGGCGCGAAATTCGTAGTCGATCTGGTAGTTGCCGAGGGAGGCCAGGAGCTCGCCGCGGAAATGCCCACTCGAATACACGACGGAAACGCCGTGTTGCTGATCAGATTCACGATCCGTCAGCGTCTCGGAGCGCACCCACATCGTGTGATCCGGCGTGCGCATGCCGAAGGGCAAGTTGATACGGCCCGCGCGGACCATCAGATCGTCCGTGAGCTTGAAGCCCAGCCAATGATTGCGGGAGACGGGGATAAACCCGCCGTCCTCGATGTTGCCGGCCAGCTTGGCTTTGCTCGAATGTTCGTAACGCGGTGACGCTCTGGACGCGCCGACGCTCAATCCGAGCACGAATTGGCCCGCGCTGATGGCGCCGTAGAGATCCGCCTGCATCGGGAAGACGACCGGATTGTTCGTGTCGAAATCGTAGATGCTCAGAGCTCGCACGCTGCCGCCGAGCCGCACGCTGTCGGGCTCCTTTAAGCCGAACAGAAACATCGCCGCATCCGTCGGCGTCGGGCCTCCAAAATCGCTGGAGAGCAGCGTCTGCCCGGTGACACGGCCCATGCCCGTGAGCGTCTCTCCGCCCATGGGGTCCACATGGCAGCCGCCGCACTCGGAGAAGCCGTGCCGGATCATCCAGGCATACGCGTGGGCGCTCCGCGAAGCGGAGTTGGCGACGAGCAAAGCGATGAGAAAAACCAGCCCGCGCAACGTCGACTTCATTCCGAGCGCTCCCGACGATTCCGAGGCCCGGGCCCGTACTTTTGCATCGGCCCGCGTTGTCGCGTATCGAGGCCAAACCGTCAAATAGGTCGAGGGTATCGGGGAACGGTCAGCCCTCTGGCCGGCGGCGACTCGGGCCACCTCAGCCGGGTTGCCAATCCTCGCGGTTTCGCACAATCTACGCGCCATGCCGCGCTGGCTTCTGCCCCTCTGCCTGAGCATTTCTCCGATCGCTTGGGCCTGCAATGATGAGCTCGTGGACGACGTGCCACAGACCGTCTGTTACTCCGGAAAACAATGGATCGGTGGCAAACGCGGTAGCCCCAACATGTATCCGGGCCGTGATTGCGTGGGTTGCCACCTCGAAAACGACGGGCCCGAGCTGATGTTCGGCGGCACCGTCTACGAATACGTGGAGGGAAACCCCACTGTCCTCAACGAACTGCAGACGGGGGAAGATTGCTTCGGGGTCGCAGGGGCGACCATCACCATCGAGGGCGGTGACGGCCAAGTATTCGAAATCGTGACGAACGAAGCCGGAAATTTCTACCTCGAAGGCAAGGCCACTGACCTCGTGAAGCCCTTTACCGCGCGGGTCAACTGGACATCGAAGCGCCCCGATCGCGAGACGCCGCCCCAATCCGCCATGTTCGAGACACCTGAATACGGCGGGTGCGCGCGCTGCCATACGCCAGGTGGAACGGCATACCCCCCCATGGGCGATCCACCTCCGGGCTACAGTGAGGATCAGCGCGTACGCGTCGTCGCGCGCATCGGTCTGACAGGTGAAGTTAACCTCGCAGAAGCTCTCGGCGACCAGTGAACTCTGCTCCCCCTGGGGGCCTGGCGTTGCACCGCATCGGGTTCCTACTGCTGGTCAGCGCAGTCGCGCTCTCGTGCAACGATTTGACCGAGTCAGTCAGCACTGACGTCTGTGCTTCAGGCCGGCGCTGGGCCGGCGCCAACACGGGTGACGAGGAAATGTACCCGGGCCGCGATTGCTTGGCATGTCACCTCTCCTATGACGGCCCCGAATTGATGGCGGCGGGCACGGTCTATGGCCTGGAAAATAATCTGAGCCAGATCGAAAACGATTGCTTCGGGCTGGAGGGCGTCGAGGTCGAGCTCGAGGGGGCGGATGGTCACCTGTTCACGACCACCACCAATCGCGCGGGCAATTTCTACTTTGATGGTTCCCCGTCGCTGCTCGCCAAGCCGTACGTCGCGAGGCTCCGCTACACCAACGCTGACGGCAGGTTGATCAATCCGCAGATGATCGCGACCGCGCCCTCCTACGGCGGCTGCGCGCGCTGCCACGATTTCAGCGCCGCCGTATCGCAAGATGTGAGCGAACGCGATCCCGAGTTCGTGCGGCCTGTAGATGGCTTGTTCGTCCGCTAGTTTCGCATGACAACGCAAACATCGTGCCCGCGCCCGACGAGGCACGAGGTGATGTTGGCTCACCTCGTGCAAGGTCCGTGCAAGGTCGACGAGCGTTACGCGCGTCGCATCGAAATGTGATGTGTGAGCTTGCTGCGCTGTTGACATGCGTCACGATAGCCCAACATGTGGATGCGCTCCTTGGCGCTGTCGGGCATCGGTGTGTGCTCTGCGGCGTGTAGCGACCAATTGGT
>JAYWEH010000417.1:0-3936 GCA_043780025.1 Deltaproteobacteria bacterium
GTGCGCGCGGCACTGGCCTCGGGATCGCTGTCGTGGAGCAAGGCAGAGATTTTGGGTGGGGCGGCCACGCCCGGCACTGAATCGGCGTGGCTCGAAGCCGCCAAGGGCTGCACGGTGCGCGAACTGCGAGCGCTCGTGAAAGCCCTGAAGCTCGCCGAGAGCGGCGCCAAGAACGAGAACGACGGAAACGACGGCGAGGACGAAGCCGAAGCGCGCTGCACACTGACGTGTACGGTCGATCACGAGGAGAGCTGGCTATTCGAGGCGACGCGCCAGTTGCTCGAACAACTCGGTACCCGCGGCACCGAAGATCAAGTGGAAGCGCTGCTCGCCGAGGCGCAGGAAACATTATTGGCGGCATTGCCGCGCGGCGCGTTTGAATTGCCGGACTTCGCGGCCACGAACGAAGCCGAGCGAAGCTGGCGCGAGCAGCTGGCGCGCCATCGCGCGGAAGCCGAGGTACTCTGTGAAGAGCGGATTCGTCGCGCCGAGGCGGAGCGCGACGAGGGCGCGGTCTTCCACGATTTGCCCGCGCTCTCGGCGGCCGATCTCGATCGCGAGGTGCGTGATGTGTGCCGGGCGCTGGCGACTCACCAATGCGAGCTATCGGAGCGTTTTGTTGCGCTTTCATCGCGCGGACGGCTGGCGCCGGCTGGGCTACGCAACGGAGTCGCAATATGCACGCGAGCGGCTGGGGATGTCGCGGTCGTCGCTGCTCGGGCGGCGTGGGCTGGCGCTGAGGCTCGAACGATTGCCGGTGGTGGCGGCGGCGTTGCGCCACGGGCTGATTGGCGTGGAGGTCGCGCTGCAAGTCGTGCGCATCGCAACACCCGAGACGGAAGCGGCATGGCTCGAACACGCGCGGCGGCGCACCGTCAAACATCTGAGGGAAGAGGTGTCGGCGGCGCTGGTGGCGGTGCGCATCTCGGGGCAGGTGGAATGTGGGCCTCCGGCGGAGCGGGCCATGGATGCCTTTCACGAGCTCGAACGAGCGGTGGTGAGTGGCAAGCTGGGCGAGCCGCCCGCGGTGGGGGTGACGGCCGACAGGGATGATGCGCACGGTTTCGACGGCGGGGCTGATGGCGCGGCCTGGCGCGTGATGTTGGCGAGCTTGCAGCGCTGGCTCGCTGGAGGAGTCCAGATGTCCGCAGCGACGGTCGGCAGCGTGAGACGCACGGGCGCCAGCGCGGGCCGGGTGAAGCTCAGGCTGCGCATGTCGCGGCATCTCTACGACTGGTGGCGCGGGCTCGAAGCCTGCGCCCGCCGCTGGCTACCGCGAAGCGTGAGCTGGATTCGGTTTCTGTGCCTGTCGATGTGGCGCGCGCACCGGCACCTGCTCGGAGCCGACGTGGCGTATGGCGGCATTTACGTGCGGGATCGCTATCGTTGTACGAGCCCCGTGTGCTGTCGGAGGGATGTGACGCCACACCACGTGCAATTTCGCTCGGCGGGTGGCAGTGATGCTACTTCGAACGTGGTCGCGGTGTGCGCGTGGTGCCACCTGCTCGGCATTCACGGCGGGAGGATCCGCGCGACGGGCAGCGCCGGGCACCTGCGCTGGGAGCTAGGCCGGCGTGAGCAGCCGTGTGTGGTGGTGGAGGGTCGGCAGCGCGTGGCGGCGTGAACCCCAACCTGAGGTGAGCCTTGACGAATCTACTAGTTAGTACTAGTCTACCTCGATGCCCTCCGTATCCGTGACCGCGCTCAACCAGCAAACGGCGAAGGTGCTCGAACGGGTCAAGGCAGGCGAGTCGCTCGAGGTTCGAGAACACGGTCGCCCCATCGCGCGCATCGTCCCTGTTCTTGCCAACGCCTCGATCATCGATCGGCTCGTGAGTGAGGGGCGGGCCACCCCCGCGACGAACCCTGGCGCATTACTCGCGTTGGTCCCTCGCCTTGCCGCGGGTGAGTCGACGCTCTCTGACACGCTCGCTCGCGCGCGTGAGGCGGAGCGCTTTTGATGATCTATGTCGACACCTCGGCACTGGTGAAGCTCGTCGTCCCAGAGGCGGAGACCGCCGCGCTTCAGGTCTGGATCAAGTCGCAAGAGGGCGAGACGTTTTTCGCGTCTCAACTGGCGCGAATCGAGCTTGTTCGAACGGTGGCGCGGGCCGCTCCGGATCGGATTGATCGCGCGCGAGAAGTCCTACGAGGATTGGCCTTGGTGAGGTTGGACGACGAAATCGTCGCGGCCGCGGAGAACCTCTCGCCCGACATCTTGCGAAGCCTCGACGCGATTCACCTGGCGACGGCCCACTCGCTCAGAGCCCACGTCAGCGCGTTCGTCACGTACGACTTTCGCCTGGCCCAAGCCGCGAAGACGCTGGGATTGAACGTGCATTCGCCGTGAGAATGCCCCTCACAACCCCAGCTCCGCTTTCAACCCCGAAAAATCATACGTCGCACTCGGCGGCGCCATTCGTTCCATGCGCTCCATATCCTCGAGCAGCGCGCTCACGAGCGCTCGGCCGCGCTGGGTCTTGACCGCGCGGCGCGGCGTCTGCCCGGAGAGGGCGGGCACGGGGATGTCGGGCCAGGTGGCGTAGTGCTGGGCCTTGAAGGCGCGCAGCGCCTCGTGCGCTTCGGGCGGCAGCTCGCCGGAGCTGGGCGGAGCGGGCTTTTGCGCTGCCGAAAGCGGATCGCTGTGCGTGCGCGCGGCGTGGCGGAGCTTTGGACCGAGGAGCTCGTCGATGCGCTCGCGCAGGTCGTCGGCGCGCTGTGCGGAGTTGGCCTCCACGCGCAGTTTGTCATCACCGAGCGTCAGGGTGCCGATCACCACGTTGCCCGCGGTTTCGCTGGAGAGCACCTCGAAGCGCGTTTCCTTGCCGACCGGTGAAGGCTCTCGAGCGAACGTACGGAGCGCTCGTTCGATGGCGGGGCGATCGGCAGGGGCGAAGCGATAGTGATCGATGGTCCAGAGCAGCGCTTCGCCATGGCTGTTCATGAGCTCGAGCGGCCGTTCGCGCTGCGCAGCGATGGCGAGGGCGGCTTCCTGCCAGTAGCGAATGAGGGCGCGCGCGGTCTTCTGTTCGCGCAGGCGGCTCGGTTCGACGTCACCTGCGGCGCGCAGGTACTTGCGCGCTTTGGCGAGCACGGGCGCGGCCTCTGGCGAGCGCAACAGCTGCGGGTGCATGCCGCAGAAGACGTGCTCGCCCGCGAGCTCGACGACGCGCGCTAGCACGTGGTGGGAAGGCTGGACCACGCGCGAGGCGGCCACTTCGTGCACGAACCGCTGCTGGCCGCTCAGGGCATCGCTCACGTGGACGCCCCGCTCGTTCTCGACAGCTTCCACTTTCCAGATGCCGAGCCATGCGTGTCGCTGCGCCTCGAGCCAGGCGCGCTCTTCGCGCGAGAGGCGCCCGGAGTGCTCGCTCAGGTACCAGTCGGAGATGGTGTGCTCGTCGAAGAGGTGCCCGTAGAGGCTCCAGGGCATGATGAACTGCGCCAAGCCTTCGCCGTCGTCCATGACGTTCCACGCGCTTTTCATTCGCTTGCCGAAACGCTCCAGGCCGTAGGGGAGCAACAGCCTCGCGAGGCGCTCGTCGATGGCGTGGATGGGATGGCGCTGGCTCTCTTTCAGGCGCGCAGGCTCCGCGCGGGGCGTCTTCCCCGTCGACGATGCAACGTCACCCTGCGCGCTGGCCGGCGCTGTTCGTCCCGTTGCGGGCTGGGCCGCCTTGGCCTCGTACGGCAGCGTGAGGCGCACGCCCGGGCCGGCCTCGGTCTCGATCGTCATGCTCACCTCCTCGCCCTCGGCGACGGCGGCTCGTCGCAGGGAGAAGAAGCCGGCCAGAGCGTCCGCAACGGCCGTGGCGATGCGCACGTCCCGTTCCACGAGCGGCATGACGTGCGCATTGCGATCGCGGCGTTCGACGACGGGATAAGCGTTGGCGGCCGCCATGGGCCAACGCTCGCGGGCGAGCTCCGTGCGCACCT
>JAYWEH010000418.1:0-21414 GCA_043780025.1 Deltaproteobacteria bacterium
AGATGCGCGTACCCCGGAACAGACTGAACCGTTGCGGCAGAATTCCTGCGGCCCTCGCCCCGCCAGGGGCCGCGGAATTCTGCAATGGACTTCGGTTACGGGGTACTAGCTCGCGTCGACTTCGACCTGGCTCTCGGGACGCCGCTTGGCGGCGTAGAGCGCCCGATCGGCGCGATCGAAGAGGTCGCTCACGTCGTAGTCGTTTGTGGCATCCGCCGCGGCCACCCCGATGCTCACCGTGACGCGCACCGCCTCGGACTCGCCCCCGAGCGCCCGTTTGGCCTGAGCCTTGATGAAGCGCAGGGCGGCACGCAGCCCGCTCTCGCGATCGAGCCCGCGCAAGAGCAGCGCAAACTCGTCGCCGCCGATGCGGAAACCGCGGTCGCTGCGGCGCATCGCGCTCCTCAGCCCTTCGGCGGTCCAGGTGATGGCGCGATCGCCGGAGCTGTGCCCGAATTCGTCGTTGATCACCTTGAGGTTATCGATGTCGACCAGCACCAACGCGAGCGGTTCGCGGTGGCGCGCCGTGTACGAGGTCTCGCGCGCCAGGTCGACGTCGAACTGCCGCCGGTTGGCGAGCCCCGTCATCCCATCGGTCATGGCCTGCGCTTCGGCCTTGCGCAGTCGCTTGTCGATATCCAACTGCCGATAACGCCGCTCCACCAGCGCCTGCACCTTGGCGGCCAGGATGGGGCCCCGAAAAGGTTTCGCCAGATGATCGACGGCGCCGTTGCGCAGACCGTAGACGACGTCGGTCTCCTGCTGCACGTAGGCGGTCAAGAGCACCACCGGTATGTCGCGCAGCGCCGCGTCCGCTTGCATGCGCTCGAGCACCTGAAAGCCGCTCATGATTGGCATCATGATGTCCAGGATCACCGCACCCACGTCGTCGGGAGCACCCGAGAGCAAGCTCAACGCTTCCTCGCCATTGTCGGCCTCCACTGTGCTCAGCCCCGCGCGTTCGAGCCAGCGCACAGCGAGCAACCGGTTGCCTGAATCGTCATCCACAACCAGCACCTTCAGCGGCAGCGCTGGCCCCGGGGGAGGACCCGACGGAGGAGGTGTCGACTGGGAATTCACCGCGGCGCAAGCCTATCGGCATTTCCATCACGCTGGAACAGCCGCGGTGCGCCACCACGGGCTATCGACGCGCCAGACGCTGGCCTGCAAAGCGCGGCGTCAACCGAGACTGCGAAATGCTCGTTACGTGAGAATCCACGAGCGCCGCCGAAGGCGCGCAAATGTAGAGGACGGCGTGTTCAGACCCGTGCAACGGGATGACCTCGTCCGGCCTCACCCCGCTGGGCCGGCGCGGTCATCGATGGTTACTCGAGAATCAGGCCTGCAACGCTTCGGAGCCGGCGACGATCTCGATCAGCTCGGTCGTGATGACCGCTTGACGCTGGCGATTATACTTGAGCGTCAAACGCGAGATCATTTCGCGCGCGTTCTTGGTGGCCGCATCCATCGCCGTCATGCGTGCGCCGAGCTCGGCGGCCACCGAGTCGTAGAGCGCACGTAGGATCGTGATCTCGATGTAGGTCGGCACCAGGCGCTCAAACAGCGCGCGCTGGTTCGGCTCGAAGATGTACTCGGGCGAGGGCTCGCCAAATTCTTCGGCCTGAGCGGCACCGCCGGCAGCACCGTCAGCGGCGATGCCATCGAGGGGCAAGAGCGGACGGGTCACCACCACCTGCGTCATCGCGCTCTTGAACTCGTTGTAGATGAGATAGATCGCGTCGACCTCGCCGCGCAGGAACGGCGCCAGGATCGAGCGGGCAATCCTCCGCGATTGGCCGAGCCCCAGGTCCTCCCAGACGCCCTCGAACTGTTCGAAGGCGGGCGCAGAGCGGCGCCGGAAATAGTCGCGGCAGCGCCGCCCGACCGTGGCGAACTGCACGTTGATGCCCTCGGCTTGCTTGGCCTTCCACAAAGCCTCGGCGCGCTTGTTGACGTTGGCGTTGAACGCGCCGCACAAACCGCGATCGCTGCTGATCACGAGAAACAGTACGTTCTTCTCGGGGCGCCGCGCGAGCAGCGGATGCTCTTCCTCGAGCCCGCTCGGCCCCATCGCCTTGACCACCTGGGAGAGCACCGCCGAGACCTGCTGAGCGTAGGGGCGCAGGGCCACGATGCGCTGCTGCGCACGATTGAGACGAGCGCCCGCAACCATCTTCATGGCACGCGTGATCTTCTGCGTGCTCTTGACGGTGGCGAGGCGCTTGCGAATGGCTTTGAGGTTGGCCACGCCGGACTCAAGCTCCCGCAGCCGCGCGAGCCTTCTCGCCGGTCTTTTTCTTGCTGCTCGGCACGAACTTGGCAGCGAATGCCTTGAGCGCCGGGTCGAGCGCGGCTTTCACCTTGTCGCTGATCTGCCGTTCATCGATCAGCGCCTTCATGATGCCCGGGTGGCTCTCGTCGATGAAGCGCAGGAGCTCGTGTTCGAATTCACGCACGGCCTCCACCGGCACCGCATCCAGATAGCCGTTGGTGCCGGCGTAGATACTGATGACTTGCCGCTCCACGGGCATCGGCACGTATTGGCCCTGCTTGAGCAACTCCACCAGCCGCTGGCCGCGCTCGAGCTGCCTGCGCGTCGTCGCGTCCAGATCGCTCGCGAACTGGCTGAACGCCGCCATCTCGCGGTACTGCGCGAGGTCCAGCCGCAACGTGCCGGCGATCTTCTTCATCGCCTTGGTCTGGGCGTTGCCGCCCACGCGGCTCACACTGATACCCACGTTAATGGCGGGCCGGATACCCGAGTAGAACAGGTCGCCTTCCAGGAAGATCTGGCCGTCCGTGATCGAAATCACGTTCGTCGGGATGTACGCCGACACGTCCCCGGCTTGCGTCTCCACGATCGGCAGCGCCGTGAGCGAACCGCCCGAGTAGGGGTCCTTCGCCAACTTCAGCGCTGCGCTGTCAGTGCGGCCCTCGAGCACATTGTGAGCCACCTCTCGCCCGTCGTCGCGCAGATACACTTGCCCGTCGATGCCACGGAACTTGGGGTCTCCCGCGGGCACCTCCACGCTCTTGGACACGATGTACCAGCGCTCGGCCATCTTGGCGGCGCGCTCGAGCAGACGTGAGTGTACGTAGAAGACGTCGCCGGGGTACGCCTCGCGCCCCGGGGGGCGGCGCAACAAGAGCGACATCTGCCGATACGCGACGGCTTGCTTCGACAAATCGTCGTAGACGCAGAGCGCGTGTTCACCGCGGTCACGGAAGTATTCTGCGATGGTGACGCCCGTGTAGGGCGCCAAAAACTGCAGCGGTGCGGCCTCGGTGGCCGTGGCGACGACCACGACGGTGTAGCTGAGCGCGCCGTTGAGCCGCAGCTGCTCGACCACCTGGGCAACCGTCGACGCCTTCTGGCCGATCGCGACGTACACGCATTTTACGCCGGTGGCCTTCTGATTGATGATGGTATCGACCGCGATCGCGGTCTTGCCGGTCTGGCGATCACCGATGATCAGCTCGCGCTGCCCACGCCCGATCGGGATCATCGAGTCGATGGCCTTGATACCGGTCTGCAGCGGCTCTTTCACCGGCTGCCGCTCCAGGATACCCGGGGCCTTGATCTCGATGCGGCGTTCGCCGACGGACGCGATTGGACCTTTGCCGTCGATGGGTTGGCCCAAGGTGTTGACGACGCGGCCCAGCATCGCGTCACCCACCGGCACGCTGGCGATGCGGCCCGTGCGCTTGACCGAATCACCCTCCTTGATGCGGGTCGGGTCGCCGAGCAACGCCACCCCGACGTTGTCGTCCTCCAGGTTGAGCACCAGGCCGAAGACGGAGTTCGAAAACTCTACGAGCTCTCCGGCCATGGCCCCTTCGAGGCCGTACAGGCGTGCGATGCCGTCGCCGGTCGACAACACCGTCCCGGTCTCTTTGACCAGCGTCGCAGTATCGAAATTTTGGATCTGCGACTTGATGATCTGGGAGATTTCGTCAGCGCTGAGTTGCATATCTGCTCCGTGTCCTGAACTGGCCCGTCTTCACGGTTCCGCTGGGCTTCTGTTTCGCCAGAGGCTGCCCGCGGCTCACGCCGAAGCGACCAACTTGCGTTCGAGCTCTTCCAACCGGCCCGCGATGCTGCCATCGAACGTGTGGTCGCCGATGCGGGCCACGATGCCGCCGATGAGCTCTGGATCTTCTTCGTGTTCGACGATCACGCGCTTGCCGAGCGCCCGCGCCAGACTCTGCTGGAGCTGCTGGGTATAACTCTCCGAGAGGCTACCGGCAGAGGTGATCTTGGCGCGCACGACCTCGTTCTTTTCGTCCGACAGCGAGCGCAAGCGCCGCGCGATTGCCGGCAAGGCGGCGAGGCGCCGACGCTTGAACAGCACGAGGAGCGCATTGAGCGACAGTTTGCACATTACCGCGCGGGCCGCGAGCTCACGCAACAAACCCTCGCGTACTTGCTCGTCAATCACCGGGTTCTCGAGCGCGCGGCGCAGCACCGGGACCTGGCTAAATGACACCGCAAAATCGGCCAGCTCCTGGCTGGCGCGATCGAGCTGCCCCGACTCCGCGCCGAGCTCGAAGATAGCCCGGGCGTAACGCTCCGCTGCTGCACCGAGGCTCATGGCGTACCGCTCCGGGACCCGAAGCGCAGCGCATCCCCGCGGCCCAGCGCCGCCAGGTAGTCGTCGCAGAGCCGACGATGATCATCCGTCGACGTTTGTTCCTTCAGCAGCTCACGCGCCGAACGTAGGGCGGCCAGCGCGGTCTCGCGCGTCAATTGTTCGCGCAGCGCTTCCAGCTCCTGTTGCACGAGCAGCCGCGCCTCTTGCTCCGTGCGCACGCTCCGAGCTTCCGCTTCTCCGAGCACACGGCGGCGCTCTGTCTCGGCGCCCTCTTTCATCTCTCGGCGGACGCGTTCAATCTCGTCGTCCAGATGATCGAGCTTGTGGCGGTAGACCGCCAGTTGCTCCGTGGCTTCCCGTTCCATCGCGGCGGCGTCATCCATGCCGCGCTTGATGCGGTCCCGGCGAGTGCGCAGGCCGTTGGCGATGGGCGCGCCCGCGAACTTCACGATCAGCCCAATCAGCAGCAAGGTATTGAAAAGCTGGGCGGCGAAGGGAGCCGGCGTCCCCGGCGATCGCCACAAGAGCCCCGGCTCGACCCCGGCTTTTTCGCCCAAAAGGCCGTGAAACCAGTTGATCTCGAGGGAGTGTTCCCCGTGCGCAGAGTCGGCATGCGCAGAGTCGGCATGCGCAGAGTCGGCGTGCGCGGAATCACCATGCGACGGAGCCGCGTGCCCGTGATCTGCGGGGGTTGGCTTGGCTCCGGCGGCTCGAGCCAACGGCAAGGAGAGCAGAGCTGCCGCCAGCGCAGTGACGCGCCAGAAACGTGTCGACGTCAATGTAGACTCCTGCCGAGAACGGCTTCAGCCATGCTGCGCGCCAGGCGTTCGGATTCACGGCCCAGCTTGAACTCGATCTGGCGGCGTTCGCGCTCGATCTCTTCGCGCCCGCGCTCCACGATCTGGTTGGCCGTATCTCTAGCCTTCAGCATCAGCTCGGATTCCATGCGCGCGGTTTCCGAACGCACACGCTCGCGCTCCTGCCGGGCTACCTCGTGCACATTGGCCAGCTCGCGCTCATACCGCGTCAAGAGCTCACCCGCTTGCTCCTGCATGGACCGCGCGTCGGACCGGGCGCCCTCGGTGCGCCGCTCTCGCTCTTCGAATACGCGCAGAACCGGCTCGAACAAGAGCGGCCGCAAGACGACGATCAGCGATGCAAAAACCAGCATCTGCAGAACGAACGTAAGATCGAAATCAAAAGTCATGCCGCGCGACGCGCCGCTCCTACCATCATGCTCATGGCCTGTCCATACCCCGAGGACCCTCTCGACGTCACCAGGAGATCCAGTGGCGCTCGAGCACCAGGGTGCCGGCCGTGCCCAGCATTCGCGCGACGTCCGCATATGCCGTGCCGTCACGAGGATCCCGCGCGTCAGGCGCCACGTCGAGCAGGGGACGCAGCGCAAAAGCGCGCTCTCGCAGACGGGCGTGGGGTACTTCGAGCCCCGGTTCGCTCCAGACCCTCTCTCTGGCCCACAAGATATCTAAGTCGAGCGTCCGAGGCCCCCAGCGCTCCACTCGGATGCGCCCGGCGCCGCGCTCGATACCGAGCAGCCCCCGCAAAAGCTCCGGCAATGAGCCCTTAAACTCCAAGCGGACCGCCGCATTCAAGTAGTTCGGCTGCGCCGGACCACCGACCGGTTCAGTCTCGTAGAGCGCCGACGCACCCCGCACTGGCGCGAGCTCCGACAAACGAGCCACCGCGCCGGCGAGCTGGGACCGGGGAACCCCCAAGTTGGAGCCGAGGCCCACGACCACGTCGACTTCTTGCCCATCCAATGGGAGCGCGCTCTGACTTTCCATTGTTTGCGCCGTTGTCCCTTCGGGAGATAGTGCGCCGGTTCCAATGAAGCGATGGGAATTTCGAGTGCCCCAACTGGGCGAGGGCATCGAAATTCCCGCCTTGGCCACCGCTCTGAACCGGCTCCCTCCTCGATATTGGCCTCGATTCGATAGAATCGAGGCACTAGTCTCTTCGGAAGACAATCGGCGAGGCTCAGTTCGCCACCTCACGCGCTTCACGCCATATCGATCCCCGCCCTATCCATCAAAGCCATGTTCGATCTCAATAGCGGAGAGCTCTTTGTCGTGCTCTTTATCTTGATCGCGATCGTATCCGCTCCATTGTGGCCCGCGCTCGGCGAATGGATCGCAACCAGGTTAGCAGGCCGAGAGAACCCGCGGGATGAAGTCCAGCCCCCCTGACGAAGCAGCCCCATCGGGCGATTTGCAGGTGGTAGTGAGCGGGACGTCGATTGAACTGCGAGCCCTGCTCGGCAGGCTCATCGCGAGCGGCGCCAAGCTAGTCGAGCTACCGCTGCCCGAAGCCTACACACTGCCGGCACAGCTCGTGTTGTGCGACCTGGCCAGCGACGGCGCGCTCGGCAAGGCCGCGAGCTTTTACGCCGGGCAGAATCTGGAAACCGAACCGCGCTTCGTCGCCATCGGGACGCCCAGCGGCGCTCTGACGGAAACAGAGATCTCGCTGCTAGGACGAGCGCGGTATCGCTTTCGGCGGCCGCTCGATATCCAGAACGTGGCGCAGACGCTACTCGCCCTCCTGCGCGAACCGCGGCTTTCGACGCGCGTGCCGCAAAGTCACGGAGAGCTGAGCCTCGCGCCTCTGCTGGCGCGGCAGAGTCAATCTCCGCGGTTGTCGGCTTCCGGTCCCCCGAGCGGACTGCCCTCTCACCATCCATCGTCCTTGCCCGCCGCCGCCATCGAGATCGCCGTCGCGCCCAATTCGCGAGCCCTCGGCAGTCCCAATCCAGAACATTCGGTGGTGAGCCCCGAGCTCGAGACGCTGCTCGCCGAGGCAGAGCGGCGCGTGCAGGCGCAGATGGCTCGCGGCACCGAATTCGTGCAACCCAGCCCGGAGAGCCCGCCCGTCGCGCGATTGCCAGACGACGTCTGGGATGCGCTCGCCGACTCGCTGGATGACGACATCGACAATCCGCTCCTGGACGCCTCCGACGATGAGCCAGCTCCGTCGCCCTTCGTGCAAGGCGTTCCGCGTTCACTCGAGCAGCTCGGGGGCTCGACTTCGCCGCCACCGCCCGCTTCAGCGTGGGAGGATTCGCTGGACGAGCCGACGGGTGCACACACGCCCGCGCCCGAATCCGAACAAACGAGTGGCGGTGCCGTGCAGGCGCTGACGTCTGCCGGGCCAAGCGGAGTACCCCCGACACTGCAACCCGGCCTTGCGCGAGTTCGCCAAGAGGAGCACGAGCAATCCCATCTGGGCTACTCGGCGCAGACTCCGCACTCCGAAGGCCCCGCCACGCAGACCCCCGGCCCTCCTTCGACCACGCCGCGCGGCGGACGAGAAGCGCCGCCGTCGACGCGCCCCCGCCGCGATTTCAGCCGGACTCCGCCGCCCGAGACGCCCGCGCCACCGGCGTCGAGCCCGCTCCTGAACCCGCTGCGGCAGGACGAGGCTCGAGGCACGGTTGGGCCGAGCGCGGAGCCCAGCGTCGCTCCCGCAGTGCCGAGCCGGGGCTCCGGAACGCCTGAGCTGCTCGAGCTGCCTGGCGCCGTCGTGCGCGGAGCAGCCGCCGTGGTGATCGGGCGAGCCGTGCGCCAGCGCTTCACGGGGTGCCTTGCGTTCGAGGTCGACCAAGGGCTGCGGCGCCTCGTGTTCAAGGACGGCGACCTCGTGATCGCCGCCTCCGCAGTGCACGGTGAATCACTGGTGGCGTTTCTGGCCCAGCGCGGGGATCTCTTGCAAGACACCGCGACCCAGATAGAACACCGCATTCCAACGTTCGGCCGCCACGCAGGGGCCGCCTTGATCGCGCGGGGCTTGCTCGAACAGAACGAGCTGTGGCCGGTGCTGCGCGCCCACTCGGAGTGGGTGTTGGCTCAGCTGCTCTCGATCGAACGCGGAGCGGTACAGGTGGAGTACCCGATCGCGGAGCGGCTCGCGGCGGAACCTTCGGTGTTCGGCGCTGTCACCGGCGCCGAAGCGCTGGTCGAGGTGGTGCAGCGCGCGGTCGGGCCGACTCAGGCGTGGGCATTTCTCGGCAGCGAATCGGCGACGCTGGTCAAAGGCGAGTCGAGCGAGCTGCTCGCCGAGTGCAATCTATCCCCCAGCCTCACCGATTGGGTCGCGCGTGCCCACACCTCCAGCCTGGCAGAGCTGATCGCGGCCGCAGACGACGAGCCGATGTTGGCGGGCGTGCTGTACGCATTGTGCCTGCTCGGCGTGCTCGCCGTGAAGGCAGCCGAGCGCCGTACGGCTGCGCGCCCCGGCGCCGTGAAAAAGGTCGAGGCTCCCGACGCGATCGACGACGAAGCCCTGCGAGCCCGCGTGCTCGCGCGCCGCGCGCTCGTGGACGAGGGCGACTATTTCGCGTTGCTGGGCGTGACGCGCCAGGCCACCGGTTACGACATCCGTCGCTCCTATGTGGAGCTCCGGCGCCAGTTCGACCCCGGTCAGATCTTGCGCCCCAACACGCTGGACTTGCAGCGCGACGTCGACACGATCCTCAGCGTGCTCGAAGAGGCCTACGAGATCTTGCGCGATCAGCAGCGCCGCGAACGTTACCGCCGCGCGATCGAATCACTGCCCTGAGCGAACCTGCCGTGAGCGAATCACGGCCCGGCGCTCGGTTCCGTCGCGGCCGTGTCCGGTGGTACCGGTCCACCCGGAGCACGCGACAGCGCTCCGTCGATCCAATCAGAGGTGAAAATCAGAGCCCGCAGGCCGTGGTACTGCGCCTTCCACTCTTCGCCCTTGTGGTCGCCCCGGGAGCCCATTGTGCCATCGGGATTGATGCCCCAATACCATTCTCCGAATTCAACATCGCGCTGTGACGTCTCAATCCAGCCGAGCGTACCCTCGAGGCGATCGAGGAAGGTCGCCTCGCCACTCAGCCGATACAGCCACCACAAACCAGGCAGCGCTTCGGCTTGAATCCACCAGATCTTCTCCAACTTGGTGGGTTGCCCGCCGGGCACGCCTTCCTCGTAGTAGCCGCCCTTGGCGGCGTCATAACCGAGGTCAGCGGAGTGTTTGCCGAGCGCCAGCGCCACCTTTTGCACCGAGGGTTCATTCGGTTTGCCCAGGGCATCGAGTGCGTCGATCAATAGCCAGGCCGTCTCCAGATCGTGGCCGTAGCTGACCACGGCTTTTTCGTGGACGCGCCAATCCTTGAAGAACTCCTTGTGCGCATAGTTGCCGGGCTGGACCACGCGCGTCGCGATCACCCGCACCAGCTCCTCGAGCCGCGCCTTCACGAGCTCGTCTTTGCTCAGCCGGTACAGCGCCGTGAACGCCTCCAGCAAATGAATGTGCGTGTTGGTGTCCTTCTGCGCGCCGACTGCGAGCCAACCCGGGTCGTTTGTCTGATCGTAGCCGAGGTGTTCGGCGTCATGGGTGCGCGCGTCGATGGACTTGAAACAGGCCATGGCGAACTGCCCCGCCTCGGGGACGTCAAACACCTGAGAATAGGTGGCGAGCGCGAAGATCGCGAAGCTCTCCGCATACAGCTGCTTCTTCGGATCGACCGCTTTCTTGCCGTCCCGGCTCACGCGATAGAAGAACTCGCCGTCCTTGTCCTTGAAGTGTTCGATCAGGAACTTGTACACGCTATCGGCCGCCGCCTTGATTTCGGGCGTCTTCTCGCGACGCGCGTACCAGGTGCTGAACGACCACAAATGGCGCGTCTGCTGCACCAGGCCTTTTTCGGCGTCGGCCTTGGGCACGCCTTTGCGATCATGAAAGCCGTGTACGCCACCGTGTTGGGTGTCGAGGCCGTGCGCCTTCCAGAAATCCATCACGCCGCCGGCCAGGGCTTCGAGCCGCACTTTGACGTCGCCGAGCCGATCCTCGATGGCGCTCTCCGACTTGCTGACGCCGGAACCGGCGCGACTGACAAAGTGGATCGGCGCAGTCGGAGCCCGCAGATCTCGCTCCGGGGCCGCCAGGGGAGCGAGCGGCGACGTGCAGCCAAAACAGGACAGCGCGCTAGCGGCGGCGAACATCGCCAAGCCGAGCGCGCTCGAGCTCTTCACACCTTTGTTCGATTTCATCGCGGGTCCTCGAGATCGGTCGGGCCACGACGATGCGGCCGGCGCCGATGCGGCCGCGGAGCCTAAGCTCGTGCAGCGATCCACGTCAAGCGCGGCACCTAAAAGTCTCGCAGCAGCCTACCCGGTATTCACAATCCTGCCCGGCTCAGCGTCACTCGTTTCTGGGCGTCAGCGTGTGAACGCACCGAGCGCTTCTACGAGGCGCTGCACCTCCGCCTCCGTGTTGTAGTGCACAGCACCCACCCGAACCACGCCGCCTCGCTCCGCCAGGCCGAGCCGCTCCATCAACGTGAGCGCATAATGGTGACCCGCCCAGGTGAAGATGCCCTGCTCCCCGAGGCGGCGCGACACCTCGGCGTTTTCGATGCCCTCCAAGGTGAAGGCGAACGTCGGCACGCGTCGCCCGAGCTCGCCGAGCTGCGACGAGCCGTAGATGCGCAAGCCGCGCACGGATTGGAGGCCCTCGAGCAACGACCTCGACAGCCCCAGCTCATAGTCGCGGATCGCCAACATGCCTCGCTCGAGCGCGCCGCGCAGCGGAGCGCGTGTCGCGGGTAGCGTACCTTTCGGCGCGGGCAGACCCCCGAGCTCGGCGATATAATCGAGCGCCGCAGAGAGCCCCGCCAGGCCCTCGTGATTCTTCGTCCCCGTCTCGAAGCGGTCGGGCGGGCTCTTCGGCGCGGGCCGGACCTGCGAGGTCTCGAGCCGTTCGAGGAGCTCGGAACGCCCCCAAAAGACGCCCAGGTGAGGGCCAAAAAATTTGTACGCCGAACACACGAGAAAATCGATACCGAGCGCGCCCACGTCGATCGACGCGTGTGGCGCGTAGTGCACGGCGTCGACCCAGACCCACGCCCCCGCGGCGTGCGCGAGCCGGGTGATGCGCGCCACGTCGTTCAGCGTGCCCAGCGCATTGGACGCGTAGCCCACGGCGACGAGCCGTGTCCGCGCGTTGAGCAAGCGTTCGAAGGCCTCGAGATCCAGGCAGCCCTCTTCCATCCCGAGGGGGATGCGTCGAATCACCACGCCTCGCTCGGCGAGCTCGAGCCAGGGGCTGATGTTGGCGTCGTGGTCGAGGTCGCTCACGATCACCTCGTCGCCCGCATTGAAGAGCTTGCCGAAGGCGCGGCTCAGCGCATACGTGAGCGTCGTCATGTTGGGCCCAAAGGCGATCTCGTTTTCGCTCTTGGCACCGAGAAACGCCGCCGTCAGCTCGCGTGCGCGCTGGATGACCCCGTCGGTGCGCTGGCTGGTGAGAAAATCACCGTGGCTGTTGGCGTTGGCGTCGCTGAGGTAGCCGGAGATGGCATCGATGACGCCCCGGGGCACCTGCGTCCCGGCGGGATTGTCAAAGAACACCACCGGTTGTCCGCGCACCTGAAGGCCGAGCGCCGGAAATTCGGCGCGAGCCCGCGCATTGTCAAGCGCCGGGGGAGCAACGGGTGTCGCGGGATCGGGCATGCCCGGAGGATACGAGAACTGGGCGCGAAGGTCCTACGTTTAAACACGTCGATCCCGTTTGTGCGACAGCCGCGTGCGCAAGCCGCCCTTTCGAGGCGCGCGGCAAATCCGTAACACTCCCGATTGATGTCCGAACGTAAGGTGTTGGCCCTGCTGACCTGCAATGCCAGTTTGCGGGACGACTACCAGGGCGCCCTGCGGCTCGGCATGGAGCGCGCCTGCGGGGTGCTGGACGTCGACCTGTGGGTGTTTGCCGGTCGCAACAACTGGATTCGCTCGGCGGATCAGCACCGATTGTTTCGACTGCTGGACGAGAGCCGGGTCCACGGCATCGTGCTGGCGGCGGGGCTGATCGAATCCTTCACGCCGCTCCAGGGCATCCTCGACACGCTGCGGGCGTGCTGCAACGTCCCGATGTGCGCGGTGGGCCAGCGCGTGCCGGGCATGCCTTCGATCTTGATCGACAACGCCGCGGCCGCCGCCGCTGCCGCTGAGCACCTGATTGGGGTGCATGGCTGCCAGCGCTTCGCGTATGTCTCCGGGCCGAGCGATCATTACGAATCGCAGGAGCGGCTGCGCGGCGTCTCCGAAGCTTTGTCCCGCCACGGCCTGAGCTTGCCGCAGGATGCCATCGTCGAGGGGGACTTCGCCCTATCGGGGGGCCACCGCGCGGTGGCCGAACTGCGCCGGCGGGGCGTCCGCTTCGACGCGCTCCTGTGCGTGAACGACCTGATGGCACTCGGCGCGATCGAGGCGCTGCGCGACAGCGACCAGAGTTGCCCGGGGCACGTGGCCGTGGCCGGCTTTGACGACGCCGCGAGCGCACGCTTCGGTGCCGTGCCGCTCACCACCATCCGCCAGCCCATGCCGCGGCTCGGCGCGCTGTCGGTCGAATGCATCGTGCGCGCCTGGCGTGGCGAAGGCTTCGCCGAGGTGACGCGGCTCGACACCGAGCTCGTCCTGCGAGAGTCGTGCGGATGCCACCCCGCCAGTCTGATGGTAGCGCCGCTGCCGGCCCAAACCCGTGGGTCCGCGCATGCCGAGCTGTGCACCGCCCTCTCGCCCATCATCGAAGACGTACCCTGGCGCGAGCGCTGGGCGAGCTCACTCTTGCAGGCCGTGGAGGAAGAACGCCGCGGCCACGCGGGCGCTCTGGAAGGCGCCTTTGCCAAGCTCGTGGATGACCTGGGCAGCAGCCACGTCCCACTGCACGAGCTGCAGCGGACCGTATCTGTCTTGTGGCGCGTCTCCGTCACCGGGGCCACGCCCATCGAGGCCGCGTTTCACGCCGCGCGCGTGCGCATCGGCGCGCTGATGTACCGGCGGGCGGGCGAACAAAACCTGCGCGACGATCAGCTCGTGGACGAGCTCCGGCTGAGCGGCGAACGGCTGGCCACTTCGCTCGAGCGCCCGGTCCTGGTCCAGGCCATGGCAGCCGAACTACCACGGCTCGGCATCCAGAACGGCTTCGTCGCCGTGTATCCGGAGGGCAACGCCGAGCGACTGATCCCGCTCTTGTGGCTCCGCGACGGTCATGCCCAGGAGGTATCGGTCGACGACTACCCGGCGCAGCTCTTGATCCCCGACGAAGCGCTCGGCGCGAGCGCGCGCATTTCGCTCACGATCTTGCCACTCACCTTCGAGTCCGAACAACTCGGCATCGCGGCGCTCGAGCTCCCGCTCGGGTCCGAAGCATACGCGCTCCTGCGTGAACAGATTGGCAGCTGCATCAAAGCCGCCCAGATCCACGCCGCCATGCGCGTCCAGGAGCGGCTGCACGCGCAGGCCCGCGAGCAGCAGCGCGTGACCGCCGAACGCTTGCGTTCGCTCAATCTGATCGCCGGCGGCGTCGCCCACGATCTGAACAACGCGCTCGGCCCGCTCGTGGCGCTGCCCGAAACCATCGCGGCCGTTCTGGAGAAGACGGACGGGGTGCCGCGCGAGGTGCTCGAAGATCTGGAGACGATTCGCCAGGCCGGCTTGCGCGCCGCCCACACGATTCAGGACCTATTCTTACTCGGACGCTCTGACCACGTGACGAAGCGGCGCATCGACGTGTGCCGGCTGTTGCGCCAGGAAAGCGAGACCTTCCGGCGCCAGTGCGATCGGCGCGGCATCGCCCTCAGCGTGGACGCGCCCAATCGCGCGCTCGTAATCCGCGCTTCGGGCCCGCACATCGTCCGCATCGTCTCCAACCTGGTGCTCAACGCGGCGGACTCCATCGAAGGCGACGGGCGCATCGAAGTGCGCGCCCGGGACGAAACGCTCACCTCCCCTCGAGCCGGCCTCGAACCCATCGAAGCGGGCAACTACGCGGTGATCGAGGTCGCAGACACCGGTGCGGGCATCCATCGAGAGCATTTACAGCGCGTGCTCGAGCCCTTCTTCACCACCAAGCGCAGCGCACAACGTTCGGGCACCGGCCTCGGACTGGCCATCGTCCATCGCATCGTGAAGGACGCACACGGCTTCGTCGACATTCAGAGCGAGCTGGGCCAGGGCACCACATTTTCGCTCTATTTCCCGCTGCAGACGGACAACGTCGTTGCCTCGAGCCATCCGCAGGTGACGGCGCAGGGCGGCCACGAACGCATCCTGGTCGTGGACGACGAGGCGGTGCAGCTCCGCACGGCGCAGCGCATTTTGCGGCACCTGGGCTACAGCGTGGAGGTCGCGCAATCCGGCGAGCGCGCCATCGAGATGTGCGCCAGTGCGAACGGCTCAAAACCGTTCGATTTGTTGATCGTCGACATGGTGATGCCCGGGGGCCTGGACGGTCTGGCCACGGTGGCACGCATCCGGCGCGAGTCCGGACGGCAACGGGTGCTGATCGCGAGCGGCTACGCGCCCGATCATTTGAACGATGCCGCGCGCAAGCGGGGGCTGCCCTGGCTGGCCAAACCTTACACGCTGAGCAGCCTGGCTGCGGCCGTGCGCAGCACGCTGGCCGGCGAGGTCGCGGGAACCACGCTGGACACGAGCGGCGACTGATGCACCCGCGGGGCCGCCCGTGGTAGGCTCGGCCCGTGTCTACCGATCGCTGGCTCCAGGAATTTTTGGCCACTCACGGCGGCATCGCCGGCAGCGTGCACGTCCTTGCAGGTGACCTGCTCTCGCTCTCGGCCTCAGTCAATCTGCCGCCGCCCGTGGTCGAAAAGACGCGCACGATCCCCAAGGGCAAAGGCATGGCGGGGTTGGCCTGGGAGCGCGATCAGGTAGTCTCCACCTGCAACCTGCAAGCGGATCGCAGCGGCGACGTCCAACCGGGGGCGAAGGCGGTCAACGCCCAGGCTGCCGTGGCCATCCCGGTGCGCGACGCCGGGGGCGGCCTCAGAGCGGTGGTGGGCATCGCGTTCAAGGGGGATCGCGACTTCACGGAGCCGGAGCTCGCCGCGTTCGAACGAGCGGCGCAAGCCCTGCCCGGAGCGGCCGAATAGCGTGACTGCCGAAATCGACAGCATCAACGTCGAGCGAGTGAGCGCCGATCGGCTGGCATCGCTGGCTCGCCAGCTCGAGGAAGGCAAAGCGCCGCTCGTGATCGAAGGCGGAGTGAGCGCATGGCCGGCGGTGAGCCGCTGGACCAGCGAATACCTGGCGGAGCACATCGGGCACGTCGACGTGCAGTACAAAGTGTCGAGCGGCAACGCTCACCCCGATTTCCGGCAGCCGTCGCTGCCGCACATGTTCACGCGGGGCCGCGCTCCGTTTCGCGATTTCTTGCGCCTGATCGGCGATGGCCCGCTCGAGGCTCGAGCCCGCTACCTGTTCACGGGCGACGAACAATTTTTGGTCCGGCGGCGCGCCGGGGTGAGCCACATCAATCCGGAGCTCGCGCCGTTGCTCGACGACGTGACGCCGCTCGATTTGTTTGATCCAGAGCGCCTGTACACGGTGTGGGCCTGGTTCAGCGGACCCGGCGTGCGCACGTGGCTGCACTACGACAACAACGGCTGCCACAACCTGAACGCGCAGGTCACCGGCCACAAGCAGTGCTGGCTGTACCCACCCGAAGCGTTGCCCCGCCTCCATCCGTTCGTGCTCGGCGGCCCAAACCCCGCTCACAATTGCTCCGCGATCGACGCCGAGCAGCCGCAGTCCGAGTTCGCCGAGGACTTCCGGGCTACCACCGCTTACCACGCGGAGCTACGCGCCGGCGACCTGCTGTTCATCCCCGCCTGGTGGTTTCACACCTTCGCGCACCACGGCGAGCTCAATTGCAACGTCAACTTCTGGTGGCGCCCCGAGCGCTCGACCTGGAACGTCGTCGCGGCCCGGCAAGCCTTGCTAGACGCTGCCGCAGAGGCGCAGCTCGACCGCAGCGATGAGCAGGTCAAGCGCACCTTGTCGGCGCTGGACGCGGCGCTGTTGCAGCGGGTGGGGTGAGCGACGAGGAGGGTCGAGCGTTGAGGGGGTCACAGCTCGAGCATGGCGGGAACAATCTGGAGAGACATGTACTCTCCCGGCGGGAGGGAATCGGTGCACATCCCAGTCGCAATTCCAGCGTTGCCTGAGGCCGCGTTGTGGACCTGATACATCCCATCGCCTACCTCGAGCAACCCCTGCTGCCGGGAAGTCAGCGTTAAGCGCGCGTCCCCGGCGACCACGGTAGTCGCGCTCGCGCCGCCTCCAACGTAGCAATTGTTTTCTCCAGCACTGCAGACGTCCTCGATCTCGACATCGAAAGGGGCTTGGAGCGCGTCGAACCGAGTCCTCGTGAAGCCACCGATGTAAACGAATAGCTTCAGCTCGCCTTCCGCATCCAACAGCGTGAGGCCCCAATCGGAATCCACGAATCCCGCGGCATAGCCAAAATGAACCTCCAAGGTTTCACCAACCTCGAACATCGGCGGCAGAGGACTGCGCTGCACGCCGAACGTGCAACAACCCTCGACCTCGATTGTGGCTTCGACGCGGTCAATCGCGGTGACGACACCCGCGCCACTGCCCTCGTTCGGGAACGGACCCGGCGTGCGCGGAAAGAAGTTAAAGAATGAAGGAAAGTTCTCGCTGATGATCCTAGTGCACTCGGGGAGTGCGGGCGGCCCTGCGTCGGCGTCGGGGACGTCGGCCGGCACGGACGCGTCTTGTATGACCTGCGGACGCTGAATGGTCGGCGAGTCGATGCGTCCGCACGCTCCTGCCACGAGACAGAGCAGCACGGCAGCGGGCCTACAGTCATGCGTACGCATCATCCGCCTTCACGAAACACGCGCTCGAGCTCGGTCGCATCCGATTCTCGCACCGGAAAGGGTCGATCGCCAGGAGTGGGCGGGACGTCCTTCGTCTTTGTCAGCTCCGGGAGCGGCCGAGGGTGGGCCGGGTCGACGCATTCCGCAACGAGGAACCGGTTATCCCGGGGATCTCGAAAGGCATTGGAGCCCGTTCGCCGGATCCCGCTTCAGCTTGGAGCCGAAGGCGCGGAGCCCGGCCCCATTTCGGATCGGCTGCAGCCGCTGAAGTCGAGCAGCCACGGAACGTCACTATCGGCACACTGGACACCGAGCGCTGAACGCTCACAAGAATCGTATCGGCCTCGGTCGTATTGACTGGACACCCGATGGCACGCTCACGCGCGAGCGACCGCCGCTGGCGCAGAAGACATCGCTTGCCGGCAATAGCTAACGCGCTCGCACGTGCGGCCCCACTCGCGCAGTTCAAATCGCTGCACCGCTCGAAAAGCCGCTCTGTGGGGCTCGGAGGAGGTCGAAGATCGGGGGTGTAGGCTACGCCGATGAGCGACCTTCAACAGCACCTCCAAGAGCTCCGCGCGCTCGATGACGAGAGCTTGCTGCGCAGCCTCAAACGCCACGTCGGCAGCTCCAATCGCATCAACGCCCTAGTGCTCGCGCACCTCGCCGAAAGTCGACGCCCGCGGCGCTTATCGGAAGTGGGCCTGCCAGACCCTCGCCGCCTATTGCATCTACGAGCTGCGCCTCTCGGAAGACGAAGCGCAGCGCCGCTGCCGAGCCGCGCGAGTAATGCGAGAATTTCCAGTGTTGTTCGAGATGATCGCCGATGCCTCGATTCACCTCACGGGCATCTTGCTGCTCGCGCCCTATCTCACGGCCGACAATCATGCCGGTGTGCTGCTCCGAGCGCGCTATCGCTCCAAGCGCGAGATCGAACGGCTCGCGGCGGAGCTCGCGCCGTCACGCGATGTGCCTGCCCTGGTTGAGCCACTGGGGGTCGCGCTCGGCTCGCGGACAACGCCGGGCACGGGCTGGGCCGCACTCACCGAGAGCACGCTCGGCTGGGTACGCCATGTCGAGCCCGGTGACGGTCCCGCGCGAGCACCGAGCACGTCCGAGGAGGGCGATGAACGCCTGCTCAACGACGTCGAAGCCGAAGAGTGCGTCGAAAGTGGCGGAAGCGCAGACCCTTCGGCCTGCAGGAATCGAACATCTGCCGCGCCGGCGCGCTCGGAACACGCAGACCCGGATCAACGGGACGGCGCAGTCGGCGCTCTACACCCTCCTCTGCACTACCGCGTGCAGTTCACCGCCGATCAGGACTACGTCGATTTGCTCGAAAGGGCTCGCGCACTGCTCTGGCACCAGCTGCCGAACGGGGACCTCGTCGAGCTGCAGCGTCTGGCGCTTCAGGCTCTGGTAGACAAGCTCACCAAGCGCAAGTTCGGCGCGAAAGCTCCAGAGCCAACAGGGGCGGCGAGTGGCGAAGCGACCAGTGCAGCCGCGACGACGCCCATCGATCGGGCGAAGACTGCCGCGCCAGCGCGGACGGAGTCGTCAGAGGCGAATATATGCTCCGTGCCAGCACGGAACGCCGCCGGCTCACGTTACATCCCCGCTGCGGTTCGGCGCGAAGTCTGGGAGCGAGATGGCGGGCGTTGTGCATTCGTCGACGCGCGAGGGCAGCGGTGTCGGGCCATGACCGCGCTCGAGTTTCATCACGTGCTGCCGCACGCCCGTGGCGGACCCGCTACGCCAGCCAACCTCGGCTTGCGCTGCCGCACGCATAACCAGCTCGCGGCGGAAGAGGACTTTGGCCGAGACTTCATGCTGAGCGCTCAACAGCGTTCAGGAGCATTGGGAGCAAATCCTACGCTGCCACCCGATCCTGGGCTCCAGAACTCGACCTCTGTTTCACACGTAACAATCGATAACCGCACCCGACCTCAGCTGGGGTGAGGGCGAGCGCCGTCATCGCCGTGCACCGTCGTAAACACAGGTTCCTTGTTCATCTTTTTTGCGGCGCCGCTCGTTCGGTGTTTCGATTCGTGTCCCCACGGCGGCCAGCAGAGTACCCAAAGGGTAACGACCTGCTGGCTTCGGAGTTGGAAAACGTCGCTTGGCGTCAAAACCCGACGCGGCCGTCAACGGGCGGCACGCTGGCTTCACGGGCACCGGGGGGTGGCGTGGAGGAGACGGGCTTCGGCTTGGGTGCGGTAACCGGCGCTGGCTTGGCGCGCAGCGAAATCACCGGTCGTCCTAGCCGCTCCTGCGTCTTCTGCGCCTCGGCCTTCAACGCTTCGGCGAGCGCCGCGTCGTCATCCTTTAACGCTGGAGATGGATCCAACTGCGACGCGGGGATCGCAGGCGGCTTTGGCGTTGCGCCGGGCAACGTCGACCCCGCCGGCGTATGTTTCAGACGTACCGGGGGCGGGTCGTCGGAGCGTTTTCGAGACGGCTGAGTCTTTGCTGAGTCCGATCTCTGGCGTTCCAAGCCGGGACTTGCCGATCGCGTCACCGTCTCGGGAGCCTCGCCGAGCGCGCCGTCGACTTCACCCAGACCGAGTGCGGCGCCTCGATCGGAGCCAAGTCGGAGCACTCCGAACTGCCAGAGGCTCGCGACACCGACCAACGCGAGTATCGTCGCCGTCACGGGGATCCAACCGACCCCAGTCATCGGCAGCTTGTCGAGCGCCCCGCGCGCCCGGCTGCTGGGGGGGCCGTCCGCGTTCGCCACTCGGGTCGAATTTTCCGAGCGCTGACCTCTCGTTGCGTCGCGGGGCAACTCGGTGGGCGGCAGGCTATCTTGCGTGCCGCCTCGCGATCGAGCCGGGGCCCCGTGAGCGCCGAACGACGTGCCCGGCGCGTCCGACGGCCGGGCCACAAATGGCAGAGAGGCCGCGCTCATCACGTCAGACTGCAACAGGCGCGGCAGCAAGCTGGGCCTGAGCGCAGTACCGAAGCTCTCCGCCAGCGCCATCGCCGACTGGAACCGTTCGTCGGGATTGCGCTGGCTCGCCTGCTCCCACCAACTACCGAGTTGATCACTCGCCTCCGGGTAAAGCTCCCGGAGCGGAGGAATGGGCCCGTGGATGATCTTGACTAAGAGCTCGCCGAAGCCTTCGCTCTCGAAGGGACACGCGCCGGACAGACATTGCACGGCGATCACGGCCAGCGACCAGACGTCCGAGCGGTGATCGACCGATTTGGCTCCCGCGGCTTGCTCGGGGCTCATGTACTTGGGGGTACCGACCAGCGAGCCCGTCGAGGTTTGGACCACCGACGTGCTGAGCACGTGTTTTGCGACACCAAAATCGATGAGTTTGGCGAACGTGTTGTCGCCTTCCCATAGCCAGATATTCTCGGGCTTCACATCGCGATGAGTGATTCCCGCCGCGTGCGCCAAGCTCAAGACGCCGGCGATCTGATGCACGACCTTGAGCACCGTCAGCGGATCGAGCACTCGCTCGCGGACCAGCCGACTCTCCAGCGTCTCGCCGCGCAAAAGCTCCATCGCCGTGTACAGCACTCCTTCGTGCTCACCCACGCCGCGGATGCTGACTACATGCGGGGATTGTAGCTGCGCCACAGCGCGAGCCTCCCGGAGAAAACGCTTGCGCAGGTCGGCGTTGCTGGCGATGTGCTCGAGAATGAACTTCAACGCGCACGGAGCGTCGAGCTCGAGATCGCGCGCCTCCCACACCGATCCCATCCCGCCACGACCGATCTCGCGCACCAGCGAGTAGCGTTGAGCGACGACCAGACCGTGTTGAGGAGAGAACATGAACGCTCGATCGGCTCAGAAAGGGACGCCGGCAGTCGGAGTCTAGACGAAGGATCGGGGGCGAACAACCAGCGCCGAGCCCTTCGCCTGGCTAGCCGGGGAGGAAATACGGGCGGGCCAGAGGACCAAGTGTTTCAAAACACGGTCAATCCCGCCCCCACATCACGACGTTTCCTGGCGCCCGCTCGTAGAGGTAACGCCGCAGGCGGTGGTGACGAAATGGCAGCCCACCCTGGCGCGTAGCGAGGCCCGCGGCGAACGCTGCGCGGTAGTCGCTCGGCGTCACGCCGTAATACTGCTTGAAGCTGCGTGACAGGTGAAACTGGCTCGAATAGCCGAGCTGATCGGCGATC
>JAYWEH010000419.1:0-3931 GCA_043780025.1 Deltaproteobacteria bacterium
CCGATCCCCGTGTTGACGGGGCCACGCATGGCGTTGCGGCTGTTCGGCAAGGAGCTCGAGCTCCGCCCCGGCGCCATGATCGTGGGCCGAGCCAAGAACAACGACATCGTGATCGACGATCCCCGAATAGCGCCGCGACACGCGCGGTTCGTGACCTCCTGGCGCGGCGTCACGTTGAGCGACGTCAGCGGCACAGGCGCGTTGCGGCTGAACGCGGAGGTCGTCACAGGGCTCTGCTACGTGCAAGCCGGCGATTGGATTCATTTCGGGCCCTTCGCGGCAGAGGTGCTCGACATCGGGGATCGTTACGCGCTACTTCGCCCGGGCGCCATCGAGGAGCTGTCGACGACCGGGGAGACGCCGGCTCCGGACTCCGAATCCGAAATGCCCACTCTCGCGGCGCTCGCGACCATCGCCGACAAGTTCTTCCGACTCAAGCAACCGCTCGAGGTCGACCGCATCGTGCGCTCGTCGCTCGAGAGTCTGCTGAGGCGCTGCGAATGCGGCTACACCCCCTCGTTCTCGGATGTGGACATCGCGATCGCTCTGGGGGCGCAGCTCGCCGAGCAGAACCGCGCACCCCACTGGATCGACTACATCTTCCGGCTCTTCGCGGCGCTGCGGCGCCCGCTGCCGCAACTGATGATCCAGCGCATCGAAACCGTGATGCGCCAGGTCTCGGGCGCCCAGCGCAGCGTGCTCCGCCGCTACCTCGAAACCCTCTCGGCAAACCGCCGGAGCTTCACCTCCGAGGAGCGCGCCCTGGTCGACGAAGTCGAGCGGCTAGAGCCCTTGCTCATGTTCTAGTACGCCGGTTCCAATGAAGCGATCGCGCCGGCAGCACGCCGCTCGAAGGCCGCCGAATTACTGCTGCGTTTCGCGGCGCACGAACTCGGAGAAGATGTGGCTGACGTTGATGCGTTTGGGCCCGAGCAGCTCTGGGCTTTCACTATCTCTAGCGGACGGAATGCCACGCGCCGTGACGGCTTGCGTGTTGTGGCAGGTGAAACAATTGGGGAACGCGCCCGGCCCCTGAGTGAATGACTCCATCGCCGTGCTCGACAACCGATCTTCACCGGCGAGAATGGAAAAGTCGCTGTCCCCGCCATTGATCGCGAGATCGGCTTGGGCTTCTGCCTGCAAGGCGGGATCCCCACCTCTGGCCACGAGCGGGCTCGTCAGATCGTTGGCGAGCGGGCTATCGAGGACGAAGTAGTCCGGCTTATCCATCCACACAGAGCCCACTTGGCGATAATACCCGCGCTTGTCGTTCGAGTTGAGCGTGCCCCGCTTGGCAGCAAATAGCTCACCTACGTTGTGGTTGAGCGAGCTCAGTGCCGCATCCGGGTCGATGCTGTGCGACTTGGATGCTGGAAACATGCGATAGATGGACGTCTGCTGCCCTGGAAATGATTGAGTGGACTCCTCCAGCCGGAGTTGGGACTCCGCGATGCCTTGATTGGCGCGATTGGCGGGCGTGCCACCGCGATAGAGCAGCAAGTCGTCGTCGCTGACCGATTCAGACACCATCAAATTGTCGGGGTCCGATGCCGCCGGGTTCGCGGCGTAGAACGTGGGCGCCACGTCCCGTTTACCGTCGGCGGCACTGATGTCGGGTGAGCCCACGGTGTGCTCGAACGTGCCCCAGATGAACTCCGGGTGCCCCGGCAGCGTGTACACGACGTGCAGCGCGAGCAGCGCCATGGTGCGCGCACGCGGCGTGTCGCGGTCCTCGATGATCTCGCCGTTCGCGCCCTCGCTCAGGGTAGGCACGGTGCTGTCGACGGTGATGTAGTTAGCGTACGCGGCTGCGGGCTCGTCGGTAATGTCTTGCCAGGCCGATTTCAGCTCCACCACGCCCGCGGGGAAAAATAGCCGGCTACTGGCTCCGCGCACGCCCGCCAATGTGTTCAAGCCGTTGTCATCCACGAACTGTTTGAAGGCCTGATTGACGTGAATTCCGTAGTAAATGGCGCGTCCGTTCTGATCGATAACGATCTGACGTAGGCCCGCCTGACGGAGGTCCCCGAGCTCCGCGCGATTGGGCCCACGCGGTAGCTGACTGACGAACAGCGTATCAATGGTGGGCCAAGACAGAAAATCAGGCCGCCCGTCGCCATCCGGCTGAGTGGCGACCAGAAAGCTTTGCCAGGTTCCGCGATAAAACGGGCACTCTGACGCCGGGTGCGGCAAGGGGCTGAACATCTCCAGCGGCGGCGTGCTGGGTAGCCACTCCTCGCTCGCCGGACAGATTTCTTCTTCTTCTTCCTCTTCGAGTTGGCCCTGGGCCGCGTCGATCGTTCGCTCCGAGGAGTCGAAACCAAAAGGATCGGAGCAGGCGCCGAGTGCCAACGCACCGAAGGCGGCGGCACTGAAGCTGAGCAACGAATTCATTTTCATAAGGCAGCCAATCATTGCGAATTGCCCGCATCCCCGACGGAGCGGGTGTCCACCTTGGGCAAACAGACCTCAATCCAGGTGCGCAGGATCGAAATGTCACTGGTGCTGGGGCGTCGCAACGGCGGCATGCGTTGCGGCGGCATCTCCCCTGCCTGAACGCGGCGATACAGCCGCGACGCGTCCGGATCTCCCGGCACCACCAGGCGCGCGCGCTCGCCCGTTTCGGGATCGTCGGTGGTGTTGGAGCGCAGCGTAATCAGCGCAGGAAAGTCGAGGATCGAGTTGAAGCTACCCATGCTGGCCGGCGGCGCATGACACGGGGCGCAGCTCTGCTCCAAGATTTGGCTAGCCTGTGTCGTGGTGATGACGCACGGGTCGCGCGTGGAGCGGTTGCCCGAGAAGTCGAGCTCGATCGCCGGAGTGTCTAACGCCGTCGTAAAGCCACCCCCGCTATCGGGCTCGTCCGTGCCGGGCTCCAACCCTTCTATTGACATACCCGGAACACCAGCTGCCTTGGCCTCGAGGTCGTCCGTGTCGAGCGCGAAGCTGCAGCCAAAGCAGGTCGACCCGAGCGCCACGCACCCAACAATTGCGGAGCGCAGCCCCGTGCAGCGAAATGTAGTGTTCAAAACGTGCCCCCCAGCTGCGCCACGGCGCCCGAGGCCACAGGTCTGACGTCGAGATGGTATGCAGCGGTCGCCTGTGGCGCTACCGGCCGCCCTTCATTCAACTCAGAGACGAAAACCCAGGTCGCTCCAGCAATTGCGACAATGCCGACCCCGAGTGAGATGTCAGCGGCCAAGTATAACGCCTTGACGTGATCCACGCTCGACGGCTCACAGTTGGGCGCGCAGCGATCCAAGAGCTCGTTGTCTTTACTGCCCCAGTTGGCCAAGAGTAACGACGTGCCCACCGCCGCGACTCCGACGCCCCCGAGGACGTAAGGAATGACGGAGTGCTTCGGCCCCGCGCCATCGATCGGTGTGCTCTGCGAGGTCGAAGCCTGCATCGTCAGGGGGGCCTCCTCGGAGGCCGCATTCGGTGTCTCGGGAGTAGCGGTGCCCGCACCGAGCGGTGCGGCCGCTACAGCGGCGGCCGTTGGCGGCATCGGCCTTGCTTGCGCCGACCCCAATTGAACCGGAACTAATCGGTTGCGCTGCCCCGTGACAATCATCAGTCGCTGCGTGTGAACCACGCCTTGCGAGGTCTGAAAGGAGAACTCGTGTAGACCAGGATCAACCTCCAGGCTGACACCATCCAAGCGTGAGGTCAGCAGCTGTCCATCGATCCTCACTTCCACCTCGACGATCGGGGTGCCGGCCGCATCCGTTACGACCGGCACGACGGAAGGCATGTCTGAGTCGAGCTGTTGAACCGCGAAACGACACTGCTGCGATATGAGCTCCCCACACGCGCTCTTCGTGCAGCTCGCCAGCAACTCTCGCGCTTCGCGCAGTTTGCCCACCTGCCGACGTTCCTTCCCGCGCTCCTGAGCGGTGCTGCAAGGACCAGCAGACGGACCGACAACACG
>JAYWEH010000420.1:0-21399 GCA_043780025.1 Deltaproteobacteria bacterium
CGAATGCTAGCCCACGTTACGTCTTCTGTTTTCTGTCCCATCCCGCCCCGGTGCCCGAAACGTCGCCCCTTTCCCAGCCGCCGTAGCTGGATGGGTTACGCTTCAAGCGTCGCGCCGATGACCATGACGCGGGCCTCGGACCTGTCCGCGAGCCACGCTGCGGCGCGCGCGACGCGCGTCTCCGCGGAAGGGCTTTCAAAGACAGCGGGAATCACAAACTGCAGCTCAATTCGTCGCCGTCGTTGAACGCACGCCCTTTCGGCCATGGCTCCGAAACGTTGGTTACGCGGGGCACTACTTCCAGCTGAGGGTCTCTGTGAGATGTTCGCTTGTACGCGGAGGACAGCGGCACTGAAGTCGCAGAGGCTACGGGTTGGGATTGGGGGCCACCGGGGAACAAGAGACGCCATTCGCTTCGGGACTCACCGCTTGCGTCGTTGGGCCCATTCGCTCGCCCATTTGGAGGTCTCCGCTCTGGAAGCCAGCTGACAGCACGTAACTGTCGATGAGTTCGCTCGCTGCCGGGATGACAATCAGCGCAGTGCCGGCTTCCGGAACTAACCTGCTCGCAGAAAGAAAGTCACCAGTTTCGTTTGCCGTAACCTGCAACGAGACGAACGTGATGCCGCTCGATAGCTTGACCACCTCACCGACGAGCTGAACTGCTTCGGGGAAGATGTCGGCGCGGAGCGCCGTGTCGTATTGGCAATGCAGCGACTCGACGATTGCAAGACCGGCACCCGGCGCTCCGGGCTGGCCTTGGGCTCCGTCGAGCCCCACGGGACCTTGATCTCCATCTTCCCCCGAACACGCTAGTTGGATGGAGTCCACGCCATCCAAGGTAAGGAACGCGATCCCGCCATTCGGGCACTCCTCGGGGGTCGCAGCTCTGAGTTCATAGTCGTCTTGCCCTAGCGGTCCGTTCGCGCCCGGCGGGCCCTGTTCCCCAACCGCACCGTTGCAGGCAATCGCACCGATCTCGCCGTCTACAAGCAAGGTCGTGCCGCCGGTGGGGCATTCAGCGCCGGTAGCGGCCCGTTGCGAGAAGTCCGGCTTGTACGGGTCTCCTCCCGAGCAGGCCACGACGAGTGCCAGGCCAATGAAATCGACTGACTTGTGCATACGGCTCCTTTTTCACTCCCCCGCCCATTCGCCGTGTACGGCAGAGCCGCTACGATCTTGCGCGAGTCTCGGCTACTGGCTATTGTAGCTGCTATTCAACAGGCGCATTGGCCATTTTTCGCTGCTTCACGGCACGAGCCGTCGAGTTGTTCCGCTCGCCTGCGATGAGAAGCGGAAGCAGCTGCCACCCTGTCGCAGCAGGGCGAGTGGCTGCCTCAGGATCTCGCTGCAGGCTTGCCACCGTTGATCTGAGCCGCCGTTCATCAGGACGGGATTGCCAGATTCCTCGTCGCGGATCCGAATACCGGCCCCAGGATCCATCCGCCGCGCCATGCCTCGAGCCGAGCTGCATCGCGAGCAGAGACGGAGCTCCTCACTCCATCGCACGCCGCGGCCGAGGAACTTCGGTTCAGCAAGCTTTCGCGCCTGGCATAAGCCACGCTGTGTGAGCGAGTCTTTGACATCGACCCCGTCGAGTGCACGAACTGCGGCAGCCCAATGCGCTTCGTCGAAGTGAACGAGGACCTCGCCCTCGCCCTCGCCCGGGCGCGTAGCGAGCTCCGCCGTCGAAAAACTGCCCGCGCAGCCACCGCCACGATCTTGAGAGCGGCTCGCCCGACTGGATTGATTGAGCCCACAGCTCCAGAGCATGGAAGTGGTGAAGGACCATGCCTCCACGCCACCGCCGCGCGCCTGGATCGCCTTGCGGGTGACGAGCCTGAACGCCTGAACGACCTCCTCACCAAGCGCACGGAAAAGTCTGCCCTCGCGCTCCGGCGGCTGACAGGGTCCATCAGCCTGTCGCCGCAGAAGCCCCAGGTCGGGAGGCCCTCTATCGGGCCCGCTGCAGATTCGACGATCGAGTTTATTGCATTGGTGGAGGCGCCGGGAATCGAACCCGGTGCGACTAGGGGGCTCATTCTTACCTAGCCAAAGGGGGCTCCCCAGCGGCCGGTCACCGGTTCGGCTGGTCGAGAGCTTGTTGAATGGGCGGTCGTGGCTGTTGGATAGCCCCGTCACCGTCGATCAAAGGCAACTGGAGTTACGCTCTGGCCGAAGCTCTGTTGTGACGCAGGCCCGACAACGATTGCCGACACCACTGGTTGGCGGTTTTTCAATTCTGGAGAGGTCAAGACTCGCAAGGCCACTCGGACCACCCGATCCGGTCAACTCGACCGCCTCCTCGCACGTCGATCCGTCCGCACCACACTCTAGTGAACGCTATGCCGAAAGAGTGGGGGCAATCATCGGCGCCCCGCTGACGACCCGGCAGGCCGCAGCATATCTTGGCTATCAAACCACCGGGGCAGTGCGAAAGGCCGTGATGGACGGCCGAATCGTAGCGCTCGGACGTCGCGGCGGGGGCGGATGCCTGATGTTTTCACTGGAGGAACTGCAACGATTTGCAAGAGGCGAACCTCGATCTATTCTAGGGGCGGAACGCTCGGTAGCGCCTCAATCGAGAGGCGATGATGAGCAAAGCGAAAGAATCCTGGAAGTTGACCCGAGGCAGCTGGATATCGACGACGCCGGTGCTGCCCGGAGTCTGGAAAAGAAAGGAGGGCGGCCACGTCGTGCGCGCCCGCGTGACAGATCCGCGCACGGGAAAAAAGACGGAGCTCTGGAAGGTGCTGCCGGAGCTCAAGGCCGCCCAGGCCCTCAATTGGCTCGAACAGGAACGCGTGAGGATTCGGCAGGGAAGCAGCCGAGTCGAGCCGTCGCAGACGCGCTTCGCCAGCTACGCAGTATCGTTGTTAGAGAGGAAAATCCGGGCCCGCGACATCAAGAGTGAAGCCGGCATCCGCAAGTGGAACATCTGCTTGAGGAGGCTCTTCGAGAGCCGCATTGCCGATCTGTTCATCGAGAAGATGCGGCCACAGGATTTCATCCAGTGGCGTAGCGATTGTGCCGACATGATCGGCAGCGGGCGGTATTCGCCCGTGACGATGAACACCGATCTGAGCGTGCTTCGCGTCGTCATGACGACCGCGAAGATCGAGCTCGGTCTGATGACGAACCCGATCGAAGGGCTCGCGCCGTTCGATACGAGTCAGCATCCGACCTACACGTTCGAGGAGCCCAATTCGCTCACCGTGGAAGAGTTGCGAAAGTTTCTGCGCTGCATGCGCATGGACTTTCCTTCGCACTACGCGATGACGTTCTTGGGCTTTGCACTCGGCAAGCGTCCGTCGACGACTCGACCGCTTCGGCGGAGAGGCCGACGCCGGACGTGCTCTGGGACACGGGCGTGCTGCTCTTCCGCCGGTCGAACACCCACGGTCAAACGGTGATGGAGGGTGTGAAGACCGGTGGGGAGGAGCGCGTCCAGGTGCCCGACGAGCTGCTCGGGCTCTTGCGCTGGCATGTGGAGACGCAGCTGCGATCGCCGGCTCAGCGGCAATCGGATTTGCTGTTTCCGTCGCTGGACGGCGGTTTCAGGGCGCGCAGCGTCCTGGATAAGCCGTTCCGGAAGGTCGCTCTAACCATTGGGCTCGAGAAGCGCATCACGCCCCGCGGGATGCGTCGGACCTTCCAGGATCTCTGCCGGGCTGCGGCGGTGGGGGATCTAGTGACGCGCTCGATCAGCGGGCACGCCACCGAAGCGATGCAACGGCACTACAGCACCGTGGCGCTCGAAGAGCAGCGGCACGGACTCTCCAACGTCATCCGCCTCATCGATCCGGGTAAACCCGCGATCCCGAGGGGGGAGGATAGTGGGGAGGGTGACCGCCAGAGTGGGGAGGATCGAGCAGCTTCGACTTCAGCGGGGAGGTGCAACTACTGATATCGAGAGAGCTTTTTTCGTGGGCGCAGTAGGACTTGAACCTACGACTTCAACCGTGTGAAGGTTGCACTCTACCACTGAGTTATGCGCCCGAGGGACCGGGACCATAATCAGGCAGGGCCCGCTTGGCAACGGCCTCGCTGAGGCCCCTGGGGCGCATTGGTTCAGCCGCTCGGCAGCGTGGCCGGGGCGCGGCGGACGTGTTCGGCGGACAGAGCGTTGACGGCATGGATCAGGTATTTCACCATGCCCTCCACCACGATTCTGCCTTTTTCTCGCGTGGCCAGGGTCGGGTCGCCGTAGGCGCCGGTCGGCGAGTAGACGCCGGCGGTATGGCGCGGGTTGCGGGTCAGGCCGCCGGGGCCGCGGTCAGGATGGATGTCGCGTTCTGCCCGATCGAGCCGCACGTGCTCCGGGGCGATGTAGAGCATCATCGAGGTCTCGATCTCGTCCGCGTGGGTGCCGCCGGGCTGGGTTTCGACCTGGCGGCGCAGCGAGGCGTAGGCCGTGGTGATGTCGGTGAACTCGAAGCGGGAGCCGCGCGCGCCAATCACGGTCTGGGCGGCGAGCAGGGGCTTGAGGGTGCTGATCCCGGTGTTGAGAACGTAGAAGCGCTTGGCGCCCTGGTTGGCCAGGCTCTGGCAGATATCGATGATGGTGTCGCGGCAGGCTTCCCAGCGGATGCTGACCGAGCCGGGGTACTCGAGGAAGGCGGGGTAGTGACCGTATTGTAGTGTCGGCAATACCAGGACGGGGCAGTCTTCCACGACACGCCGCGCGAGGTACTCGGCGATCAGCCAGTCATTGTTGAGCGGCAGGTGCTGGCCGTGCTCCTTGGCGCGGGCACCCAGCGGCAGCACCACGGTGGGCAAGTGGTGGAGGGCTTGTTCGGCTTCAGGCCAGGTGAGTGTCTCTAGATAGCGCCCCTGCATATGGCTAGTTACAGGCTTCGATGTCCGGCGCGGGCCGTCAAGCTCACCCGCAACACCAGGCCGGGTTTGCGCTGAAAGTCTAGCGGGTGGGGGTGTTCCCTACCGGGGGCCGGTGAGCGCGGGGCGACGCTGGCCGCAGCGTTTCAATTTGGGCATGCGCCGTGCAAGGGCGGCGAGCATGACTTCACGTTCCATTGCTTTGGTATCCGCGCTGACCGCCTGCGTTGCTTTTGCTCCCGCCGCCATGGCTCAGGACAACGATGACGAGGTGGTCGAAGTGCGGACGACAGATCGAGGGCTGCCGGACGTTCCCGCCAATTCCCCTTCGGGCATCTTCGGTGCAAAAGGCCAGAAAGCCGTGTCGAGCGACGCGGGGCTTTCTGTCTCGAATACGTCCGTCAGCGGCGTCGACGGATCGACCACCAAGCTCCTGCTTCGGCCGGCGATCGATTGGTTCTTCGCCGAGAACGTGTCGTTCGGCGGCTTCGTCGGGGTCGACTATACGTCTCAGAGTGGCAGCAGCACGTCGGTGATCAGCATTGGGCCGCGCGTCGGCTACAACCTGCCGGTCTCCAATCGCCTGTCGGTGTGGCCGAAAATCGGCTTCTCCCTCGCCAACACCACGGTCAACACGGATGGAGTAGGGGGGCTCCCCGACCAGGAGGAGAGTAACACCGCCGGGCAGCTGAACTTGTTTGTGCCGGTGATGTTCCACCCCGTGCAGCATTTCTTCCTCGGCTTGGGCCCGGCGTTGGACCTGGATCTGAGCGGGGAAAACAAGGCGACCACGGTGGCGGTGCGGCTGACACTGGGCGGCTGGATCTGAGAGCGCGGCTGGATCTGATCTAGAAACCGATGCCGGCAGTGAGTGGTGCCGAAAGACGGGGCGCCGCTCACGGCGTTGCGTGCCTGGTAGCCGCCGACCGCTGCGAGGCGGAAGGCCGGGGTGAGCACTCCGACTTCCGCCAGCAGGCGCACGCTGTAGGTGCCGGCATTGGGTAATACACACCTGTGTGAATCCCGGCACACTCGGGGTGTCCCTTTCGAGGCACGCGATCTCGGGTCGATGAGGCTCAGCCGCGACTCAAGAACAGAGCAGCGAGCGGTGGCAGCGTGAGGCTGAGCGAGTGGGCGCGGCCATGGCTGCCGATCGGCTCGGCGTGGACGCCGCCTTTGTTGCCCATACCGCTCCCACCGTACACCTTGGCGTCGGTGTTGACGAGCTCATGCCAGTAGCCGCTCTGATCGACGCCGATGCGGAAGTCGTAGCGCGGCTCGGGCGTGAAGTTGAACACCGCGAGCACGGATTCGTTCGGATCCCCGGAGCGGCGCAAGAGCGACAGGGTGCTCTGTCGGCTGTCGTTGGCGTCGACCCAGTCGAAGCCTTCGGGATCGTGATCTCGGGCGTGTAACGCAGGGCTGTCGACGTAGATGCGGTTGAGCTCGCGCTCGAGGTACATCACGCCCTGCGGCAACGGCGCTTCGAGCCGGTGCCAATCCAGGCTGGAGTCGTGGTTCCACTCGCTCGACTGGCCGAACTCGCCGCCCATGAACAGCAGCTTCTTGCCGGGAATTGCGGTCATGTAGCTGAGGAGCAGGCGCAGGTTCGCAAATTTCTGCCACTCGTCGCCGGGCATGCGCCCGAGCAACGAGCCCTTGCCATAGACGACCTCGTCGTGGGACAGCGACAACATGTAGCGTTCGCTGTACGCGTACATGCGACGGAACGTGAGCTCGTCGTGGTGGTAGCGGCGAATCATCGGTTCGCGGGCGAGGTAGCGCAGGGTGTCGTGCATCCAGCCCATGTCCCACTTGAGATCGAAGCCGAGGCCGCCGTGGCGCGTCGAGCCGGTCACGCGGGGCCACGCCGTGGCCTCCTCCGCGATCGTGAGCGTGTCGGGGTATTCGCGGTGAACGGAGTCGTTCAGGCGCTTGAGAAAGTTGACCGCGTCGAGATTTTCGCGCCCGCCGTGGCGGTTCGGAACCCACTGGCCCTCCGCGCGCCCGTAATCGAGGTGCAACATGGAGGTCACGCCGTCGACGCGCAGGCCATCGGCGTGAAACTTGTCGAGCCAGAACACGGCGCTGGAGGTGAGGAAGCTCTGCACCTCGAGCCGCCCGTAGTCGAAGAGCACGCTGCCCCACTCCGGGTGCTGGCGCTGCCGCGGGTCCCCGTGTTCGTACAGGTGCGTGCCGTCAAAGTAGACGAGGCCGTGGCCGTCCGCGGGGAAGTGAGAGGGCACCCAATCCAGGATCACCCCGATGTCGTGCTGATGGAGGGAGTCGATCAGCGCCATGAAATCTTGCGGGGTGCCGTAGCGGGCACTCGGCGCGAAATAGCCGGTGACCTGATAGCCCCACGAGCCGAAGAACGGGTGCTCCATCACGGGCATGAGCTCGACGTGCGTGAAGCCGAGCCGCTTGACATGCTCGATCAGCTTGGGTGCGATCTCGCAATAGCTGAGCGAGCGGTAACCCTCTTCGGGCACACGCATGAACGAGCCGAGGTGCACCTCGTAGACCGAGATGGGTTTGGTGAGCGTGTTCTGTTCGGAGCGCTTCGACATCCAGCGCTGGTCTTGCCAGGAGTAGTCGAGGTGCCAGACCACGCTGGCCGTGTGGGGTGGCACCTGCTGGGCGACGCCGTACGGGTCGGCCTTGTCGGGGAGCTGGTGGCCGGCCCTGGACACGACGCGATACTTGTACAAGTCGCCGCGCCCGACGCCCGGCACGAAGCCGCTCCAGATGCCCGTCGTGCCGAGCCGGCCGAGGGGTGTCGCATGCGTCTTCCACGCGTTGAAGTCTCCGACTACGCTGACCGCTTGTGCGTTCGGAGCCCAGACCGCAAACTGGGTTCCCACCCCGCCGTCGCGCGACGTGACATGGGCCCCCAACTTTTCGTACATGCGAGCGTGCGTGCCCTCGCAGAACAAGTGGACGTCCAGATCCGAGATGTCGTGGAGACCACTGGTCGCGGCCGGGCGCGGTGGAACGCTCATGTGACGAATGACTTGCCACGGGCGACCGGAATCTGGAAGCCGCGCCAAGGTACCCCACGTGCGAACCGACTGGTCAGCCAGCGCGAGGCGCATGAGTGAAGCGATCGCGACCTATCGCGTGCAGCTCACGCCGAGCTTCGGCTTTGACGCGCTCGCGGCGCTGGCGCCCTATCTGACGCGCCTCGGCATCAGCCATGTATACATCTCTCCGTGCCTCGAGGCGGTGAGCGGGAGTGCCCATGGCTACGACGTCACCGACCCGACGCGAGTGCGCGAGGATTTCGGGGGCGAATCCAGTTGTGCACGCGCTTTTGCGGCGTGTCGTGAGCACGGGCTCTCGGTGGTGCTCGACATCGTGCCCAACCACATGGCGGCATCGGCCGAAAATCCCTGGTGGCGCGATCTGCTGCGCTGGGGCGAGGCGAGCGCGTTTGCCCACTATTTCGACGTGGACTGGGCGCGCCACGACGGCCGGGTCGTGCTGCCGATTTTGGGCGTGAGTGGGCGCAGAGCCTTGGCGGGCGGTGAAATCCAGCTGCGTATGGGTGTTCGAGGCATCGAACTGTGCGTGGGAGAGCGGACCGCCTTGCCGGTCGCGGTGCGGTCGCTGCCGCTGGTGCTCGGCGGCACCGACTGGGAGGATCCCGACTTTGAAGGTCCGCTGGCGGAGCTCGCGGCGCTGTGCCCGAGCGAGCGGGCCCAGCGCGGCCAGCTCGAAAATCTGGAGGCTGAGCTCAGGGCTCGGCTCGGGCGAGAGCCGCTCAGGAGCCGGCTCGAAGAGCGGTTGAAGCTGATCAACGGCGCGCCGGAACGGCTTGCGCCGATCCTCGCGGCCCAATACTACGAGCTGCGTTTCTGGCGCGCGGGGCTGCTCGAGATCAACTACCGGCGCTTCTTCGACATCAGCGATCTGGCGGCGGTGCGCGTGGAGGATCGCGAGGTGTTCGATGCCGTGCACGTGCGGCTGCGCGACTGGCTGGATCGCGGCTGGATCAGCGGCGTACGCGTCGATCACCCGGATGGCCTCAAAGATCCCGAGCAGTATTTCGAACGTCTGCGCGCGCTCGTGGGTGACGCGTGGGTGCTCGCAGAAAAGGTGCTGGGGCGGGGCGAACAGCTGCGGCGCGACTGGGAGATCGACGGCACCACCGGCTACGATTTTCTGAACGTGGCGGGCCGTTTGTTCGTGGAGCCGAGCGCGGAGCCCCTGTTGACGGCCACGTATTGCCGGCTGGCGGAGTTGCCGGGGTACGATCTCGCGCGGGCCGTGCGGGCCGCCAAGGGCCGGGCGCTGCGCGAGCTGTTCGGTGCGGAGGTGGCGGCGCTGACCGCGCGCGCTCTGCCGGCCTGCCAGGGTGGGGAGCGCGGGCGCCCGTTCAGCGCCGGCGACGTACAGCGCGCGCTGGTGGCCTTGATCACGGGTCTGCCCGTCTACCGCACCTATCTGCGGCCCGGCGTCGCGGCGCATGCGGAGGACCGCGCCTGGCTCGAGGTGGCGCGCCTGAACGCAGTGGCCGAGCAACCCGAGCTTTCGCCCGTGGTCGCACGGTTGGTGGATTTGATGCTCGGATCGCCCTCGTCGCCGCGCAATGATGCGGTGGCCATCGCGTTTCAGCAGCTCTCCGGGCCCGCCATGGCCAAGGGCCTGGAAGACACGGTCTTCTATGATGACTCGCGCTTGCTGGCGCTCAACGAAGTCGGGGGCAACCCGGCGGAGTTCGCTGCCACGCCGGAGCAGTTTCACGCGCACTGCGAGCACGTGCAGAAGTTCTGGCCGAAGACGCTGTTGGCGACTTCGACGCACGACACAAAGCGCAGCGCCGACGTGCGCTTGCGCATCGCGTTGCTGTCCGAGGTGCCCGACGCCTGGGCGGAGCGAGCCGATGGCTGGATGCGGCTCGCTCGCCGCTTGCCGGGCGGGAGCGAAGTGGACCCGCGCACACTCTACTTTCTGCTCCAGACCCTGGTCGGGGTCTGGCCCATTTCCGTCGAACGCCTGCAGGCGTACGTGCTCAAGGCGGTGCGCGAAGCCAAGGCGTGGACGAGTTGGTTGTCGCCCGCGCTGGAGCGCGAGGCCGCGCTCGCGGAGCTGGTGGCGGGGCTGCTTTCGGACGAGCGATTTACGGCTCAGCTCGACAATTTCGTGGAGCGGCTCACGCCAGCGTTCCGGCGCCACTCGCTGGCGCTGACGTTGCTCGGGCTCACGGCGCCGGGCGTTCCTGATCTGTATCAGGGGTCCGAGTTGTGGAATTTCAGCCTGGCGGATCCTGACAATCGCAGCCCGGTGGACTACCCATTGCGGCGGAAGCTGCTCGACGACGAGCCGACGCCGGGTGCGATCGGGCCCGCGGACAACGCGATCGGGGCAGAAAAGCTGTGGCTGATTCGGCGAGCTCTGCAGGTTCGGCGCTCCTATCCAGACTGTTTCGGTAGCGCGGGCGCGTACATTCCGCTGCGCGTGACCGGGCCCGCGAGCGATCGGGTCGTGGCATTTGCGCGGGGCACCCGCTGCGTCTGCATCGCGCCCGTGCGCACGGCGTCGCTTTCGGGCTGGGAGGGCGTGCGCGTGGAGCTCCCGCCTGGGCGATTTTGTAACGCGCTCGATGCGGATACCCCGAACGACGGTGACCTGCCGAGCCTGCTCTTGCGTTTTCCGGTGGCGCTCCTGGTCCGATAAATGCACTGCTCGCCCCACACATGCAGCGACACGTGCAGGGCCCGGGCGCTACCGCGGCGGCATCCGAACGCAGGCTCTTTGTTTGGGCGCCCGCTTGCCAGCAGGTCGAGATCGAGGTCGCGGGCGGCCGGCGCGCACTAGAGCGCGGAGAGCGCGGCTACTGGACGCTGCCCGACCCGCCACTGCCCGACGGTGCGCGCTACGCGTTCCGTCTGGATGGCAGCGATCCACTCCCCGATCCGCGCTCCGATTTTCAACCCGAGGGGGTGCACGGGCCGTCGGTCTGGCTGGAGCACGGCGCTTTCCACTGGAACGACGTGAGCTTTCGACCCGAGCCGCTCGAGCGGGCGGTGATCTATGAGCTCCACGTGGGCACGTATAGCCCGGAGGGGACCTTCGATGGCTGCCGTGCGCGGCTAGATCACCTGGTGGAGCTGGGCGTCACGCACGTCGAGCTGATGCCGGTGGTGGAGTTCTCGGGCCGCCGTGGCTGGGGCTACGACGGGGTGGATCTCTTTGCGCCTCACCACGCCTATGGGACGCCGGACGACCTCAAGCGACTCGTGGACGCCTGCCACGGTCGGGGCCTCGCGGTGCTGCTCGACGTCGTCTACAACCACCTCGGCCCAGAAGGGAACTACCTGGAGCGCTTCGGTCCGTATTTTACGAGTGAATACGCGACGCCCTGGGGCAAAGCGCTCAATTTCGATGGCGCCGCATCGGACGAGGTGCGCCGCTTCTTTTGTGACAACGCGCTCTACTGGCTCGAGCACTACCACTTCGACGGCCTGCGCCTCGACGCCGTGCACGCCATTCTGGATCGCAGCGCGCGGCCCTTCCTCGAGCAACTGGCGGACGAGGTGCGCGACCTGAGCGAACGGCTCGGGCGCCGCAAAGTCTTGATCGCGGAGAGCGACCTGAACGATCCGCGCTTGCTGCGCGCGGCGCCCTCCGGCGGGCACGGGCTCGACGCGCAGTGGAGCGATGATTTCCACCACGCGCTGCACGCGCTCGCGACCGGTGAATCAACCGGGTATTACGCCGATTTCGGCGCGCTCGAAGACCTGGCGCGAGCGTTGACGCGAGGTTTTGTCTACGCGGGCCAGTACAGCGAATATCGCCGCCGCGCCCACGGCCGCCCCATCGGCGAGGTGCCGTTGTCGAGGCTGTTCGGCTACATCCAGAATCACGATCAGATCGGCAACCGTGCCGTCGGTGATCGCATCGGCGCCGCGCTCTCGCCGGGGCAGCTCGAGGCCGTCGCCGCGCTGGTGCTCCTCGGCCCGTTTGTGCCGATGGTGTTTCAGGGGGAGGAGTGGAACGCTTCGAGTCCGTTCTGCTACTTCACGGATCATCAGGATCCCGGGCTGGCCGAAGCCGTTCGCACGGGGCGCAGGCGCGAGTTCGTCGCCTTTGGGTGGTCAGCCGAGAGCATCCCGGATCCCCAGGCGGACGGCACTTTCGAAGCCAGCAAGCTGCGCTGGGCCGAGTTGCTCAGCGCCGCGCACCGGCGCTGCCTGGATTGGTACCGCGCGTTGATCCGCTTGCGGCGTTCGGAGCCCTCGCTGGACGAGTTCGCGCCGCCGGACGTCACCCTACACGGTCGCTGCCTGGTGCTGCGGCGCGGGGAGCTGCTGGTGGCTTGCAACTTCGGCGCCGATTCGGTCGAGTTGCCTAGCGGCGAGGCCACGCACTTGCTGCTCGGCACACCGGGCTCGGCGCTTTCGGCCGCGCCGGCGGGCCCGCTGCTGCGCCTGCCGCCCGGCGCCGCCGCCGTGCTGCGCGGCGCCGCTCGAGGAGCCGCGGTTGGCTGAGCTTTTCCTGTCCTGGCAGGCCTGGTCTGGCCGCTTCCCTCGCGACAGGGGGCGTGTTAGCTGTCCCGAGCTGAACCGTCCCCGCGTACCGGCTCTCTCCTTGCTTTCATAACGATCTCTGGTCTTCGTGTTCCGACGCTCGAGCGGCATCCTGTTGCATGTGTCTTCCGTGCCGAGCCCGTACGGGCTTGGAGATCTCGGACCGGCGGCGTACCGCTTCGTCGATTTTCTCGAGCGCGCCGGCCAATCGTGGTGGCAGATGTTGCCCATCGGTCCGCTCGGGGGCAGCCACTCGCCCTATGACAGTCCCTCGTCCAGCGCGGGCAACCCCCTTTTTATCAGCCTGGAACGGCTCGCTGAACGCGGTTACCTGCGCAGCGTGGATCTCGCCCACAGCCGGCACCTGGCGCTGACGCGTCGCGGTCGCTACTACCACAGCGCGCGGTTCCGCTGGCCGCGCCTGAGGAAAGCCTTCGAGGGCTTTCGCGCCAACCGGTCGCGCGGCGACGCCGAGCAGTACGAGGAGTACCTGCACCAGAACCAGAGCTGGTTGCCTGACTACGCGCTGTTCTCGGCGCTGCGCGCCCACACGGCCGAAGCGGCGGCGGCGCGGGGCTCGAGCTCTCCGTCGTGGTCGGCGTGGTCCCCGGCGCTCCGCAAGCACGAGCCCGCGGCGCTCGCGCGCGCGCATGGCGAGCTCGGCGTGGAGGTGGAGTTTCACTGCTTCCTGCAGTTCGAGTTCGATCGGCAGTGGGCCGAGCTACGGCGTTATTGCGCCGAGCGGCGCGTGCGGCTGCTCGGCGACATGCCCATGTTCGTGGCCTACGAAGGCTCCGACGTGTGGGCGAATCCGGACTTGTTTTTTCTCGACGAGGCGGGGCGCCCGACGGTCGTTGCGGGAGTACCGCCGGACTACTTCAGCCAGACGGGCCAGCGCTGGGGCAATCCGCTGTACCGTTGGGACGTGCATGCGGAGAGCCATTTCGCCTGGTTTCTGGCCCGCGTCTCGCGCACGCTCTCCCGTTTCGACGCAGTCCGCCTCGATCACTTCATCGGATTTCACCGCTACTGGGAAATCCCCGCGGCGTCCGAGTCGGCGACGGTGGGTCGCTTCTTGCCGGTACCGGGTGGTGAGCTCCTCGAGACCCTCCAGCGCGCGCTCGGGGGGCTGCCGTTCCTGGCGGAAGACCTCGGCCTCGTCACCGCTGAAGTGAGGGCGCTGTGTGACCGTTTCGGTCTACCAGGCATGCGCGTCCTGCAATTTGCGTTCGGACCGGGCGCTGAGGCGTACCTCCCGCACAGTTACCCGAAGAATTGCGCCGTCTACACCGGCACGCACGACAACGACACCGCGGTGGGCTGGTTCGAGTCGCTGTCCGCGACCCCTGAAGGGCTCGTGGAGCGCAAGCGCGTGCTCGACTATTTGGGAAGTGGGGGGCGTCACTTCAACTGGGATTTGATACGCGTCGCGTCGATGTCGGTCGCGGATCTGGCGGTCTTTCCTCTGCAGGACTTGCTCGGCCTCGACACGCGAGCGCGCATGAACATTCCAGGCACGGCGGCAGGCAATTGGACGTGGCGCTACGCGGCGTCCGATCTCGCGCCCGCTCTTGCCGAGCAGATGGCGCAGCTCACCTCGCTCTACGGGAGGGCGCCGGTCGCCGGCGAGCCGCCGTTCCGGAGCGCAGCGAGCGAGGGCCCCTGACCGCTAACGCAAATTCTGCTCGTCCCCTCGTGCAAAAGCTGCACCCCCGGGGCGTCTCTCTCCCGTCACGCGCAGGCGAGCGGCGCGTTTCGGAGTCAACGAGCGGCGGCGTGCGGGACTCCGCGTTGCGCGCGAGGCTTTCGTCCAGGCTTCGATGTTGCTCGCGCGTCTGGCGCGGGAGCGGCGCGAGCGCCGCGAAAGCGTTCTGGCACGCCGCGTGCTTTCCGCAAATTTCGTAACCCACCAACCCTAGGGGCCCAGTGCTTCATCCTGCAATCGACCTCAAGCTCGTCAACCCGGACATCGGCTACGGTGTATTCGCTACCCAAGATATCCCCAAGGGCACGATCACTTGGGCGCTCGATCCGTTGGATCAGATCATCGAAGCAGCCAAGGCCCAGAACATGAAGGACCTGGTGGACGAGCAGCTCCGCCGTTACTCATGGGTCAACGGCAGCGGAGATCGCATCCTATGCTGGGATTTCGGCCGTTTCATGAACCACAGCTGCGAGCCGAACAGCGTCGGCCCGGGCCAGCTGGAGTTCGAGATCGCCGTGCGCGATATCGCCAAAGGCGAGGAAGTCACATGCGACTACGGCATGTTCAACCTGGAAGAGCCGCTGACCTGCGCCTGCGGGTCCGCGCACTGCCGTGGCCAGGTCTGCCCGGAAGACTTCGCCGGGCTCGCCCCGGTCCTGGACAAGCGCGTGCGGGCGGCGTTCCGCGACATTCAGAAGGTGAATCAGCCGCTCTGGTCGCTCGTTCAGAAGTGGCGCCTGCAGATTGAGCGCGGCATCGCACAGCCGAGCCATCTGCCCTCCCTGGCCGAGAACAAGTGGCCCCGTGTGGCCGAATCCCAGACTGTCGGCTCCCGCAGTGTCGGCGCCCGCGATGTTGGCGCCCGCGATGTTGGCGCCAGGAATGTTGGCGCCAGGAATGTCAGCTCCAGCAATGGCGCCGCGGAGCCCCGCTTGGCCGCGCCAGCGCGCCAGCGCCGCGTGAGCCCGTAAGTGCGCCTCGCACTCCTTCCTTGAACGGCGGCGCCCAGCTCTCGGGGTGAATTAGGGATGCCGCCCAAAAAACAGAGCGTCAAGATCCGGCGCGCCCGGCTGAGTGACGTTTCGGCGATGTACGCCTGCCAGGAGGCGGCGTATCAGAACTACGGCTCGGGTGGCCTGTGCGACGAGCGCTTGCTCACGCTCCAGATCGAGGCCTTCCCCGAGGGGCAGCTGGTGGCTGTCCATCGGGGCAAGGTCGTGGGCTATGCCACCAGCCTGATCGTCGTCCTGGACGGCGATTCGCCCTGGTACTCGTACGGGGAAATCACCGGGGACGGCACCTTCAGCACCCACGACCCGGCGGGTGACACGTTATACGGCGCCGACATTGCCGTGCACCCGGACGTCCGCGGCCAAGGCGTCGCGGGCAAGCTGTACGAAGGGCGCCTGGCGATATTGAAGCGCTTCGACCTGCGCCGCATGGTGGCGGGCGGGCGCATCCCCGGCTACCGCGAACACGCCGGGCGCATGACCGCCGAGGAGTACATCGAGCGTGTCACCCAGGGCGAGCTCAAGGACCCGGCGCTCAGCGCCCACCTGAAAGCCGGCTACCGCGTCCTCGGCGTGCGCCTCGGCTACCTCCACGACGCGCAGAGCGTCAACTACGCCACGTACCTGTCGCTCGAAAATCCGAGCTATCGGCCCGCGCGGCGCCGCATCGCGGCCTCGCCGATGAAGCGGCCGGTTCGAAAAATCCGCGTCTGTGCTGCGCAATATCAGATGCGGCCAGTGCGCAACTGGCGTGACTTCGAGCAGCAGGTCGAGTTCTTCGTTGCTACCGCCGAGCAATACCACTGCCACTTCTTGGTCTTCCCGGAGCTGTTCACCGTGCAGCTCTTCAGCATGCTCGATCCGCGCATCGCTCCCAAGGCGGCCATCCTCGAGCTGGCGGGTTGGGCGGACCTGTATCGCGAGATGTTGTCCGGCATGGCCAAGAAGACGGGCCTCTTCATCGTCGGTGGGTCGCACCCCACGCTGGTCAACGGGCAGATTCGCAACACCGCGCACCTGTTCTCGCCGGCAGGCAATTACTACACGCAGGAGAAGCTGCACGTCACTCCCAACGAGCGCAGCGAATACGGCATCACGCCGGGAGAGGGCATCAAGCTGTTCGAGACCAGCCACGCCCGCATCGCCATCTGCGTCGGCTACGACGTCGAATTCCCCGAGCTCGCGCGACTGCAGACCCTGGCGGGGGCCGAGATCTTATTCGTGCCGTTCAGCACGGACGAGAGCCGCGCGTATCAGCGCGTGCGCTACTGCAGCCAGGCGCGCTCGGTGGAGAACGTGATCTACACCGTACTCTCGGGTAACGTCGGCAACCTGCCGCAAGTCGAGAACTTTCTGATCAACTACGGCGAAGCCGTGATCTGCACGCCGAGCGACTTTGCGTTCCCCACGGACGCGGTGGCGGCCCGCGCGCACTCGGACACCGAAACGGTGGTGATCGGGGATCTGGATCTGGCGGTGCTGCAAGAGGTGAGGGAGGTGGGCAGCGTACGGCCGCTCCGGGAGCGCCGGCCTGATCTGTACGAGCTGCGGGCGCGCGAGCCCGTGCAGCTCGTGCGCGTCACCTGAGCCGTGGCTCTGAGCCGTGCCTCTGGACGAGCCTCCATCGAGGCGTTGTCAGGCTCAGCCTTGACGCACTGCTCAGGTTTCGCCAATGACTAGTACGCCGGTTCCAACCAATACGCCGGTCCAATGCAGCGGGGTAAACGAGAAATGTTTCTGAAACACGCGCCTCCGCTCCTGCTCCTCGGCGGGCCTGCCGAATGAGCCACGACGCTTCCATTTTTGCCCCGATCAAGAGCAACTCCCCTCGAGTGCCGTGGCTGCACGTGCGCCACCCGCTGTCAGCGCGGCGGCAGGCCGTGGTGGGGGCCCTGGCGTTCCTCTTGCCGGTGCTCGTCTGGTGCCTGCTCAGCTACGTGCCGTTTCTGTGGCACCCGCAGGTCCTGGTGGAGGATCCGGGCGGCGCGCACGTCCCGGGCAACTATGCATACCTGGCCGCCGGGCAGCGCGTCGACCTGGACGTGTTCGAGCAGCGGAACCTGGAGCTCGCCAAGGCAGGGGCATCGCTCGCTCAGGGTGATCGCGTGAACCCGATCTTCTTTCCGGCGCCGCACGAAGTCGCACGCGCCTTCTACACGGCGTTCGTCACGCCGCCGGCACGCACCGGGGACTACTGGCTGCACGAGAGCTTGCTCAAGAGCTGCAAGGTCATCCTGGTGGGTTTTGCCTATTCGATGTTGTTCGGGATCCCGCTCGGTTTGCTCGCGGGCACGTTTTCGATCTTCGCGCGGCTGATCGAACCGTTCGTCGACTTCATTCGCTACATGCCGGCACCGGTGTTCGGTGCGCTGGCGGTGGCCGTGCTGGGGTTGGGGGACGAGCCGAAGATCAGCATCATCTTCGTCGGCACCTTCTTCCAGGCGGTGCTGGTGATCGCCAACACCACGCGTTCGGTGGACTCGTCGCTGATCGAAGCCGGGCAGACGCTGGGCGCGAGCCCGCGCCAGCTCTTGCTGCACGTGGTCCTACCCGGGGCCCTGCCGTCCCTGTACCGCGACACGCGCATCTTGCTGGGGTGGGCCTGGACCTACCTGGTGGTGGCCGAGCTCATCGGCGAGAAGTCGGGCATCAGCGCGTTCTTGTATCAACAGCAGCGCTACCGGCACTTCGACAACGTCTACGCCGGGATCGTCATGATCGGGCTGATCGGGCTGTGCACCGATCTCGTGCTGGCGAAGCTGGGCGAGTATCTGTTCCCGTGGGAAACGGGCAAGCTCGGTCTGGTGCGGCTGCTCCGGTTGCTGCGCCCCAAGCGGGCCGTGGTGGCTGCTGCCCCGACGGGAGCAGTCTGAAATGAACGCGGCCACCAGCTCTCAGCGCATCGAGCTGCCGAGCTATCTCGATCAGGGGCCCGAGGTCCGAGCGCACTTCGCCGAGCTGCGCGAGCGCCCGGTGCTGATGACCGTGGGCGGCGTCGGTCGCACCTTCGAGTCATCGGACGGGCCCGTGCGCGCCATCGTGGATCTGGCCTTCGAGGTGTACCAGCGCGAGTTCATCAGCGTGATCGGGCCGTCCGGTTGCGGCAAGTCCACCTTGATGCGCATCGTCGCCGGCCTCGATTTCCCCACGAAAGGCGCGGTGCTGATCGACGGCAAGCCCGTGCATGGCCCCGGCCGCGACCGCGGCATGGTGTTTCAGAGCTACACCCTGTTCCCTTGGCTCACCGTGAAGCAGAACGTGATGTTCGGGCCCAAGATGGGAGGCGGGTCGCGGGCGGCGGCGGAAAAGCTGGCGCTCGAAATGCTCGAGCGCGTCGGCCTGACGAAGTTTGCGGAGTTCTATCCGCGGCAGCTATCCGGCGGCATGAAACAGCGCGTGGCGATCGCGCGTGCGCTGTGCAACGAGCCCCGCATCTTGCTCATGGACGAGCCATTTGGCGCGCTCGACGCCCAGACCCGTGCATCGATGCAAGCCTATCTGCTCGAGATCTGCCGCAAGATCAACATCACCATCATGTTCATCACGCATGATCTGGATGAGGCAATCTTCCTCTCCGATCGCATCGTGGTGCTCGGTGCGCACCCGGGCCGTCTGCTCGAGGTGATCGAAGTGCCCGTGCCACAACCGCGCAGCGTCGACCAATGCTTCTCCGGTCCATTCTTGGCGGTGAAGAACCGCCTGGAAGATCTGATCTGCCGGCCCGGATCCGGGAAGGAGGCTGATTCGTGAAGAGCTCGATCGATGGTAAAACGCCGCTTCTGTCCGAGACGTTGCGCGGCGGTCAGAGTTGGTCGCGCACGCTCAGGCGCGGCCAGCGGCTCTCCATGACGGATCGGCAGGGGAACGCGTCGGTGGCGGCGCTCTTCTACAACGCGGATCAGCTCAGCGAGCGCTACAACATGCCGGACACGCTGAAGGCGCAGCACATCGCCCGGCTGACGACGGGCTACGTGATCTATTCCGACATGGGCCGCGTGTTGTGCTCCATCGTCGATGACACCCTCGGCTGGCACGACACGATGACGGGCCACGCGGACGCTAAGCTCTCCGAGGCCCGCTACGGCCGCGGCAGTTACCAGGAGCTGCGCAACGGGTTCTACCGCAACACGCGCGACAATTTGCTGGTCGAACTCGGCAAATACGATCTGGGCAAGCGCGATCTAGTGCCGAACGTCAATTTCTTCGTCAAGGTGCAGGTGGACGATCTCGGTCGGCTCGAGTTCATTGCCGGCCATTCGGGTCCGGGGTCCTTCGTGGTGCTGCGCGCGGACATGAACGTGCTCGTGATCCTGTCCAACACCCCGCACCCGCTCGGCCTCGGCGAACGCTATGCGCCGCCGGACGTGGAGCTCGAGTTGCATGCGGGCGAGCCGGCGGCGTCGAACGATGCGTGCAGGCTGTCACGCCCGGAGAATGCGCGCGGCTTCGAGCTCACCGAATCGTATTTCCTGTGACCGTTTTCTGTGAGTGTTTTCTGTGACCGTGGATAGCGTCGAGGGCATCTTACATGCAGCAGCTCACTGAAAGTTCAAAACGCAAAGAGGCCGCGATCGTGAGCCAGGTGGTGCCTTCCGGAGAGGGTTACACGGCCATCGTGAAAGCCGGTCAGACGCTGCGCATCGTCGACCTCGAGGGCAACCAGGCGGTCGATACGTTGTTTTACAACGCCGCGGATCCGGCGGAGCGCTACAGCGCCGTCGACACGATCCGCGAGCAAGGCAACGTCTATCTGAGCACCGGCACGCGCTTGCTCTCGACCGAACGCAATTTGCTCATGAGCATCGTCGCGGACACGTGCGGGCGGCATGACACGCTCGGCGGGGCCTGCGCCGCCGAGTCCAACCAGGTGCGTTACGCCATCGACAAGCGCCACATGCATAGCTGTCGAGACACCTTCCTGCTCACGCTGGCGGATCGCGCGCCGGGCCTGTCCAAGCGGGACATCACGGCCAACGTGAACTTCTTCATGAATGTACCTGTCACTCCCGATGGGCGCTTGACGTTCGAGGATGGGATCTCGGAGGCGGGCCGTTATGTGGAGCTGCTCGCCGCCATGGATGTGCGCGTGCTGATCTCGAACTGCCCGCAGCTGAATAACCCCTGCAACGCCTACGACCCGACGCCGATCCAGATCTTGATCTGGGCGGCGGCCTGAGATGGGCGCGCTGTTCGAGAGTGTCCTCGTCGCCAATCGCGGGGAAATCGCCCTGCGCATTTTGCGGACGCTACGCCGGCTCGGGATCCGCTCTATCGCGGTGTATTCAGAGGCCGATCGTGCCGCCCGGCACGTCTTCGAAGCGGACGAGGCCGTGAACATCGGGCCCGCGCCGGCGGCGCAGAGCTATCTCAATCGTGAAGCCTTGCTCGCGGCTTGCCGGCACTCGCGCGCTCAGGCGGTGCACCCGGGCTACGGGTTCCTTAGCGAAAATGCTGATTTCGCTGCGGCGCTGGAGGCGGCGGGCATTGCGTTCGTCGGCCCCACGCCGGCGCAAATGCGCAGCTTCGGCCTCAAGCACACGGCGCGCGAGCTGGCACAGGCGGCGGGGCTGCCATTACTGCCCGGCAGCGGGCTCTTGCCGTCGCTGGACGATGCGCGGCGCGAGGCCGCGCGCATCGGCTACCCCGTGATGCTGAAGAGCTCGGCGGGCGGCGGCGGCATCGGCATGCAGCTGTGCCGTTCGGACGCGGAGCTCGCGGCGGCGTACGTCAGCGTGCTGCGCGTGAGCGCCAATAATTTTGGTGACCCGAGCTTGTTTCTGGAGCGCTTCGTGGAGCGCGCGCGGCACATCGAGGTGCAGCTGTTTGGCGACGGGCGGGGTGAGGTGGTCGCGCTCGGTGAGCGCGACTGCTCGGCGCAACGCCGCAACCAGAAGGTCATCGAAGAAAGTCCGGCACCCGACTTGGCAGAGCCGGTGCGGCGTGCGCTGCTGGAAGCGGCGCTGCGCCTGGGCCAGAGCGTGGGCTATCGTTCGGCGGGCACCGTCGAGTTCATCTACGACGTGGATCGCCGCGAGTTCTACTTCCTGGAGGTCAACACGCGCCTGCAGGTCGAACACCCCGTCACCGAAATGGTCACGGGCATCGATCTGGTGGAATGGATGATCCAGACCGCCGCGGGCCAGCCTCCGGATCTCGGACGCTATCGTTCAGCCGTGCCGAATGGGCATGCTATCGAGGTGCGCATCTACGCGGAAGATCCCGCGCGGGGCTTTCAACCCAGCGCGGGTTTGTTGACGGAGGTCGTGTTTCCTCCAGGCGTACGTGTGGACGGCTCGGTCGAGGCCGGCTCCGAGGT
>JAYWEH010000421.1:0-9301 GCA_043780025.1 Deltaproteobacteria bacterium
CGGTGCAATCGAGCGCCCGTGGGAGCGGGCGCAGCGCACCGGGGGGGTGTTCAATTACTTCAGCGCACGCGACTTCGATCCCGAGGCGTGGCGCGGCGAGTACCCTAACCCGGCCTTCGCGCGCATGACCGAGGCGGACGGAGCCTGGATGGCGCGCATCCTCGCGCGTTTCGACAACGCGTTGGTTGCGGCAGCGGTAACGGTGGGCAAGTACGATCCTGACAGCGAACGCTACTTGATCGAGACTTTGATTCAGCGCCGCGACGCCATTCTGAAACGCTACCTGGGGCGACTCTCGCCGCTCGCTGACGTCCACGTGAATCGTGACCTCGTGTGCGCCGTGGACTTGGCCCGGCGCGCGCATATCGTACCCAACGAACGAGTGACGTTCCGCGCGGTGGCCTATCGAGGCGCCGACGCAGTCGCGGATCGCCCTCTCGGTTTCGCCGACGTACAGGCTCCTCGGGTCTGCACCGCGTTGCCGCATGGGCGCTTCGCGCTAAGCCTGCGCGACGACGACGTCGAGCGTTACGTCATCGTCGACATCAATAATGGTTACGCGCCGGGTCCTTTGCGCGTGCACCTCTATGATCTGGGGGCGGAGCGCGGCTTTCACCTGGCCGGCATCGAGCGCCCCGCGACAAACACGTCCCGTTGAGCCGGCTCCGATCGCTGGGAAACGCGACTAGGCGGTTGGGTCGACTGCCAACGGCGCGCCGCTTTCCGTGGCCTCTTTCTCGTTCTGTGATTCCAGGGCCAGCATCGGCTCGAGCTCGGAAACCAGATAGGCCAGTGCGCTGCGCGTGAGCCGTTCGTGTTCCTCGGCGCGGTCGTAGAAATCTTGCTCCGCGATGCGCAGCGCCACGCTCGGCACGATCGCGCGCGCGGAGTACCCCGAGAGCATTTGCCCGAGTGCCGCGGGCCCTCCAACCAGCTCCCCACTGCGATAACGGACTTTCAGATCCCCCTGGGCGAACTCGATGAGCCCGCTGGCCACGACGTAGATATCCCCTGACGCAGCGCCCTCAGCAAACAACGTCTCACCGGCTCCGAGCATCACCGGCTCGGCCACCGAAGCCAGGCTCACCTGGGCTTGCATGCCGGCGCGCTTGACGAACGCGCTGTTGCGGAGCGCGAGCACTTTGTCGAAGCTGTCCGGCATGGCCGGCGTGATGCCACGCGGTGGCTCACTCTGCGGTAGACGCGTCGCTACCTTTTGCCAACGCCGGTGCAGCTGTGTAGCGATATTTTTGATCACTGCACGCGCCACCTGCGCGTTGTCTTCCATCAGATCAAACCAGTCGCTGGCCTGTAGCCGCAGAAGCCTACTGGGCTCGAGTGTCGTGCAGTTGCGTTTACGCGGCCGCTCGAGCACTGCGTCCACGACGCCCACCACCGCCACCGCGGTGAGCACCCAAGGGGGCTCAGCTGGCGCCTCCATCTTCACCTTACCCTCGGCGAGGAAAAGAATGTGACTCGGTGCTTCACCGTACTCGAGGATGGTCTCGCCGGCATCGACGTTCATCTCTTCCAGCCTATCCACCAAGCGCACGTGCGCCGCGGGCGGCATCTGGGTAAACACCGAGCGCAAGAGGAGCTCGCGGCGTAGCCGTTCCGAGTCGGACGTCGTCATGCGGGGGACTCCAACTGCAGCGGAACGGCGTGATTCGGTGACGACGTGAGCACCTCGATGCTGTGCAACGCTCGCGACACCAGATCGCGCACCACGGCGTCGTTGTCACGCAGTAGCTCACGCAAAGCGGCCTGTGCGTCGTTGAAGGGCCCGACCAGCTCGGCGGCGCGCCGCACCCGTTCCGCGGGCAGCAGGTTGTCCACCACCAGGCGCAGCATGGCCGCCTCGCGGTCTGACCGCCGATCCAGGTCGCGAATCAGAGCGTCCAGAAACTCCACGGCGCGGCCATGCTGGCGCGGGTCGCTCGAGTCCAGCGCGGCGAACAAGGCCTGGATGTCGTCACCGCGATGCATGATTTGTAAGAGGCGTGCGATGCGCTCGCGCGCTTGACGGATCTTATCATCGAGGAGCTCACTCACCAGCTCTATCTCCAGGCGCTTACGCCCCGCAACGATGCCGGTGAGCGCCCAACGCACCGCGAACAGCCGCAAATACTCGAGGGAATTGCGCGCAATTTCTGCGAGGACCGGCGCGCTGTCGATGCGCAGCGGCCTTTCCAGCGCCACTTGTTCGAGGCCGAGCAGCGCCTTGTAGCGAATGAGCCCGTCCTTGTCGTGCACGATGACATCGAGCAGCACATCGACGGCCTTCTGCGAGGTGAACGCCGCAATGCTGCGCGGAACATGTATGCGAATACGCCGGTCGAGCTGATCGTCTTTCAGAGCTGCCGTCAGCGCGAACAGAGCAGGGTCGCCCAGGCGCAACAGTCCACTCCGAGCCGCGATACGGTCATCGGCGAAGCGGAGCCGCTCGATCAAGAATGAAATACTCGACTCATCCCCGGCGACGGCTAGCGCTTGCGCCACCGAGCTACGCAGCGCCGCTAGTTGCGCGAAGCGGAGTAAGATCCGAGTGGCCTCGGGCGTCGGGTGCGCGGCCAGGCCGTCGATGAACGCCCGCTTCAAGCGATGGCTCGCGTCGTCATCCTTGAACAGATCCCAGCTCAGCGGATCGCCCTCGAGCGTAGCGGCGGCGCTTCGCGATTGATACAAGAGCGCGAAGGTCTTCACGCTGGCATTTTCGTGCTCACGGAGCCGCTCGAGATTCGCTTGTGCATCCACCTGTGCCAGCGTACGCACGATAGCCTGCTGCACCGCCGGTGAAGAACGCTCGAGCAGCCGCTCCCCGAGCAACACCCAATCCTGACGCCGGCTCGCGCCAAAAAGCTCGAGCGCCCGCAGCAACACGCCTTCGTCGTCGTGATGCAGGATCAACGCCGGGATCAGCCGGTCGCGCTTGCGTTCCGCCAGCACGTTCATCGCGGCGAGCACTTCCACCGGATCGGGCCGCGCAAGCGCTTCGACCAGCGTCCCCATGGACGTAAAATCCAGCTCAGCCCGCGTGAATTCGCGATCGACGCTGCCGCGGTGGAGCGCACCGCGAAACAGCGCAATATAGTCCTTGCCCAGACCCGCGCCGACAACAAGCCACAAGACCCCCAGCGCGGCCGCTACGCCTGCCAGCGAAGCGGGCAGCGGCGTGAAGTTCATCGTCACGGCGAGCAGCGCGGCACCCGTCAGCGCCTGGGTACAGCGCGTGATCACGAGATCGACCAGCGCACGGCCGCGCGCTTGATTCTCGACCGGCGCCCAAAGCAACTCTGCAGCAACGCGAGCGAAGGAATTGCGCAACGCCGTGTCCGTCGCCTTCAGCCCCACCACGAGCGCGAACGGCGCCCCGAGTAGCGCCGTCATCATAGCGCCGATGGAAAGCACCATCGGGGTCGTCAGCGAAAGCCCAACCACCCCGACGCGCTGCACGATGGAGCCCGTCACGAGCAGCTGTAGAAACAGCGAACCCAGATTGAGAACCAGCTGATAGCGCGCGAAGAAGGGCCCCAGCTCCTCGCTGCTCATCACGGACGAGACCTTGGCTTTATACAGGTAGTCGACCAACACCGAGACCGCGATGGAGAGCGCCGCGATCGCGGAGAGCCGTGTCATGAAGGGCTCGCGCCGAATCTTTGACCATTCGGGCCCCATTGGCGTTTTTTGCACCGGCATGGGTGCCGCCGAAGCTGCGTATGGCAAGCGTGTGGCCACGAAGGCCGCGGCGAAGTAGGCCAGCGTGGAGACACCGAGCAACGAACGCACGGGAGCCACCGTGAGCAGCAGCGAAGCCAGGCCTGCACCGACCACGGCACCGAGTACGCCACCCGAGGCCAGCGCGCCCGACAGACGCCGACTCTGGGCAGCCGTGAACAGACTACCCGCGAGTAGCCAGCATTGCGTGATCAATACCGTCGCGGAGAGGGTGCCGAACACGTACAACGCGAAGACGGAACTCGGTGACGGCGGCCGGATGCGAAACACCGCGGCGCCAAACGCCGTCGCGACCGACAACGTGACAAAGGCGTTCTTGACGCCCACAGCACGAGTCAAGCGCACGGAAAGCGGGGTCACCAGCACCAGACCGAGCGCGGCGAACACGTAGACGAAGGTCAGTTTTTCCGGCGGCAACTGACTGAGAAACAAGGCGTCGCGCGCCGTCTCGAGCACTGTGTGCCCCAGAATAGTGAGCAACAGCACCGAAAATATCCGCAGAAACAAGCGGCGCTCCCCCGCCCTCAAGTCGACGAACTGATCAAGGCGGAAATGGAGCACGAAGCCCATCCTGGCAAATCACCCGCAGGGACGCGAGCGCCCGCAGCATGTAGGCGCGGAAGTCGCGGCGTGAAAGGCCTTTGGGCCCCGGGGCCCCACAATTTCGTGGAATTCAGTGGCCCGGCTTGCGGACTTTCCGGGCCAGCCTTAGTCTTCACATATGGCGAAGTGCACCCAAGGGAACCTCGGTGACCGCGCGTGTACTCGGGTGGTTCGCTTTGGCGTGCTGATGGGCGGGGTAACCGTCGCACTGGGCCTGCTCGCCGTGGAAGTCGGCTACGCCACGAGGTTCGGCTGGCTCCTCGCTGTCCCGCTCAGTGCCGCAGCCTACTTCATCATGTCTGGCGTGTCCGGCGTGTGCATCTATGCAGGCCTGCGTGGCCAGCGCATGCAAGACCACGGCACTGAAGCCGTGCTCGACAGCGACCAAGCCGCGCGGCTGCGCATGAAAGCGCTTGCCGTAGTGACGTTGAGCTTGTTGATTGGGTCGGGGTTCGCCGCGTTCGTCGCAAGTGCCTGAAGCTGGTCATTCAGAAGCCAGTCACTCACTAGCCCATCTGTAACGCACACCGAACTCGGTGAAGTCGCCGCCGATGAGCCCGATGCTGTCGGGGCTCGACACGGTGGTCACGAAGCTTCCACGCACCTCCACGCGGCGCGACAACACAAAGCGCAGCACGGGCCCCACGCGCACGGTGATCGAATCATCGCGGCTCGGGATGTGCAACACGTCCGTCACCAACGCAATGGTATGTTGGTGCACTTCACCGAAGGACAATCCGAGTCCGACACGCACGCGCCACACCAACGGTGGATCCACAATCACGCGCAACGTCTCTTCGAATACGCTTTGCCCCTCGGGGACGTTCGCCACGTACGATACGCTCGCACGCAGCGGGATGAACAGCGGATCGATCCGGATCTGACCGTCGGCTTCCGCCTCATGCGTGAGGATGCGCGCCTCCGTGCCCGAGCTGCTCTCCAGCTCAATGCGGAAGTAGTGCTCTTTGGTTTCGAGGTAGGTGTGGTAGAACGCCCCAAAGAATCGCGTCCCAACGCGCAGGTCGAAATACGGGACCTCCAGGCGCAAGCCGGCGTAGGCACCCAGGCCGTTTGTCGTCGCGATCGGGTTGGCGTCCATGCCGACCCAGGAAACGAACGGGCGCCCATAGCCCAGAGAAAGTCGTGGCCGCGCATACACAAATCCGAGATCCGTCGTGACCCCGACGAACCAGCGCGGCGCTCCTTCACCCCACGAGCGCGCCATCTTGGGATCGATGAGATGATCTTCAGCACTGGGTAAAATGGCCAAGGGGGGGCTCGCGTCGACCGCGGGAGCTGGGTTCTTGGTTTGCTGGATTGGGGCCGCGAGACTTCGCGAACCGCCGGCCAGAAACAAGGCGCCGGCCAGAAACAAGGCGAGCCCGAGGCGCGGCGGGTTCAAAATACCCCTATCGCGCCGAGGCCACCCGCCGCAGGCACTAGCCATACCTGTGTCGCGGTCTGCGACGCGGGCGTCATGTAGTGAAGCAACGGGACGCCGTAACCGACGAGTGTACCGAGCAGCGCGCCGGTGAGTACGTCGCTCGCGTAGTGCACGTCGCTCGCCACGCGAAAGCTCGCGGTCGTCGCCGCGACCAGGTAGCCCCCGGCGCAACTGAGGGCGTCCCAGGGCGGCCCGAGCAGCTCATTGTTAAAATGATGTGTACAGATCAGCGCCGCGCCCGTGAAGCTGAAGGCCGAGTGCCCACTGAAAAAGCTCCTGTAGCGCACGGACCCGGTGCAATCGAGCGAATCTCCGGGTAGCTGATCGCCGCCGCAATCCTGCCCATAAGGGCGCTCGCGGCTCGCGAGCAGATTGGTCACGCCTTGAATCGCGCCGCTCACCGCGAGCGTCTGCAGATCGATGAGGGCCAGCTCTTGCGCCACGTCGCGGCTGCCGCGATACCACCACGCCGCCACCAGCGAGTCCGCGAAGAAGGGCCAGGTGACCGCCAGCGATAATCCCACGTCGGAAGCGTCACGAAACGTGTAGCGCGCCTCCAAGTCATCGCGCCGAAAAGTACGCCGCGCCCAGTCGTCGAACAGGATGCCCCCGTCGAGCCCGTGGCTTCGTCGCGGGGTAATGATGGCAGCGGCTAGCGTCGTGCCGGCCCCGACCCCCGTGATGAGGTAGTCCATCGTATTGAAGCTTCGCCACTTCCAGCTCGGCGGCTCCTGGTCGGGCGCACGTTCAACGAACGGGGGGGCCGGCACCGCGCGCGCGATGGCCGCATCATTTTCACTCGCAAACGCGGGCCTCGGGGGGAGCACCGCTGCCGTAGCGACACTGAGAAGCGGAACGATGGCGCCGCCGATGCTGCGTTTCATCCCGACAACTCTAGTGCCTCGAGTCTATCGAATCGAGGCCAAGATAGAGGAGAGAGCCGGTTCAAATGGGTGGCAACGGAATTTTTTGCGCGTCTCCCGGGCGGCGCGCCAGCGATCGGCGCACCCGCTATTAGCCGTCTGCCTCCCCGAGCCCACACTCTCGGAGGCCGGGCGCGGGCTCTTCGACATCTTCACCGCTGACACACCCCGGCGGCTCCCCCGAGCGATACTCAGATCACCCAGTGCGCCTCAAACTCGAGGTGGTCGTCACCGTCGCGCCCACCCGAAATGCCGCGCACTCGCACGTGTTCGGCGCCGCATTCTTCGAGCAGTGCCCCGGACGACCCCATGAGCTCGCTCCACATGTTGTGGTCCCATCCGAAACACTCGAACGCGCGCACACGGGCGAAACCTCGCCGCGATTCGATCAGCTCGATGCGGCCAGTGTCGTAGTAGGTGCTGAAGAGGCGCTGGGATAGGGCGAGCATGCTCTGCGGGGAGACCAGCCAGGCCACGAAGCGCTTGTGAGCGCCCTGCATGTCGAGGCGGACTGCCATAGCTCCGATGCGCCGCGGCAAGTCGGGTCCAGCGTTCGCAGACGCTCGAAACGCCTGAAGAACCTCGCGATACCACGAGATGGGATACCAGCTGGCGGACAGCAACGTTCCGAAACGGTAGGACTCGGCGACCGCCGGCGGCATCAGCGAACTGGCCCTTTCGCGCGCAGCCGCGCCGCACAGCTCGCCAAAGCAGTCGTCGATCGTGCGAAAGGCGACGCCCTTGACGCGTGGCTCGGGCCGCGCCTGCGTTCGGTCCAATCTGGCTTGGCTGCCCACCCCAATCCTCCACCCCATGAACCGCTGCTCGCGCACGAACTGGAGCAGAAATAACCACCAACTGTGCCCCTGCCCGTCACCCGCAGGGTCATGACCGAGAGATTATCTCGCGCGCCGCTCGCAATCCCAAGGTGTCCCGTGGAGCTCACAGCGTGGACAGCGTGGCAAAAGCGGCGATATGGCCAGAAAAGCCAATTGTCAGGAGGACCTCAGCATGGCCCACACTCAAACAGGCAACGGTACTACTCGCTCAGCGACGCGCTGGAAGAAAGCTCCCGCGCTGTCCGAGAAGGAGGGCGACAGCCCCCGAGAGCAAGGCGTCTCATTCGAGGCCGGTGAGGCCAAGGTCCAAGACGTGCTCGATCGCTTCGCCCGAGCGCTCACATCCGGTGACGGAGAAGCTGCCGCCGACGTCTGGGAGACACCGGCGTTCGTGGTCGGCGGCGGTATGGCGCGCGCGGTTTCGGGGCGCGACGAGGTGGTGGTGTTCTTCGCCGCGGGGAAAGATCAGTACAACTCGCGCGGTATCGCCGATACGCGCGCGGAAATTCAGCGCCTCGACTGGGTCTCGGAAGACCTCGTCGTCGTCGACGTTCGCTGGCCGTATCTGACGGAAGACGGAGTGGAGGTGGGCGAGGAGAACTCGAGCTACACGCTCATGGCGGACAGTGACGGAGCACTCAAGATTCGTACCGTGCTGATGCGCGGCGGGAGTGAATGAGCATTTATGTTCGAGTAGAGTACCCCGGGGTAACGGCGGCGGCGGAGCAGTGTTACCCGGCAGTGACGGGTGGGCGCCCTGCCCGCTCGAATTGCCCGGTTCTCGTGCACGAATAGGCGCTCGGTGGGGCTGGTACGCGCGTTGCTCTAAGCGCTGTTACGACCCACAACCTCGGAGAAATGCATCATGACCTCGCGCCGTTCACCGTACCGACTCTTCCGTCCTCTAACCGCCGCGGTTCCGCTCGCCGCCTGTTCGTTTGCACTCGCGGCGTGCTCCGGACTAGAGCTCAGCAATAGCTCGGAAGCCGAGGTGAGCGCGGAGGGCGAGTTCGCTGACGACGAACCGCTGCTGGGCCAGCATCAGGCCGCCCTGCGCATCAGCGATCCGGACGCTCCCGCAGCAGTGGAACTCGAGCCGCTCCAGCCGTTCGAACCGGTTGCTACCAAGCCGGTTGCCGCCAAGGCGCTCGCCCTGCGGCCCGTTGATCTGGCCGGGCTCGATCTGCGACCGATTGGCGAGTTGCGGCCGATTGACGACGGCGACTTCGAGCCTCCACCCCCCCCGCCGCCCCCGCCGCCGCCCCCGCCCGTGCAGGGGACCCTGGCCCGCGTCAGCTCAGCAGACCTCGACTTCATGCTCGGTGTTCTGCTGAACGGTTCGCGCATCGCCTTCGACACGACGGGCTCGTCACCGCTCCTGGTCGGGGGCGATCCGATCTACCACTGTTCGTATCCCAATCAGCAGATACGGGAGGAGATGCAGGCGGAGTGCTTCGCGATGGCGGGGACGGCGCGCTCGCGTTGCCTGCGCGAAATGAACACAGACTATCCGAACATCAAGGAGTGCGTCTGGACGCGCGCCTCCTACCACAGCTACGTCGACTTCGGGCCTTTGGCTGAGGAGTACGGCGCGGTCGACCGCGTCTTCTCCGTCGACCCGATCGAGCGAGACACCTTCGGCCCGGGCGGCATCATCGTCGACGTCAACCACGTGCGTGCCAACATCAACGGCAACACGACGCAGGCCTATTTCAGCGCGGAATCCAACTATCGGGTCGGCGCCAACGTATGGCTCG
>JAYWEH010000422.1:0-3912 GCA_043780025.1 Deltaproteobacteria bacterium
CAGAAAGCAGAGTTCGTGCCGGGCTTGTGGCCCGAGCGGTCACACTCTCAGCCGTTGGACGCGCGTCAAATGCGGAGACTGCGGAGGCGCAAGGCGTTGCCGATCACGGACACCGAACTCAGCGCCATCGCCGCGCTCGCCAACATCGGATTGAGTAACAAACCCAGGTGGGGGTACGCGACACCGGCAGCAATGGGCACTCCTACCGCGTTGTAGACAAATGCAAAGAACAAGTTCTGACGGATGTTCTTCATCACGGCCACGGACAAGCGCCTCGCCCGCAGGATGCCGTCGAGATCGCCGCTAAGTAGAGTGACGCTTGCGCTTTGGATTGCTACGTCCGTCCCCGTGCCCATTGCGATGCCCACGTGGGCAGCAGCCAGCGCCGGGGCGTCATTGGTGCCGTCTCCAGCCATTGCGACCGTCTTTCCCTTGGCTCGTAGCTCGGAGATGACCGCGTGTTTTTGATCGGGTAGTACGTCGGCGCGCACGTCTTCGATGCCCAGTTTGCTGGCCACGGCGCGCGCCGTGGTGGCGTTGTCCCCGGTCAGCATCACGATGTGCAGCCCCGCGTCGCGCAATTCGCGCAGGGCATCCCGTGCCGAAGCCTTGATCGGATCGGCGACGCCCACAAGCCCGGCGAGCTTGCCACCTATAGCAAGAAAAACAGCCGTCTGTCCTTCCTGCCGCAGTCGTTCCGCGTCCGCAGACAAGCCGCTCGTGTCGGTGCCGTTCTCTTGCAGAAAACGAGCGTTTCCGAGAAGCACGTCGCTTTCGTCCAACCGGGCTCGCACGCCTTTGCCGATGACCGCGCGGAAATCCCGGACATCCCGGGGACGCATGCCGCGCGCGTCCGCGCCAGCCACGATGGCTGCGGCCAGGGGATGCTCGCTGGTCTTCTCGAGAGCAGCGGCAACGGACAATACTAGGTTTTCATCGAAGCCCGCGGCGGCGACCACACTGGCCAACCGCGGCTTGCCTTCCGTGAGCGTACCCGTCTTGTCCACGACTAGCGTGTCCACCTTCTCGAGCAATTCCAGCGCCTCGGCGTTCTTCACCAACACGCCGGCTCGCGCACCCCGCCCCGTGCCCACCATGATTGACATTGGCGTGGCCAGCCCGAGCGCGCAGGGGCACGCGATGATGAGCACCGCAACCGAGTTGACCAGCGCGTGCGCTACCTGCGGCTCAGGGCCGAAGAAACCCCACACGATCGCCGTCAGCACGGCTACCACCACGACGGCGGGCACGAACCAGCCTGACACGACGTCGGCCAGGCGCTGAATGGGGGCGCGGCTGCGCTGGGCCTCGCTCACTAGAGCCACGATCTGCGCGAGCAGCGTGTCCTTGCCAACCCGCTCCGCATTCATCACAAAGGTTCCGGTGCCGTTCAGCGTTCCGCCAGTGACGCGTGCGTCAGGAGCCTTCTCCACGGGAATGGGCTCACCTGTAATTGACGATTCGTCGACGGCGCTGCTGCCTTCGACCACGACTCCGTCGACCGGGATCTTTTCGCCGGGACGAACACGCAGGCGGTGACCCACCAGCACCTGTTCGAGTGGCACATCCGCCTCGGAACCATCGTCGAGGACCCGCCGTGCCGCCTTGGGAGTCAATCCCAAGAGCGCCCGGATCGCGCCCGACGTCGCGTGGCGAGCGCGCAGCTCCAGCACCTGCCCAAGCAGCACGAGTGTGGTGATCACCGCAGCCGCTTCGTAATAGACGGGCGCCATGCCACCGTGAACGGCCGAATGGGGCAAGCTCCCCGGGAGTAGCGTCGCAAACAAGCTGAATGCGAAGGCGGCGAGTGTGCCGAGCGCGATCAGGGTGAACATGTTGAGGTGACGATTGACGATCGAGGCCCAGCCCCGTTGAAAAAACGGCAGTCCGCCCCAGAGCACCACCGGCGCCGCCAGTGCGAGCTGCAGCCATACGCTGGCTTGGGGCGAGACCCAGCGCTGAACCGGCTGCCCCGGAATCAGATCCGACATGGCCAGCAGCGCGGTGGGCACGGTCAACACCACGCTGATCCAGAAGCGCCGCTGCATATCGACGAGTTCGGCATTCGGTGCGTCAGCCAGCGTGACCGTGCGAGGCTCCAGCGCCATCCCGCAGATCGGGCACGAACCGGGCTCAGCGCGCACGACTTCCGGGTGCATCGGACACACGTACTCCGTGCCGGTCGCGGCGGACGGAAGCTCAGGCTCGAGGGCCATGTCACATTTGGGGCAGCTGCCCGGACCCTCTTGGCGCACGTCCGGATCCATCGGGCAAACGTACGTTCCCGTGCCTTCAGCGCGAGCCTCGAGAGGCTTCGGTTCGCTCGAACCCAGCGTCACATACCGCTCCGGCTCTGCCATGAACTTTTCCCGGCAACGAGGACTACAGAAATGGAACGTCTCGCCGCCGTGTGAGGCCGACCCCCCACGCGCCTTTCCGGGGTCAATTTGCATCCCGCAAACCGGATCTGTCACCCGCTGCGGGCTGGAGCCAGAAGCGGCCTCCTGTGTCCCAGAACCGTGGTGGTGGTGATGATGTGTTTCAGGCATTGATCTTCTCCTGCCATGGCTGACGCCCGAGTTGGGAGAGTATTACACGGGAAGAATCTGGCTTTTCCCGCCGATGTGACCGAATCGGTCACGTGTCGGCCAGGACCACCCCGATGCGCAACGGTTCCCCAGGCGGCCCCTCACCGAGACGACAAAAGGGCCCGAAAGGTGCGAAAGGCCGCGCCCCACCTGAAGCGGCGCTGAAGTCCAATTCACTTCCAAGGCTCATGGAAGCGCCCTTTGGGCTCATGGAAGCGCCCTTTGAATTAGTGTGCGACGCAGGCGAATTTTTCGCGTCTGGAAGCTGGAGGGATTGCATGCCAGCTAACGCCGTCGAATTCGTCACATCACTCGTCTACGGGGACATGGGAGCCGGAGAGCTCGGAGCTGGCGCGCCGCCGCTACCGCCGGGTGCGCTCAATCACCTGCGTTGGACACTAGATAAGAAGCCCAGCGCCGCCGGAACGACTGTCACGGGCACGCAGTTTCTCACCCATCATCTCGACTACCTGTTGGCGAGATACGAAGCGTGGCGCAGCAAGTATCTCCTTCCGCCTCTGCGCCCGTGGAACGGACAAGACGTCTTTCCGGACCACATGGGAACACCGCCAACTGGTCCGTCACTGCCGGCGACGTTGAACGGAAGTCCGTTTCCCGGTGGTTGGACGGCCAACGATCTCGGGACCGCGGTGCGCGTTTATTACAATGCTCTTCGGCATTTCAACGATGCCTCATTCAACTATACGGAGATGAACCAGGACGAAATCAAGGCTCCCTTCAGCGCCCGCTACTGGGCTTTCGCGAAATGGGCGAGCGATCTACGCAAGCGACTCAATTCCGAACCCGTTCTACCGGTCGCTATTGTCTACGACAAGGACGGCACCGTGCTGTCGGAAAAGGAGTTCCTCGACGTCTTTCATCAAGTCCATCACGTCTGGCACCCCAACGGGGTCGGTTCTCCCTGGGTCACGGCGACGCCCTACTTCAGAACGGGCGTGGGACAGCACGCGCGCAAGAAGGAGATCAGCAGATCGCAAGTGGGCGCCGAGTTCTTCACTTTTCATCGCGATCATCTCGAACTATACGACCGCTGGCTGGCGCGTACCGGGCAAGTTCCGGCTCCCTCCCTGAACACGTGCGCGCACGACACGACTCCGTCCGGATCGCCACCGAGCGGCGTCGAGGCAGACAACTCTGGGAATCCGAAAGTTCGTTGGGATGTCTCGCTCACGAATCCTCCCGTGGAGCTCAATCCACCACACGCCACGTACTGGAACGGTAGCCTGTCGGAGTTCACCAATGTCGGCTTGATGGGGCAACGGTTTGCGCTCGACAATAATCCATTCCCCGCCATCGCCGTCGC
>JAYWEH010000423.1:0-3892 GCA_043780025.1 Deltaproteobacteria bacterium
ACGGTTCGCGGCGGGCCCGAGCAATCGGCGCACGCGGGCAAGCGCTACTACTTTCTGTTGTTCTCGTCGGCGCGCCAATCCCCCTTCCGCTTGGGGCAGGGTCCCGCCTCTCAGTTGTATATGACGACGCTGGTCGAGTTGCCGACGGGTGAGCTGCAGAGCTATCCCGCGATGTACCTGTGGAATCAGGGCTTCGAGATCACCAATCCGGGTGCGGATCCGCCGGTGGTGGCTCCGATTCAGACCAGCAACCTGACGCCGGCGTTTGACGAGTTCGTGATCCCGCCGCGGCCGCTCGTCATCGTCCGCTGAATTTCTAGGTTTGGGGCCCGTTGTTGTCTGAGGTTGGGGCCCCGGAGCCCCAACCTGCCCCGCCTGCGCTCCGCGCGGACAATTGTGGGGCGGGTGTGAGATGGTCGGCGCGTGCTGGCCATTTCTGCCTCGACCTGGTTGCGGGGGTTCGTCCTTTTGGGCGCTGCACTGGCGTTCTCGATGGAGCCCATGCTGGGGAGGCTGCTCTTGCCGCACTACGGGGGGGCGTTTTACGTGTGGGCTACCACCCTGATGTTTTTTCAGGGGGCACTGCTCGTCGGCTATTTTTATGCGCATTGGCTCGGGCCGCGGCTCGGCAGCCTGCACCTGTTGGTCCTGCTGCTGCCGTTGCCGCTCTTGCCCTTCGCGCCCCGTGGCACCCTGGGCGACGGCACTGCTTCGCTCACCTGGACCCTGGCTCTGACGTGCGGCTTGCCATTCGTGCTCTTGTCGAGCACGAGCGTGCTGGCCCAGAGCTGGCTCGCAAACTCCCGGCTACCCGAACGCGCGAACCCGTATCCACTGTATTCGGCCTCCAATGTCGGCTCCCTCGCGGCGCTGCTCGGCTACGTGCTCTTGTGTGAACCGTATCTCGGCATGCGCCATCAAGGCTGGCTCTGGGCTGGCGGATACGCCGCCTATCTAGTGAGTGGCGTAGGCGCCTATGCGAGTACGCGGGCTGCCCCGGCGCCGCTCGGTGGGGCCGGGTTGCGGCCGCCGGCGCGCAGCCTGCTCACGTGGGTGTTGCTCGCTGCGGGGCCTTCGGCTTTGTCGATGGCGGTGACCAATTTGGTCATCGTGGAGATCGGCAACACGCCGCTGCTCTGGGTCTTGCCGCTGGCCGCCTACCTCACGACGTTCATCCTGGCTTTTCGCGACCGGGAGACGCCACGGCCGCTCGTGCGGCTCTTGCCACATCTGTCGCTCGGGGCGCTCGGCTTGTACGCGCTGTCGGGCGGCGTGGCCCAGGGCTGGTTCGTCGGGCTGCTGCACATCGTGCTCTTGTTTGCCATTTGCTGGTCGGCGCATGGAGCGCTCTACCAGGCGCGGCCAGCAGCCGAGCAGCTCACCACATATTATCTGGCGTTGTCGCTGGGTGGTTGGGCGGGGGGCGCCTTCGTCGCGCTGCTCGCGCCCCGCATCTTCGACCAGCTGTACGAATACGTGGCCGCGATCGCGCTCACCGCGATCACTGTCACGATCGTGCGGCGGAGCTGGCGTGCCCCCCGAAATGAGCTGGCGGTGCTGGGGGTGACGGCGCTGGCACTGATCGGCTTGTGGGCGCGAGCTGGATTTGCAGAGGCCGGCTCGGAACGCTTGATCGGCTCCCGGCGCAGCCCCTACGGCATCTACCGCGTGATCGAGTCGGAAGACGCTGGCGGGCGCCGAGTGCGCCGCCTGGAGAGCGGCCGCACGATCCACGGCCGCCAGGCGATCGACGCAGCGTCCGTGCTCGATCCGACGCCGCAGGGCTACTATCACGCCAACGGTCCACTGGGTGACGCGCTCCGGGAGCTGCCCAGGCCGTGGCGCATCGGAGTGATCGGGTTGGGCGTGGGTGCGATCGCAGGGCACCTGGACGCGAGCGATTCGGTCGTCTTCTACGAGATCGACAGGGCGGTCACCGAGCTCGCACGCGAGCACTTCTCGTATCTCGGCACGCCTGCCCACGTCGAGGTGCGCATGGGGGATGCTCGACGGCTCTTGGAGAGCGAGGCGGAGCTCGGCGCCCCACGGCACCAACTCCTGGTGGTGGACGCGTTCACGGGCGACGCGATCCCGGTGCACTTGCTGACGCTGGAGGCCCTGCGGCTGTACCTGGAGCGGGTCGAACCCGGCGGCACCGTGCTCTTGCACATCAGCAGCCGCTTCGTGCCGTTGCAGCGCGTGCTGTTTTCGGGCGCGACGCGCCTGGGGGTGCCTTTGTCCCGGAGAAATCAGCTCGATGGGCTCGTGCCGGGGCAGGACTCGTCGCAATACGCGGCGCTCCGCAGCCTCAGCGCGCCCGGCTGGGAACCCGTCAAACGCGGCATCGGGTCGCCTTGGACGGACGACCACGCCAGCCTGTTGCCCTTATGGATGGAGCGCTGGTGGTAGTACCCGCCGGCCGCTCGCCGCGGGAACGTGAATCACCTTCGCAATTCGGCTGAGACAAAGCCACGATCCCGCCGTCCATCTATGGGGGCCCCGAGTCCACGCGGCCCCTCTGTTCGGAGGCGAGACATGGCGCTCGAGTTGGGGTCCAAAAGCGAAGCAGTCCGAGCCATCCAGGAGATGCTCAATTTCCTCGGTGCGCACGTCGACGGAGAGCCGGATGATGAAGCGGACTATGTACCGCTCGTGGCCGACGGCGAATTCGGCAAGCGCACCGAAGCGGCGGTGTGCGATTTTCAATCCAATCACAGCTTGCTCGCGGACGGCAAGGTCGGGCCGCTCACCTTGCGCGCGCTCGAGCGCGAGTATCGAAGCCTTGTGATGGCGCTGGCTTCACCCGGTGTGGATAGCCTGGACGCAGCTCGCAAGTTGGTGTTTGAGCGCGCTCCCGCTGACCGTTACGGCGAGGGTTACGACAAGGTGTGGCTGCGCTCGGACGTCGCAGAGCGCTACCGCGCCATGCATGCGGAGGTTCGCGCCAAGGGCGCCGTCCTCACCTCGTCAGGCGCCAAGCGCGACTTGATGGCCGCGGTGAGCGCCGGCCGCAGCGCGACGTCATTCCACTACACCGGGCGCGCCCTCGACTTGTTCATCTACAGCGGCATGGTCGATCCGCAGCGCGACCCGTACGTGGTGGTGCGAGAAGCGCCTCGTGTGTACCGCGTGTTTGCGCGATGTAGTGCCGCCCAGGCGGAGAAGCAAAACTTGCAACGAGTCGTGACCTACCGCAGGCGAGCCGGCGACATCGACGTCACGGGGTCCTTCGTCGATCTCACCGCGATATTCGAGCGCCATGGCTTCCGCAGCATTCGCGCGCGGCCCAGTTTCGAGACGGGGGGGGCACTGATGGGTGCGGAGTGGTGGCACTTTCAGGACGAGACCGGTCTGATTCGGGGTGTGAGCACCTTCGGCAAGGAGCTGCTCGAGGTCTATTCCAAGGCGACGCTCGAACGCTCGCCGCCCTGGAGGTATCGCGACTCCGTGTTTGGCGTGAACTGGCAATGAGAACCTGTCCCGGTATCTAATGGGATAGCTTCTAAAGCGAAGTCGCCGCTCTGCCGTAGCCATCTGGCGTCGAGATTTCACGGAGGCGTGACTTGACGCTGTGCGGTACAGACGGTACGCAGAGGCCTTCCAACGGATGACGCTCGCTGTTTCGAACGTAGTTTCGCTGCTCTCGCTGCCAAGCACGAGGTGGGGCACGCCGTCGAGCAACGCTGCCTTCGCTCGGTTCGGGCGCCTGTGCCGGAGCTTTGTGGCCATGGTGGCGGTCTCGGCGTTCCTCGTGGCCACGCTGCTTTCTGCTGGCGTGCGGCTCGCAGCGGGTGAGCGCTGGCTTTTCTGGAGCGTCTCGGAAACGGTGACCGCGCTCGGGTCGGCCGAGCACGGGGATTCGTCGAGCAGTGACGTGTCGAGCGGTGCCATC
>JAYWEH010000424.1:0-9220 GCA_043780025.1 Deltaproteobacteria bacterium
CGAAGATCGATTCGATCACCAGCGGCACGCCGGCGCGCAATGACACCGCGCCGAGCACCGAGCGGGCGTGGACGCCGCGATCGCCAAACACCTCGACCATCAGGTCAGAGCAACCGTTGAGGACCTGGGGGTGTTCTTCGAATTCCGCCGTGGCATTGATGAAGCCTTGAAGCTTGACGACGCGCTGCACGCGGTCGAGGTCGCCGAGGGCCAGGCGTACTGCGGCCAGGATGTCGAGGCCCGCGGAACGCGCGAAGTCGTAGCCCTCCTTCGTGGTGAACTCTCGTCCCAGCTTGCCCTTGGGTACCGTGCCTCCGGCTGCCGCCGTCGGGACCTTGCCGGATACGAACAACAGACCCCCCGCCTCGACACAGTTCGTGTAGTTGGCGGCGGGGCTGCTGGCAGCAGGAAGCACGATGCGCAATTGCGACAAGCGTTGTTCAATCTTCGACATGCTGACTCGATAGCACCAAGCGCTCGATACCGGGAGCCGCCCCGTGTCCGGCGTGGCCAAACATTGCCTCAACGCGAGCTCTCTGGCAGAGCAGAGGGGTGACGGACAGCTTTGGGCCCTGGAAACGTCGTTCGGTGTCGGAGCGCTACGATAACGCTTGGATCCGCGTGGAGCACCACGACGTGACCACGCCGGGCGGGAATCCGGGCGTGTACGGCGTCGTGCATTTCAAGAACATCGCGCTCGGCATCATTCCCTTGGACGACAACGGCGACACCTGGATCGTGGGCCAATATCGCTATCCCCATCGAGCCTACACCTGGGAGATCCCGGAAGGCGGCGGCCCGGTGGGCACCGATCCGCTGGCATCCGCGCAGCGCGAGCTGGTCGAGGAGGTGGGCCTGCACGCCGCGCGCTGGGATCTGATCTTGGAAATGGACACGTCCAACTCCGTGACCGACGAACGCTGCCTCATCTACCTGGCGCGCGAGCTCGAAATGCACTCGCGCCACCCGGAAGACACGGAGGAACTTGCAGTGCGCCGCATCCCCTTCGAGGAGCTGCATCGCGGTGTCTTGCGCGGAGAATACCGCGACGCCATCACCATCGCCGGCGTATTGAAGCTGGCGCATCTGCGGGAGCACGGGCTGATTTGATCACGTCGTGAGCTCAAACCAGAAGGAACTCCCCACGGGTTCCCGTGCGTCCACGCCGATCCTACCGCCGTGCGCTCGCACCGCCAGTTTGCAGAATGCCAGCCCGAGCCCGACGGAGTGGTACTGCTTCTGAGTGCGCGCCGACAACGTCTCGAACTTTTCGAAGATGCGTTCGCGCGCTTCGACCGGCACGCCCGGCCCTTCATCACCCACCGCCACGCGCGCGCCGTCTCGAGTGCGCTTGGCAGAAATGAACAGGCAGCCGCGCGACGGGGTGTGTCGGATCGCGTTGCTCAACAGGTTCTGGAGCACGCGGCGGATCAGCTCGCCGTCGCACTCGATGACGAGTGAACTCTCCACGTCGAGCTCGATGTTGCGCCCGCGTTCGAAGCTGAGCAGCCGTTCGTGGGCCGCGCCGATCAGCGTCCCCAGGTCGTGCTTTTCGAGCTTCAGGGGCATACCGCCGCTCTCCAGGCGGCTCACGTCGAGCAGGTCGTTGGTCATGCGGGTGACCACCTCCGCCGCTTCGCACGCTCCGTTGAAGTCTTCAAGAGCGTTCGCGCTCAGCGTGCCATGCGCGTCTTTTTCAGCCAGGCGCAGATGCATTGAAAGTGCCATCAACGGCGAACGCATGTCGTGCACGATCATGTGCACCAGGTCGTCTCGGAGCCGCTCGAGCCGCTGCAACTGAGTGAGGCTTTCGGACAGATCGAGCCGGGCGCGCCGCAGTGCCAGATGCGTGCGCACCCGCGCATGTACCTCCTCGAGCTGAAACGGCTTGGTGATGTAATCGACGCCGCCCACCTCGAACGCGCGCACCTTGTCCGCCACCTCGCTCATGGCGGTCAGGAAGATCACCGGAATGTCTCGCAGCCGCTCTCGTGCCTTGAGCTCGGCGCAAACCTCGTAGCCGTTCAAGTCCGGCATGTTGATATCGAGCAAGATCAGATCCGGCGGGTCCCGCTCCGCGGCCTGCAGCGCCTGCCGCCCTCCGCCCACCGGGCGCACCTCGTAGCCTTGCCCGCCCAACATCGTCACCAGCAGGCGCAAGTTCTCGACGGTATCGTCGGCCACCAAAATGTTGGCAACGCTGGTAGTCGATGCGCCCACGACCCAATCCCTCCGGGCGTAGTCTGCCCGGAGCGGGGCCCAGGCGCTAGGGAGGTATTTCAGCGGAATAAAGATGCGCGGCAGGGCGCGAGGAGAAATTTCGTTACATCGGGCTACACGAGCACGATGTCTTCAATGGGATCTCGTTCACCTTCGACCCAAGCAATCCGATCAGTCAGCCGCCGCTCGAGGGCGGGGCGGGATCGCTGAACCCGTCGCGCCCGTTCTCCAGGCGACCCGCAAAACGCCGCAACCACCCGGGCGATGCTGCGGCTGTCACACTGACGTCAAACCAGTTGAAGCGCTCCTCCACAGACCAGTGCTGGCTCGCGCGCCCGCCGGGGGCGAGGGCGATTTGTCGTGAGGCGCTGCGCTCCGGCGCAGTGCCGAAGACCTCGAGCGTGCATGCCATTCGACCGAGGTTGTGCGCGTCGAACTCGATGCGGCCGTGCGACGGCAAGTAGCGCAGCCGGAGCTCGGGAGCGGGCACACGCTGCCGCTCGGCAATGCGCCCCAACGAGCGGCGCGGAATGTGCCCCGCGTAGTGGCGAAGGAACCCGGCTGGACCGACGATCCAGAGATCGTAGTTGCCGTCGTCGTCGCGCGTGTCCCAGCGGTCGGAGAGGCGCGTCCCGCGCTCCAGTGTGTAGCGCCGGGGAAAGCGCTCGAGGTGCAGGCGATCGTAGACGTGGAAGACCGCGCCGGCTCGGCCGCGGTTTTCGAACTGGAGCTCGAGTTCTCTGCGCGTACGGAGTACGTTTGCGTGGGCGTGCAGCAGGTAGGGGAGTGCTCGAAAGAGCCGCACGCCAGGCTCTCGAGCGGGCAGTGTTTGCAAAGCTGGCACGCTCACGGCTGGACGATCGTCGAGCAGCAGAGGCTCCGCGGTCGCGCGGCTCATGTCCGGTAGATCCATCGAGCGAAACGCGCTCGGCCGCTGGAAGTCCAGGCAGCTCGTGAGATCCCCGGCGACGGCGCGGTGCCAGGGCGTGATGTTGGGTTCGGCGACGCCGAAGCGCGCCTCCAAAAATTGCAGAGTCGAGGTGTGGTCGAAGACCTGGGAGTTCACCCAGCCTCCGCGGCTCCACGGTGACACGACGAAGAGCGGCACGCGCGGGCCCATGCCGTAGGGCCGCGCCGCGACTACCCCGTCGAGCTCGCTCACGTAGTATTCGCCGCCGAGCGGCGTGCGCAACGTGGTCTTGCCGGCGAACGAGCCATCCGGATTGATCGACGGCACGGCGGGCGGCGGCACGTGGTCGAAGAAGCCGTCGTTCTCGTCAAAGCTGACGATGAATACGGTTTTTTGCCAGACCTCGGGGCGAGCGAGCAGGATCTCCAGTACTTGCTGCGTGTAACTCGCGCCTTGCAACGGGCTCGACGCGCTCGGATGTTCGGACCAGACCGGGGCGGGGATGATCCAGGAGACGCTCGGCAGCTCATTCGCCTCGACATGACGGCGCAGATCGCCGAGGGAGTGGCGCCTGAGCGCGCGCTCGAAGAGCGGGCTACCGGGCGCAGCTTCTCGATACTGGCGAAAGGACTCCCAGGGAGCGAGCAGGCCGCCCCAGTTGTCCTCGTCCTGGTAGATACGCCAGCTGACGCCGGCTTTTTCGAGCCGTTCGGGGTAGGTGGTCCAGGCGTAAGCGCCGAACTCTTTGCCGTGGTTGTTGGCGTTGTCGATCAGCGCGTGCGCTTGGCTCGTACCGGGCTCCGTGCGGACCGGTGCGACGTGGGTGCCGGTCATGAACACCGTGCGGTTGGGCAAGGTGCCGGTCTGGACCGAGCAATGATGGGCGTCGCACAACGTGAACGCGTCTGCCAGCGCGTACTGGAACGGGAGATCCGCGCGGCGGTAATAACCCATCGATTGGAACTGTTTGTGCTTCGCCCAGAACCCGAAGCGACCCTGGTCCCAGGCGAGTTGCGAGTCCGGCCAGGTGTGAGGAGTGCCCGGGACGCGCAGCGCGTTCGTGGTTTGGGTGTCCAGATGAAACGGCAAGAGCTCGCGCGTGCCGTCGCTCTGGTGCCAGACGGGTTGGCCGCTCGGGAGCGGTATTGCCGTGTTATCGGCGAAGCCGCGCACGCCGCTCAGCGTGCCGAAGTAGTGATCGAAGGAGCGGTTCTCCTGCATCAAGATCACGACGTGCGCGACGTCGCGCAGCGTGCCGGTGACACGCCGTGCCGGCAGGGCCAGAGCCCGCTCGATGCTCGCGAAGCCGCTCAGCGCCGCCGCCGACCAGGCACCGGCTTCGCGTAGAAACGAGCGCCGCCCGACACCGGGCCGTTGCCGCTCGCTCATGGGCCGCCGCCCGCGTGCGCCCCGAGCCGCTGTTCGTCCATCACGGCTCGAGCGCGAGATCCGCGTGTTGCGTTTCGCGCGTTGCGAGCAGACCGGCGAGGGTCAGCACTGCGGCTGCCGAGAGATAATATCCGACGTATTGCAGCCCGTAGTTCTTGGCCAGCCATGTGGCGATGTACGGCGCGAAAGACGCGCCGAAAATCCCCGCGAAATTGAAGGTCAGGGAGCTGCCGGTGTAGCGCACTGTGGTCGGAAACAGCTCGGACAATACTGTCCCGAGCGGCCCGTAGCTGAGGCCCATCAGCCCCAGCCCCAGGCACAACATCGCTAGCGCTCCCGCGGTGCCGGCCAAGAACAATGGCGCTAACACCAAACCGAACACCATGATACCGAGGCTCACGCCGATCAACGTGCGCCGCCGCCCGCGTTCGGCGAGCACGGCCGAAATCGGAATCCCGAGCGCGAAGCACAGCATACCGACGAGCTGCATGAGCAGGAACTCGCGGCGGCCGTAGCCCAGCTCCGCCGTGGCCCACGTCAAGGTGAACACGGTCATCAGATAGAACAGCACGAACGTGGCGAGTGAAGCCAATGTGCCCGCCACGACGGTGGGCAAGTGATCCCGAAACACCACCAATAGCGGGACTTTCACCCGTTCTCGCCGGCCACTCGCCTCCAAAAAAACTGGCGTTTCGCTGATCGTCAGACGCACGTATAGACCGACCAGCACGAGCGCGATGCTGGACAGAAATGGGATCCGCCAACCAAAAGCGAAGAATTGTTCGTCGCTGAGCCACGAGGATAGCGCCACGAAGGCGCCGCCCGACATCAGGAAGCCGAGGGGCGCTCCGAGCTGCGGAAACATACCGTACCAGGCACGGCGCTGGGGAGGCGCGTTTTCGATCGCGAGCAGCACCGCGCCCGCCCATTCGCCGCCGAGGCCGAGGCCTTGACCAAAACGGAAAAATGCCAATAACAGCGGCGCGAACAGGCCGATGCTCTCGTACGTCGGCAGCGCGCCAATGGCCACGGTGGAGACGCCCATGGTCAGCAGAGCTGCCACCAGGGTCGCTTTGCGACCGATGCGATCACCAAAGTGACCAAACACTGCCGAGCCGATCGGCCGCGCCAGGAATGCGATACCGAAGGTCGCGAGCGACGCGAGCAGGGCGGTGGCCGGATCCGAGGCCGGAAAGAACAGCTTGGGAAACACCAATACGGCGGCGGTCGCGTAGATGTAGAAGTCGAAAAATTCGATCGTCGTGCCGATCAGGCTGGCGATGAGGACTCGCCGTGCAGAGCGTGCGCGACGGACTGAGCCAGTTGGATTCGACAAGCGCACAGCGACGCTATCACACGGTTCGGGTTCGATCTATCGCGGCGAGGAACACTGGCAGACCTGGCAGCCTGCCTCCGTCACGCGACACTCGGTACCGAGCAGGCACGCAGAGGCGCGATTGCCTCCCTGACAATACGGCACACCGTCGATCGGACGAGTCGTGGCCGAGTTCATCGACGGATCGTCACCCGGGACCTGTGGATCGCTCGAAAGGGCGCTCGACTCGCAGCCCCCGCCGAGGCCACCCAAAATGAGAACTAACGCTGCGTTCCGAGTCCACATGGTCGTGGGCTTTTGCCACGATTCCTTCGCGCCCGCCAGCCCATGGGATTCGCGGTCGTGATGTGTAAGATCGGACGGACCATGGACGAAGCAGCGACCGAAGACGAGCGGTTCATCCGGCTGGAGATCAAGGCCGCGTACCTCGAGAAGCTGGCGTCCGAGTTGAACGAGGTGGTCGTCGAGCAGGCGCAGCAATTGGCCGAGCTCATGAAGCGCCTCGTTCGTTTGGAACGCCAGCTCCAGGCCGGCGCGGAGGAGCGTGAGCTGCCTCAGGAAAGGCCGCCCCATTACTGATACCTGGCACGTGGCGCTGAGTCGCGGGCCGGTCTCGGGCTCGGGCTGCGCAGACACCTTCATCGCGCATCGGTGCAACACCCACTATGCTGCGGGTCCACTTGGCGTTCCTCGACTTTGACTCCGAACGGGTGCGCGCGGTCATCGCGGCTAGCTACACCTTCAATGCTGATCTTCCGAGCTGGACACGGGGCGTGCAGGAGGCGCTCGCTCCAGCGGTGGATCTAGGTCAAGGAACGCTCGCCTCCGTGGTGTTGCTCGGAGATCGCAGCTTGCGCATCGAGCATCTGCATCGCGCCGGGGGGGCCAGCCGCGTGCATGAAGCGGTGGTGTGGCTGAGCGCGCTGCTCGCTCGGGAGAAATTGCGTGAGGCGTTCTTCAACGGTCGAGTGATCGGCAGCAGCAGCGAACATTATGACTCTGGCGACCTCGCCGCGATGACGGAAAGGGCCAGCAGCGTCCGTAGTCGCGACGCGCTGGGCTTCTGCGTCAATGACGGTGTCGAGCACGGCTTCATGCTGGTAGCGCCGGCGCGCACGCGCATCGCGCTCGCGCGCCAACCTCGCGCCGTGATCAAACGTATCGGCCAGCACGTGGCAACCGGCTTGCGGTTGCAGCGGGTGGTCTCGAGCGCCGCTCTGGATGACCCCGCGGTGGAGGCCATCTTCGACCGAGCAGGCCGCCCTCAGCACCTGCTCGGCATGTTGCGCGCCGGGCGTGCGCTCGACCGCTTGCGTGAGCTGGTGGCCGAGCGCATTGGTGCGCGTGAAAGCGACCTCGCCGAAGGTCCGGCGTGGGACGCAGTCGTGGCCGGGCGTTGGTCCTTGGTCGATCGTTTCGACGCGGATCGGCGGCGCTTCATCGTGGCGTATCGTAACCCGCCCGGTGTGGTCGACCCGCGTAGCTTGACCGAGCGCGAAGAGTGCGTGGCGACGCTCGCCGCGCTGGGGCGCTCCAACAAGGAGATCGCGGTGGACCTTGGCATTTCGGACTCCAGCGTCGCCAATTCGCTCGCGTCGGCGCTGACCAAGCTCGGGCTCGACTCGCGCACGCTCTTGCCGATCTTTTGGCGCGACCTGCACGGCCGCGCCTGGGCCGTCGATCGAGCGGACGCGAGCCTGATTGCGCTCGGCGGCCACGCCGATCCGGAAGGTTTGGCAGCGCTGAGCCCGGCGGAGCGAGCCGTCGCCAAGGGTATGTTAGCGGGCCTCTCCGATCGTGACATCGCGAACGCGCGCCGCTGCTCGCGCAACACGATCGCAAATCACACCGCCGCCGTGTATCGCAAGCTCGGCGTACATTCCCGAGCCGAGCTGGCGTCCAAGTTGTCGCAGGCCGGCGAGCGCGAAGCGCCGTAGCCGTCCGCGGCTCTGGAACTCAGCGGCCGAAGCGAGCCTGTACGGCGAGGTTGAGGATGGCCGGATAGGATAGCTGCCCCACCTCACCGCCGTGCTCGGGCGAGGTTTCGATGAAGTGCTGGTACAACGGCACCTTCAAGCCGAGCGACGTCGACACGGCGCCGAAGCGGTAGCTCAGGTGGCCGCCGCCGAGCACATCCGTACGGCCCACGTTGCCGTCCTGCTGGACGACGCCACTCCAACGTTCCGGCTGCTCGTTGATGATGTCGAAGCCGAGGCCCGCGCTCAGTCCAACGATGAGATCGAGTTCGCCCGCGCCGCCGACCATGAAGCGGCTACCGGGAAAATAGTCCTGCGAATTCTCGTATAGAAACACGATCGCTTGCCCGTAGCCGGACACCCGCACCGGCGCGATCGTGAAACCCACGTCGAGCGAGAACACAGGATAGAAGGTGCCGGTGCCGAACTGAATGTGCTGGTGAGACAGGCCCGCGCGGCCGCGCGCGAAAGGGTCTTCTTCGGTACTTCCAACAGGTAGGCCTACGCCGGCGCGACCCGTCAGCGTGACGCCGCCGAGCGACAGAGTTCCGAGCCCGAGCAGCCAGGGATCGGCAAAACCGATCAACGTCTCGTCGCGGTGATGGATGTTCTCGTAGTCCGGCTCAAATGCCGTGCCGTCGAGGCGGCGAAACACGATCTGGGTGCTGACCGTGCGGATGGGCACCTGAAGCTCGACCCCATACGTCTCACTCAGGCCCACGGTGACCATGGGGCGTAGCTCGGCGATATAGAATTGCTGGTCGTGCAGCTGCGCGGGTTCCGCGCGTTGATCGCAAATCGGGCCGATTTCAGGGCACTCCTCCGAGTGCACGACCTGGCGCGAGGTACCGCTGAGGTTGAGCGCGACCGCCACCTCTCCCGGGGCGAGAACGCCGCCTCCGGAACGCGCAGACGGCAGGTTAGGGTTGCTGCAGCCAGGGCACGCCGACGCAATGCGAGCCCCGAGGAGCGCCGCGCCGAGCACGACGGAAAGGGTGAATGGTTTCACGGCGGGCTCACTTTTTGGGCCGCTCCGGCCAGCGCTCGATCGAGCTTGGCCAGATCGCTGCCGTGCAGTGCCGTTCGTTCGGCACCGTTGGTGTCGTAAATCACGACAAAGGGCAGAGAAGGTATGTCTTTGACGTAGCGCCGCGCGAGCGGGCTGTCCCAGTCGACGATGTTGAGCTTCCGGTACGCCAGGGTTCGGTCGCCACCGGCCAGCTTGGCGTAGATGTGGCCGTCCACCTTGCGGCACGCCGCGCACCACTCTGCGTAGAAGTCGAACACCGTCACCTTGCCCTTGACGGCGTGTACGGCGAGGCTCGGTACGTCTTCTCCTGCCGCGGACAGCCAAGCGATGTCCGCCTTCTCGTCGAGTTCGGGCAGTGG
>JAYWEH010000425.1:0-3883 GCA_043780025.1 Deltaproteobacteria bacterium
GCAGCGTCGAACCCGTGTGCCAGGCCAGGCGCTCCCGCGCGCATCGAGGTGCGGCCTGCGCGCAAGCTGATGCGCGCCGGGGAGACCTTCCAGTTTCGCGCGACGGTGCTGGACGGCAGGGGTTGCCCGCTGCGCACGCCGGTCAGTTGGCGGCTCACGCCGCCGAGCGGCGCGGTGGAGTTGCAAGAGGGCCGCCTCGTCGTGCCCCCGGGAGCTGGCGATGCGCGACTCGAGGTCGTCGCCACTGTCGCTAACCAGGCGGTCACCGCGAACGTGGACGTGGTCTCCAACGAACGCTACCAGGCGCTGCTCGCGACGGGTGAGTTCAACTCAGAGGGTGCTTCGGGCGACGCCAAGACCGCCACGATCACGTCGGGGTCTCTCGGGGCTGGGGAGCTGGGTGAGCCGGAGCCGGAAGGCCGCAAGTGGACGTTCGTCGGTCTCGTGGGCGCCATCGCGATTGCGCTCGCAGCCGTCGGCACATGGCTGCTGCGCCGCGCCAACCGGTCGCGCAAGCAGGTGCGCAAGAAGACCCCGGTCGCTTCCGACCCCGGAACGGTGATGTTCGCCGAGGGGGAGGGGAATGAGCCCGGGCCCGCCGCCCCAGCGCGGGCGGACGCCACGCGGCTCGAACCGATGTCGCAAGGGCAGCCACCGGTGCCGGCGCCGGTCAAGGCGGTGACGGTCTGCCCTGTATGTGGGACTTTGTATGAAACACGCGATTTGGACGCGTGTCCGAAGGATGGTGCTCGGCTTCTACCTGTAAACGCCTGAGCGGCCTCGACGCCACCGGTTCGGCGCGGTAGACAAGGAAACCTGCAGCGTGACGAGAGCATGCTGGCAAACGGGGCGACACGCCCTCAGGTTTGGCTGGAAACAGCCGCACTGGTTTGGAAGAGATGTTAGTGCGTTGTCCCGGGTGTTCGGTGGCCCGCGAGGTCGACCGAGAACTAGCGGTATCCAATCCGGACGCCGTCAGCACGTGTACCAATTGCGGCTACACGCACGCCATTTCGGCAGAGCTCTCCGCCGCGCCGCGTGAACGGCTCAACAGCATTCCCGGCGCGCGCGCCAGGCTCGACGGTGCCACCGAGGATTTGTTCCGGTTCTCCGGCAATCCGGGGCCTTCCGCGTCCATTCCGGTCGATACGGGGCCCTCTCTCCGGCCCGCACGCCGCTCCGAGCCCGCGCCGACTTCCGCGCGCAAGCCGGAAGCCTCCATCATGTTTTCGCTCGAAGAGCTGATGAAGGCGGGGCCCGTGAACGCTCCGGCACGCGAAGAACAGGCGCCGAATCACCTCTGGAGCATGCAGGCCGCGACGCCGATTTTCGGCACCGAGCAGGATCTGGCCTTGCTCACGGCCCCCGTGGTCGCCGCGCAGACTTCGTCGATGGATTCGATGACGATGCCAAGTCGGAAGCCAGCGGCGCGTCGCTGGTTACCGCTCGTCGGTGGTGGCGCGACGTTGGTCGCCCTCGCGTCGGTCGCCTGGTGGACTCTCGGATCCTCATCCGCGGAATCCGTGGCCGCAGCAGCTGCCGTATCGGGTGTAGCCGCCGCCGCTTCTGGTCCGGTCGAGCCCGCTGCCGTACCGGCTCCGTCGGCTCCCGCCGAACCCGCAGTGCCGTCCGCAGCGCCGTCCGCAGTGCCTGCCCCGGTGGAAGGCGCGCCCGCGGACCCGGCCGTGGTCGCGGAAGCTCCAGCCGACGAAAAAGCCGAATCCGAGGACGCCTCGAAACCGAGCAGCGGCAAGGGCCGCAAGAAGCCCGCAGCTCGCCCGAGTTCGAGTGCCGCCAAGGCCGCTTTCAACACGGGGGCCGCGAAAGCCGCGCTCAGCACGGCCGCCGCCAAGGCAGCAGGCTGCGCTGGAACGAGTGGCAAAGGCAAAGTGCAGCTCACCTTTGCGACAACGGGGCGTGTTTCGAGCGCTCAAATCATCGAGGGGCCGTTTGCCGGCAAGCCCGGCGGCGCCTGTGCGCTCCGGCATTTCAAGGCCGCCCGCGTGCCCGCGTTTTCCGGTTCCCCTCAGACCGTAGCGAAGAGCTTCAAAATCCCCTGACCGGGTTTCTCCGGGCCCCCAGGTTCTCGTGGGGATTTTCTCTGGGCTCTTTTGCGCATTGCGGTCGCGGCGCCCGTCACCTTTCGTGGGCTTCGAGCCCTCCGAAAGAGAATTAGTTGGCTGGCCGGATTGTCAGGTCTCGAGCCGGCGCCGCATACTGCATTTCCGGCGCTGAGTCGGCGGCACTTCACATTAGTGCGCGTCCGGCCGATCCTGAGCGCAAACCATCCCACCTGCCTGAGAAAGCTGACGGGTCCCACGTTTGATTGAGCTCGCCTACAGCGATCAGAACCTGACCGCTCTCCGTGGAGTGGAGCTTCGATCGAGCCTGTCTCCGGACGTCACCTACCAGCTCGAGCAAGCGCTCGGGTCGGGCAGCATGGCCGTGGCGTTTCGCGCTATTCGCCGCGCGCCGGACGGGCAGAGCTTTACGGTGGTCAAGATCGTCCACCCGGAAATGTTGATGGACGCTTCCGAGATCGCGCTGCTCACGATCCGGAAGGAGTCCGTCGCGCTCGGGCGCCTCAACGAGCAGGTGCCGCCAACCCCGTTTGTCGTCCGCTTGCTGGAGACGAGCGAGCTCGCCGTGCGTTATCGCGGCAGCGCGGTGGAGCTGCCATGGCTCGCCATGGAATACGTGCACGGCGGCACGCTCGAAGAGCGCGTGGCCGAGAGCGTGGCCCGCACCGGCTATGCCTTCGATCCCGAACGCGCCGCCGGCTGCGTCGAAGCGCTGTCGAGCGGCATCTCCGCCATCCACGAGGTGGGGGTGATCCATCGCGACATCAAGCCCAGCAACATCTTGTGCTGCGGCACGGGTCGGGGTGAGCTGTTCAAGATCGCCGACTTCGGTGTGGCGCGTGCGCGCGGCCTCAAGCAAACGTTCGTGCAAAGCGCGCTCGGTACGCCGGGTTATGCGGCACCCGAGCAGATCCTGATGGAGGACGACAAGCTCGGTACCGCGACCGACATCTTCGCCCTGGCCGCCACCACCTTCGCTCTGCTCACGGGCGAAGAGCTGTTCATGGCTCGATCGATCTCCGAGATCTTGACCATGGTGCAGGGCAAGAAGCGCCGCAGCATTCGCGAGTGCGCGCGCCTCGTGCTGGAGTTGCGCGATCAGCCCGGCATCTGCGCGGCCATTGACGCCGCGATCGCGCACGCCACCAATGCGGATTCACAACTGCGGCCCCAGGAGGCCAAGGCCTTTGCGACGGCCATCATGTCGGCGCTCCGCATCAGCTCGGTGCGTTCTCCGTTGTCCACTTCGCGCCGCGTCTCGACGCTCGCGGGCCGCGGCAAGATTTCCCCGGCGCGCTGGCGTTTTCACGTACGCCATGCGCTCGGCGACGAGCGCGCGATCTGGAGCGCCGCGTGGGACGGCGCCGGCTGTTGTCTTGCGGCTACCACGCGCGGGCTCGAATTTTGGGACGGCACGCGCTGGGTGGTGGCGCCGAGCGGCGATCTGGAACCCCAGAAGATCCGCCTGGTCCACTACGAAGGCGCGGGCGAATGGCTGATCGGGGGCCATCAGGGTGAGCTCGCGTTTTATCGCGAGGGTACGTTGCGCCGCATCGCGGGTCCGAATCACAAGCCGATGTTTTCCGCCGTCAGCGGCGACTTCAAGGACCTCGCCGTTTTGAGCGGCCTGTCCGGTCCTAACACTCACGCGCTCTGGGCCTATGTTGGTCACCACTGGCTCAAACCTCTGGATCTGCCGGAGCTCGCGTCCCTGCCTGCGCTGGCACGCGTCGACAAGGAGCGCTGGCTCGTCGCCGGTCGTGAACGATCGGGCCGGGCCTTCGTCGCCTTCTACCTGCCGC
>JAYWEH010000426.1:0-21241 GCA_043780025.1 Deltaproteobacteria bacterium
CCAGGGCCTGGTGAGCAGCTTCGACGTGGCCCTGGAAGTCGCATTGACCGGCGAGGGCAAAGAAAGAGTCCGCCGCATCGTTGAGCTCAGCGCGAATTCCAGCGGGATGACGCAGCTGCAAGAGCTCTTCACGTTCGTGCCCGAACGGGGCGCACCCTCCGGCTCTACCGAAGGCGCTTTCCTCGCCAGCGGTACCGAGCCCCGCCTTGTGGAAGAGTTACGCTCCCGCGGCATCCATCTCGACGCGGCACTCTTCCAGAGAGGCGCCCCGAGCGGCACGTGAACCGGCAACGCTGCGCGCCGAGCTGAACGGCAACGCTGCGCGCGGGTAAAGCCCGCCTCAGGTGGCTTCTTCGGTCGCTTCTTCTTGCAGAGCGCGGGTGACCTTGCGGCTTACCAGGCGGCGCTTCAAAGCGTTCAGCTTGTCGATCATCAACACACCGTTGAGATGGTCGTTTTCGTGCTGGATCGCGATGGCCATCAGCCCCGTTGCCTCGAGCTCGAAGCTCTCGCCAAATTGGTTCAGGGCTCGGACTTTGACGTGGCTGGCGCGCCGGATCTCTTCCGAGGCGCCGGGGAAGGACAGGCAGCCCTCTTCCCAGCTCTGCACTCCGTCGGCCTCGATGATCTCGGGGTTGATGAACACCTTGAGGTCGGTCTGCTCGTCCTCAGCCGCGATGTCGATCACGAAAATGCGCGAATTTACGCCAACTTGTGTGGCGGCGAGCCCGCAGCCGACGGCCGCGTACATGGTCTCGGCCATGGCCTCGATGAGCTTGCGTGTCTCAGCGGTGACCGCGGCGACGGGTTGAGCGACCTCGCGCAGCCGAGGATCAGGGTATTTGAGGATCTCGAGGATAGCCATGAGGGTATTGATCTAACACTCCGCCGGGGCAGGGGCAACGGACGGCAGGCCGCCGCCCCGGCGCCGGGTGGCTGTGTGACAGGTTGGAAATTTCAGGCTCGAAAGCCAGTCACGTAGGGAAGCCGCTGTGCCGTGGTCTGAATTGCGTCGCCGTTGGCGAGCAGCTCCACGGTCGAATCCCAGGAGCCCTCCAGAAAGCGCTGCCGAATGCCGGACGGCATGTCGAAGCCGACGCGAATCGAACCCGCCTCGAGCGTGCACTCTTCGAAGTTGATGCGGAAGATGAGCGCCGGATCGCGTTCAGCCGCCACCATCAGAGCTCGACCGGTGGCTTCGTCCACGCGCACGCACGGGATGCCGAGCGAAAAGCAATTGGCGTTGAAGATCTCGGCGAAGCTCTCCGCGATGATGGCGCTGATGCCGTCTCCCCAACGCATCAAGGCTTGCGGCGCGTGCTCGCGCGAGGAGCCGCAACCGAAGTTCTTGTTGGCGAGCAAGATGCGGGCGCGGGCGAAACCCGGCATGTCAAACGGATGTTGTTTGCCGGCTCGCGTGAGCTCGGCGCGGTCGTCCTCGAACGCGTGTTGGCCGAGGCCGCTGAACGTCACGGTGCGAAGGTAACGTGCCGGCACGATGCGGTCTGTGTCGATGTCGTCCCCTCGTATGGGTACCGCGCTGCCCTCGATCACGATTCGGCGAGTGTCCTGATTCACGATAGGCTCCTTTTCTACTCGGTCGATTACAGCTCGAACAGCTGGCGGGCGTCCGTGACGCGGCCTGCGATTGCGGCGGCGGCCACCATGGCCGGGCTCATCAGCAGCGTGCGGCCGCTTGGCGAACCCTGGCGGCCCTTGAAATTGCGGTTGGAAGAGGACGCGCAGATCTGCCGCCCCGTGAGCTTGTCGGGGTTCATGGCCAGGCACATCGAGCAGCCCGGTTCGCGAAATTCGAAGCCCGCGTCGGTGAAGACCTTGTCGAAGCCACGTTCGACCAGGGCGCGCCGCACGTCTTGCGAGCCCGGCACGATCAGCGCGCGCACGCCCTCAGCGACCTTGCCGCCGCTCTTCGTGATCAGGCGAGCTACTTCTTCGAAATCGCTGAGGCGGCCGTTCGTGCACGAACCGATGAACGCCACGTCAATCTTGGTTCCGGAGATGGCTTGGCCCGGTTCGAACGACATGTAGCGATAAGCCTCCTCCGCTGTCTCGCGTTCGTTCGGGGGGAAGCTCGACAGATGCGGGACGTTGCCGCCGATGCTCGCGGACTGGCCCGGGGTGATGCCCCAGGTGACCATGGGTTCGATGTCCTTACCGTCGAACTCGACGACCTCGTCGTAGTTCGCGTCCGCGTCGCTGCGCACTGAATTCCAATACCCGACGGCGCGATCCCAGGCCGCGGCGTCGGGCGCGAAGCGCCGCCCTTTCAGGTACGCGTAGGTGGTCGCGTCCGGATTGATGTAGCCGGCACGGGCGCCACCCTCGATGCTCATGTTGCACAGGGTCATGCGCTCATCCATCGAGAAATTTTCGATGACTTCACCCGCATATTCGTAGGCGTAGCCGACGCCACCTTGTACGCCGAGCCGATTGATCAGAAACAGCGCCACGTCTTTGGCGTAGACGCCCGGCCGCAGCTTGCCCGTCACCTCGATCCGTCGCACCTTGAGCCGGCTCATAGCCAGCGTCTGCGTCGCCAGCACGTCGCGCACCTGCGAAGTGCCGATGCCGAATGCCAGCGAGCCGAACGCGCCGTGCGTGGAGGTGTGGGAATCCCCGCAGCAGATCATCATGCCGGGCTGCGTGAGCCCTAGCTCCGGCCCGAGTACGTGCACGATGCCCTGTTCCTGTCGGGCGGGAGAGAAGAACGGGATGCCGTGGCGGGTCACGTTGGCCTCGAGGGCACCGAGCATCTCCTCCGCCAACGAATCCGCGAGCGGCCTGAGGCGGGTATGCGTGGGAATGATGTGGTCGGCGGTCGCGAACGTGCGATCCGGATAGGCGACCTTCAACCCACGTTCGTCGAGCGAGCTGAAAGCCTGAGGTGAAGTCACCTCGTGCAAGAGGTGCAAGCCCATGAACAGTTGAGTTTGGCCGGAAGGCAGCACTGCCACCGTATGGCTGTCAAACACCTTGTCGTAGAGTGTCTTTCCCATGATCAGGTCCTTTGCGAGCGTCGAGGCCCGCATGCTGTTGCTCTTTCGAATAACATTCCAAGCGCTCGGTCAACTCGTTGCCGAAGCGCGCAAATTCTCGCACTGCCGCCGAATCGAACTGCCAAACCGCATCCACCGCGTGCTCACGGCGTTTGCGCAGTTGCGCGAGCGCCCGCTTGCCCGCGGGGCTCAGCTCGTAGAGGCGCTGCCGCCCGTCGCTCGCGGATAACGAGACAACAACGAGCTCCTTGTCTTGAAGCTGGCGCAGGATCTTCGATACGGCGGCGGCGCTGCTTTCCCGGCGCCGGGCGAACATGCTGGGCATGAAGCGCTCCGTCTCGATTTCGTCGAGCACGCTCCATTGCTGCTCGGTCAACCCCACGCTCGCGGCCAGTTCCTGACGGCGCTGCCGGAACACCTCGGTGAGCCTGCCCAGCACCTCCACCGCACGATGGATTTCGTCGAGAGCGGCCGGCTTTGCCATGGGTAATGATTAACCTAAGGCAACTATTCGTCACGTGCAAGTAAAAGCTCGAAAGCCCACCGGCAATGTCCCGCGCTGGCGCGCAACAGATGGGAATATCAACCGAATATCAAGTGTCTTCGATTGGCTTCGAGGGGTAGCGCACGCGTCCCGTGAGGTAGGCGTCGGTACCCAGGACTTCCCATTTGGGCCGAAACAACTTCGGGGCTCCGGACAGGTCGTCGGGGCCGGACCAGTCCACGGCGCAGGGGCGCCCGCGCGGCCCGAGCAGGACCGGTGCGATGAAGAAGTGCAGCTCTTCGGCAAGCTGATCCGCGAGCAAGCTGCCAGCCAGCTCCGCTCCGCCTTCACACAACACGCTCACGACTTCGCGTTGGGCCAGCGCCCGCAGCACCGCGCGCATGTCGCAGCGGCCCTGTGTGTTGGCGGCGACGCGCATCACGCTCACGCCGCGCTCGGTGAGCGCTTCTTCGGCCTTGGCCGAGGCCTGCGGCGTGGTCACGACGCAGGTCGGGATCTCTGTCGCGCTGGCGATCACGGTAGTCGACAGCGGGATACGCAAGTTGCTGTCCACCACGACGCGGATCGGATTGCGCGCGGGTGGGCCCTCGCGCACCGTGAGTTGCGGGTCATCCGCGATCACCGTGCTCACGCCCACCAACACCGCGTCGTGTGCCGCGCGCAGGCGGTGGCCGCGGGCGCGCGTCTCCGGGCTGGTGATCCACTTGGACACGCCGGATTTTGTGGCGATGCGGCCGTCCAGAGACGTGGCCAGTTTTAGCGTGAGATAGGCGGTGCCCTGGGTGATGTATTTGCGCCAGGGACGAATCAAGATCTTGCAGGGCGTCTGCTGCACGCCGGTCACGACCTCGACCCCGGCCTCACGCAACTTGGCGACGCCGCCGCCAGCGACGTTTGGATTGGGATCGGAGCACCCCGCCACGACGTACTTGATGCCGGCTTTGATGATGGCATCAGTGCAAGGTGGGGTGCGACCGTGGTGGTTGCATGGCTCCAGCGTCACGAACAGCGTCGCGCCGCGCGCGCGTTCACCCGCTTGTTCGAGCGCGGCGATCTCAGCGTGACGGTCACCGGCGCTGGCGTGGTACCCCGTCGCCACGACCTCGCCGTCTTTGACGATCACGCACCCGACGTGCGGGTTGGGGGAGGGATCGCCCTGCTGGCCGATCTCGATGGCGTGCGCCATCCACTCGTTGGCCCGGGGAATCTTGTCGACGGCCGCGCTGTCGGACGCGCTCGTTCGGGATGTCTCGTCGGCCATGGCGGAGGCTTACCCTTTCGGGCGTTCTCGAACAAGTTGGCTCATCTCGGCCATAAAGGCGTCGATGTCGCGAAACGACTTGTAGACGCTGGCGAACCGCACATAAGCGACCTCGTCGAGGCGCTTCAGAGCTTCCATGACGGCCAGCCCGATGGCTCGGGAGGAAACTTCGCGATCGCCCCCTTCGCTCAGGCTCCGCTCGACCCGCCCCGCCAGCTCGTCCAGGGCGTCCACGGACACCGGACGCTTGTTGCAGGCCACTTGCAGACTGCGTAGCAGCTTCTCGCGGCTGAAGGTCTCGCGCTGCCCGTTCTTCTTGACCACGGTGGGCAGCGTGTATTCGAGCCGCTCATAGGTCGTGAAGCGCCGTTTGCAGCCTTCACACTCTCGCCGGCGCCATGTGACAGCGCCTTCCGAAACCAGCCGCGAATCGACGACTCGACAGTCTGTCACGTTGCAGTAAGGGCACTGCATCGCTTAGCCATCGAACGCCGAAAACACGATGGCGACGTTGGTGCCGCCGAACCCGAAGGAGTTGCTCATCACGTGGCTGAGCTTCCGCTCGCGCGCATGGTGCGGCACGTAGTCGAGCACGCACTCCGGATCGGGATTGTCCAGGTTGATCGTGGGCGGTACGCGACCGGTGGCGATGGCCTTGGCGCAAATCGCCGCTTCGACGGCGCCAGCGGCGCCCAGCATGTGACCCGTCATGCTCTTGGTCGAGCTGACCCAGAGCTTCTTTTCGAGCGCGTGTGCGCCGAACGTGTCAGCAACGGCGCGTGATTCCTCCAGGTCCCCCACCGGCGTCGAAGTGCCGTGCGCGTTGACGTAGTCGATCTGCTCGGGATTCAGCCGCGCGTGCTTGAGTGCGTAACGCATGGCTCGGGCCGCATGCAGGTGGTTCGGCGTGGGCTTTGTGATGTGGTAGCCGTCGGTCGTGGCGCCCCAGCCCGCCACTTCGCACAAGATGCGCGCGCCACGCTTCTTGGCCCGGGTCGCGGTCTCGAGGATCAACGTGCCGGCACCTTCGCCGCAGATGAAGCCGTCTCGGCCTGCATCGAAAGGGCGGCTCGCCCTCTGGGGCTCATCGTTGCGGCGGCTCAACGCGAACATGGCCGAGAACCCGGCGATGCCGATCGGCGTGATGGTGGCTTCAGCGCCGCCGCACACCATGACGTCCACGTCACCGCGCCGCAGCCACTCGAGGGACTCGCCGATGGAGTGGGCGCTCGAGGCGCAAGCGCTGGTATGACAATAGCTCGGCCCGTGCAGGCCGTATTCGATCGCAACCTGCCCGGCGGCGAGGTTGCCAATAATCGAAGGGATGAAATAAGGGCTGACTTTGTCCGGCCCTTTCTCGGAAAGCATCAGTGTGACGCGCTCGAGGTTCTCGAGGCCGCCCAGGCCGACCCCGATGAAACACCCCGTGCGCAACCGCTCCTCGTCGGTCAGCTCGAGCCCCGCGTCCTCGATGGCCATCTTGGTAGCGGCCATCGAGAACTGGGTGAAGCGGCACATCTCCTTGATCTTGCGGCGCGGCATGAACTCCGCCGCGTCGAAATTCGCAATCTCCGCCGCGATCTTGCAGCTGTAGCCGCTGGTATCGAATGCGGTGATCGGACCCACGCCGCTCTTGCCTTCGAGCAGCGCTTGCCAAGCGACTTCTGTGCCAAGCCCCGTGGGGGTAACCAAACCTAGCCCGGTGACTACGACGCGTTCCATCGAGATCCTATGAGTGCCACTTTAGCGTCTGCCAGTGGGTCATGCGAGTTGCCTGGGGCACGCGGACTGGACTGGGTGTCGCCGGGACCTGCGCTAACTGCCGAAAATAACTGAACACAGTTCGCGAAACGTCGGGGCACCGGGGCCCCAACTCGAAAAATAGTGCGGGTTCCGAACGGCACCCCGGACTCAGGTGGTGCTGTGCTGTTCGATATACTTGACGGCGTCTTGGACCGTCCGAATCTGCTCGGTGTCTTCGTCGGGGATATCGATTTCGAAAGCTTCTTCGAATGCAAGGACAAGCTCGACCAGGCCGAGCGAATCAGCGCCTAGATCGTCAATGAAGACGGATTCAGGTTTAATATCCGATTCGTCGACGTCCAGCTGTTCCTTGATGATTCGCTTTACTTCGGCCGTAACATCGCGACCTGCCGCCATTTTTGCCTCCAACGGATGATCTCTCGAAATAAGAGAGCTTGGTTTGTTCGAACCGCCGCTCGAGGCGCGCCGACGTGGCGCGAGCCCGGCAAGCGATCGTTAGCTCACATGTACATTCCACCGTTTGCCGCCAGGACCTGACCGGTGATGTAGCCCGCCTCGTCAGAGGCGAGAAAGACGATGCCGGAAGCGATTTCTTCAGGCCTTGCGGTGCGCCCGAGCGGCACGGCCGCCAACATGGCTTCACGCTGAGCGGCTTCTAGACCCGCTGTCATGTCCGTGTCCACGTACCCCGGAGCGAGCGCGTTCACAGTGATGTTGCGCGAAGCGTACTCGCGCGCGAGCGCCTTCGTTGCGCCGATCAACGCCGCCTTGCTGGCCGCGTAGGCAACCTGACCGGCGTTGCCCATCTGCCCAACCACGCTGGACACGAACAGGATCCGCCCGGCGCGTGCTTTAGCCATGGGTCTGATGGCCCCCTGGGCACAGGCGAGCGCGCCCTTGAGATTGACCGCGAGGATCGCGTCGAGATCGGCTTCCTTCAGCCGCAACAACAAGCCATCGATGGCGATGCCAGCGTTGGCCACCAGAATGTCGAGACGGCCCGCGCGCTTTGCCAGCGCCGACACCGTTTTCTCCGATTCCGCGTAGTTCGAGACGTCGAGACGTTCGGCCTCGGCTTTGCCGCCGGCGGCTTCGATCTCTTGGACCGCACGCATCGCGGCGTCCGCATCCCGAGCGTAAGTCAGGATAACGCGCGCACCGCGGGCAGCCAAGGCCTGAGCGGCGGCCTTGCCGATACCCCGAGATCCGCCTGTAACCAGTGCTGTTTTACCGCTGAGATCAAACATCGACCAATTACCGCCCGGTGACGAGCGGGCGGGTGTGTACCATGCTTGCGAGCAGGGCAAGCAGAAGAATTTCCGCGCGACCGCATTTCCACACGCCGATCGGCGGGGGAAACTCAGGCTATCCGCTGCTGCTACCCGCCGCTGCCAGATCTTCGGGCTCCGACACCGACAGAACTTCCAGCCCCGGGGCCGTTTTGCGAGCAAGACCCGCCAAAACCTTGCCGGGGCCGATTTCAAGCGCCTTTTTGCTGCCCTGCGCAGCCAACCATTCCAGCGTTTCCTGCCAGCGAACGGTCCCGCAAATCTGGCGCACCAGCAGGCTCTGCACGCGACCAGGGTCGGTGTTGGGGGACGCCTCCACATTGCTGATGACGGGGAATCGCAGCGGGTTCACTTCGATGCCCTGCAGTGCGTCATCCACGGCCCGAGCCGCCGGTTCCATCAAAGAACAATGGAATGGGGCGCTCACCTTGAGTGGAATTGCCTTCATCTTGCGCGTTGCGGCGCGCTCGGAGGCCCGAGCGACGGCATCGGCGTGGCCCGCGATCACGATCTGACCGGGAGCATTGAAGTTGGCCGCGGAAAGCACGCGCTCGGGGCCCATTTCGGCACGGACTTCCGCGCACAGCGCCTCGACGCCTTCCGCATCCGAACCTATCAGTGCCGCCATCGCGCCCACGCCCGCAGGGACCGCGCGCTGCATCGCTTCGCCGCGGAGGCGCACGATGCGTACCGCCGTGCTCAAATCCAGAGCGCCTGCCGCGACCAGCGCGCTGTATTCACCCAGGGAATGGCCGGCTGCATAGCTCGGATCCGGTAGCGTCGGATGGGCTTCGCGCAATGCCGCCAACGTCGCAATGCTCACCGTGACAATGGCGGGTTGTGCGTTCGCCGTCTGGGTCAGCCCGTCGAGGGGTCCCTCGAAGATCAGACGCGAGAGAGGCTCGCCAAGGGCATCGTCCGCCGCTTCAAACACCGCTCGTGCAGCGGGCGATGCGTCGAAGAGGGCACGGCCCATGCCCACTTTCTGGGTCCCCTGACCCGGAAATAGCCAGACGGTCATCGAGCCAGGTTATTCGGTTACCGTGCCCGTGTCGGCCGCAGCGTCATCCTTCGAGGCGATGCGCATCACGGCTCTGCCCGCATAGTGCCCGCAGGTGGGGCAAACCCGATGCGAGAGGCTGGGTGCGGAGCAATTGGAGCAGGGCACCAAATTGGGAGCCGCCACCTTGTCGTAGTTGGCGCGCCGCATGTCGCGTTTGCTGGAAGTAGTTCGTCGCTTGGGTACGGGCACCGTTCAACTCCGGTCTCGAGGTTTCTTTCGGCTCGGCTCTCAACGGCCGCCCTGAAGCGCCACTCCCGGCTCTGCGCCGAGTCTGGGTTTCAGTTGTCCGAGCCGGGCAATTTCCCCTGCAATTGAGCCGCCAAGGCGGCCAATGGGGCTAGCCGTGGGTCGACCTTGGGGCTGGAATCGTCCGGCCGCGTATCGGTAGCGGGGGCGGCGTCGAAAGGCAAGTCGGATCTCACTGGAAAGAGCGGCAATTCGAGCAACAGATGCTCACGCACGAAACCGTCGAGCTCGATGGTTTCGCCGTCGTATTCGTCTCGCGCGGCCTGCTCTTGGGTCAGCTGCTCTTCTTTGCTCTCTTCTTCGGGCGTGCGAGGCGGACGCTTCTGGCTCTTGCGCGGCCCCGCGGCGGCGCCGGGGCGCGGCGTGAGCAACAGCATGATTTCTGCCTTCAGCGCCACGGGCACGGGGTCGAGGGTGCGCGCGCAGGGCATCGTGACGCTGACCTCGGCGACGCCTTTGACCAGCACTTCGCGCCCAGTCTTCTTGAGATAAATCTCCAGCTTGCCCGGGAGGCCATCGCTTTCGGCTTCCGTCTCGGACATGGCCCAGGTCACCCATTCTGAGGGCAAATCCCAGGTACGGCGCTGATCGCTCCGTTCCAGGTCACGAACGGGCACGGATAAGACTGGCTTGTGCACGGCGCCGGACCCTAGCACGACCTCCTGCGCCACGCCCAGCCGCGGAGTATGCGTGCCGGCGCCCGGGCCAGGGGTGTGGCGGAAAGTCGATTCTGCTCTGGCGGCGTATTACCGTCCGCGCCTCGCATGCGAACCTGGTTCGAAACCGAGCGCGCGCGCACTTGGGCGTTCGCGCTCGGGTGCTACGCGCTCTTGCTCGGTATCTACGCGTTGGTGGCCGGGACCGAGCGCCTCGTCGAGCACACGCCATACAACCACTTCGCGTTGCAGGCGGAGGCCTGGTTGGATGGCAGGCTCCACCTCGGCAAGTCGCCGCCCGACTACGCGCAGAACAACGACTTTTCGCACTACCGCGGCAAGTGGTTCATTCCGTTTCCGTCGTTGCCGGCGCTGCTGATCGCGCCGCTCGTGTTCTTCGCCGGCAGCGCCGAACGCGTGCGTGACGGGCAGTTCTTCTTGTGGCTCGCGCCGCTCGGTCCGACCTTGCTGTTCTTCGCCCTGGAGCGGTTGCGGCGCATGGGGCGAAGCGGACGAGCGCGCTGGGAGAACCTCGGGCTGTCGCTCAGCCTGGGTCTGGGCAGCGTCTACTTCTTCACCGCAGTGCAGGGCAGCGTGTGGTTCGCCGCGCACGTGGTGGCGTTGATCTTTGCCGCCGGCTACGTGCTGTGCGCGCTCGATGCGCGGCGCCCGTGGCTCGCGGGGCTGTTGCTCGGGCTCGGCTTTTGGTCGCGGGCGTCGCTCTTGTTCGGCGAGGCGCTGTTCCTTTTCGAGGCGTGGGCGGCTTGCCGTCGGGCGGGTGCGCCGGAGGCGGCAGATGCGGGCGCGTATGGCTCGAGAGCGATATGGCGGCGCGCCGTGAACGCGTATCGCGCCACCGACATGCCGCGGTTCGTCAAGCTGAGCCTGCAATTCGCTCTGCCCGTGGCGCTCTTGTTCGGCCTTTCTCTGCTGCACAATTACGCGCGCTTCGACGATCCGTTTGACGTCGGCTATCGCTACTTGAAAGTGGCGTGGCAGGGGCGGATCGAGAAGTGGGGCTTGTTCCACTACCACTACGTGGCCAAGAACCTGGGCGTGGTGCTCACGGGGTTGCCCTGGATCCAGCCATTCCGCATCAACGTGCACGGGCTCGCGTTGTGGCTCACCACACCGGTGTATTTGTATCTGCTCTGGCCGAAACGGCCGGCGCAGGGCTACGCGGCCTTGTTGCTGACGGCGGCGGCGGTGGGCATGCCGGCCTTGTTCTACCAAAACACGGGCTGGATGCAGTTCGGCTATCGCTTCTCGAATGACTACGCGGTGTTCCTGTTTGTGGCACTGGCGCTCACGGGTCGGCGTTTTGGGGCGGGCTTCTGGCTGTTGACGGTATGGGCGGTGGCCGTGAATAGCTTTGGAGCGGCCACGTTCGATCGGCCGAGCTACGCGCATTTCTATTACCAACAGCCGTCACAGAACGCCTTGTATCAGCCCGATTGAGCGCTGTAGGGGGGCGGGGGCGCCGGATGCCTGTCTGTAGCCGGAAATCACGATGGCTAATTTCGCCGAAAAATGCCGCCATGAGTTACATGTTCCCGCGCCGGTTGCAGCGGCCCAAGTCGTCCTTCTTCCTGCTCGGACCTCCGTGGAACGGGAAAATCACCTGGGCGCGCGCGGAGTTGCCCAAGGCGCATCGCATCGATCTGTTGGAAGAGGCGCGATACCAGAGCTATTTGGCCGACCCCAGGCCTACGCGCACGTTGCGCCCCGCTGACACGCGGGGGCGGCGTGCCATCAGTGATCTGCCCGGGCTTCGGCGCCGAATACTGGTGTACTTGGGCCCGCAGCCGTTGGTGACCCAGGACGGAATCGAAGTCTGGCCTTTGGCTCACTTCGCTCGAGCCCTGGCCGAAGGGACGCTTTGGCCATGACCTCGTGCGCAATCGCCGGCTGACAGCACTGGCCGCCACGGCTACCTTGTCGGGTCATGCGACTGCTGATGCGTGAATCAGGTTGTGGAGCGCGTTGGCTCGGGGTTTCCTTGGCGCTGGCGGGCTGTGTTGATCTGGATCAGCGTGACGTCGGCGGGCTCTCCGGCAGCGCTGGAAATGGCGCGGAGACGCAGACACCTGATATGTCTGCGGGCGGTGGCGCGGGCTCTTCTGCGCCGGGCCCGTTTGGTGCTTCAGGTTCCACAGGCGCTCTCGGCAGTCTCCGCCCGCTGCTACCCGGATCGGGGGGCAACGCTGGTTCTGGCTTGGAGGGCAACGCCGGAGGGGGGCCAATTGTCCCCGATCCATTGGACCCGGTGGATCCCGTCGTCGAGCCGCCACCTCCGAACCTCGCCGCACTGGTGTGGAGCGTCGGAGCGGAAGGCACAGGGCCCGGCTTCTTCGATGACGCGAGGTTCCTCGGCAGCGACACGCAGGGGATCATTTACGTGGGCGAGTTCGAGGGTGAGGGTCCAACTCGCATCCAACGCTTCGACGCAGACGGGCGGTTCCTGAGCCAGTGGTTCACGCCCGGTGACGCGATCGTGACGGGGCTCGTGGCCACTCGCCAGGGCACCGTATTCTTGCTCCAGGGCGGTACGATCAGCCGCTACACGGGGGCCAGCGGTGCGTTCCAGGGGGATGTCGCGATGCCCGCAGGGTCGGCCTCGGCCGAGGTCATCGCGCTCGCGCCGGATGATGGCCTGGTCGCGGTCGGGCCCGATCAGATCGTGCGCTTCAACCCCGCGGGAGCAGTGTTCTCGGACGTGGAGGGCACGGTCGATGCGGTGCTCGATAACTCATTTTTCTTGAGCGGCGGCACGCTGGACGGTGACGGCAACCTCTACCTGTTCGAGACGTTCATTCCCGCCCTCTACAAGTTCGACCCGGACGGCGTGTTCGTCGATCGGATCGGTACCGAGGGAGACGGCATCGGGCTGCTCGAGTCCGAGCCGGAGTCCGTGGCGGTGGATGGCCGCGGCCGCATCTTTTACGTCGACTTTGACGGCATCGAGGTGCTGTCACCGACCGGCGCTTCGCTGGGGCTGCTCTCGAGCTCGGGCAGCGCGTTCGGCATGCGGGTGACCGATCAGAACGAGCTCATCGTGCTCGACCGCAATGAAGCACGGCTGATCAAATATGCGCTGGTGCCGTGAATTCGTGGGCTGAACAATGTCAGCCCTCGCGGAGCCAGACACTAGCTGCGGTCTCGCCATGCCGAACTGTCGCAACTACACCCGAAGCTGCTAGGCTCTCTATGTGGTTGCGTAGGGTCGACGGAGACACCAGAACGATACCATAGAGATCGCTTGGACCCTGCATGGCGTACGCGACCGATGCACTTCCCGACACAAGGCCTTCCAGGAACTCGCGCGAAGGCTCGAGCTTCGAGCTTCGGCAGAAGCTGCGAACCGTGGTGACGAATGGGTCCTTTCGTAGACCGCCAAGACCCGGTGCCCCGCCTAGCATTGCGAACCATCCAACCCAAAGATGCGGAACAGCGGGGAAAGCCCCGTCCCTCAGTTCTTGCAGGGTCTTGCAGCCCAGCCCTAGGCCTTGCTCGCCGTGCGTCTCCCAACCCGCGGCGCGGAGTACCCTTTCGGTGCCAATGGACTTGATGCGGTGGATGCCAACAAGCTCATGGTGCCACCCGATAACGACGCTACGCGGCCCGCGATCGTAACCCAGCAACATCTCCAGGAGATCGAACGGAATCGGTTCCGCTCGCGCCCACACGAAGCTGTAGCGGTTGAGACCGGAGACCAAGAAATCCGCGAGTAGCGGCGCTCCCGACGCATCGGTAGCCAAGATCTGCTGGTTTGGCTGAAGCGGCTCCTCCAGTCCGCAACGAAGGCTTCCGGTCATCGGTTTGTCATCGGGTCGTGGGTTGTGGGATATGTGTGGTGCGTCGTCCCGTCGATACCGGGGCCCTCTACTCCATAGTGTGGAGGGATGTTCCCATCGCGATGGCCATAGGGGTCGTGGTGAACAGTTCTGCCGCTCTCCGGGCTTCGAGCCTCCGGTCGAACGCCTCGCGGACCACTTGGAGCCTGCGATCCTGGTCGTAGCGGGACCTCGCTGTCCTCGCGCAACCCGTGTCGACCCATACCGCCCTCGCGCTCTGCGGCACGCCTGGCAGCGCGCTGTGACGGATGCTCAACGATTCGCGGGCCTCCATCGGGGATATCGCACTCAGCCTGGGAGAGTGAGTCGGTCAGCGCTCGAACGGCATTGGCCAGTACCGGAAATGGATTCTCCAGGAGACCTGTCGCGTAGGCAGCAGAGAGAACAAAGGCTCCGGCCAGAATCTCACACCCACCCGCCGCGCATAAGCCCACGACCACGATGGGTAACGTGCCTCGGGGATCAATCACGTTGATTGGGTCGTTGCCGACATACGCATAAAGATTAGTCTGCCCACCGGCGAAGCCGATCGGATCCTTGTTCGTCCAGCGTCCAATCAGCGCATCGTAGTCCCGCGCACCAAATCGCACGAGACCCGTGTCGACGTCGTAGAGCCCGCCCGCGAATCCAAAAGGCTGGAAACCCGGATTCGAGTCCGCGACGATCTCGCCGAAGGGGCCATAGTCGATTCGCTGGACGACTTCGCTGGTGGCCGTGTTGACGACGAGGCGAACGCTGCCGCGGATATCCGTGAGTAGGGCATACGTCGTACCGCCCTGGATCATCAGGTCGGGGACGTTCGACTTTGTGGCGTAGACGAAGCGGCTGAGCACGGCGCCGCTCGGGTCGAGTTCTGCGATGGGTTTGAGGCTGTCTTGATAGAGCCAGCCGCGTTGAAGAGCGCCGCCGACGAACTTGGCGACGCGGCGGTCCTGCGCGTCGGTGAGGTAAGTGAGCGCGCGGCCGTCAGGCAGGGTCACGGCGCTGAGGTTGCCGAGCGAGTCGTACGTGTACGAGGTAGTGCCGATGGCGTCCGTCTTGGTTTGGAGCGTGCCCCGCTCGGTGTAGCCGTATTCGGTGGCGCCCCGGGTGCGAAGCCTTTCCTGCGCGTCGAACGTGGCTTCGATGGTGGTGCCGCCCGTCTGGATGATGAGGCGGTTTCCGTCGGGGTCGTAACGGTACGCGGCGCTGACAACGCCGTTGGTCGTGACCTGCGTGAGTTGCCCGACGCTGTCGTATACGTGCGCGGTGACGGTGGTGACGCCGGCGATCGTTTCGCTGGTGGTCGCGATGCGACCGAGCGCGTCGTAGCTGTGGGTCGCGGCGAACAGGGCGCCATCCTGTCCGGTAACGCTGTGGCTCGCCAGCTCGCCGCGTGGCGTATGCGTGAACGCCGCGTCGAGGTCGCCGATGCTGGTGGCGGTGAGCAACGCGTTGGTCGGGTCGTGGGTGAGCGTCAGGGCGCCCGCGCGAACGATCAGGCCGTCATCGTCGTGAGCATAGGCGATAGGGGTATTGTTGACACTGATGGCGTTGACGAAAAAGTCGTCGTCGTAGCTGCGGCTGACGGTGCCTGCGATGGGGCCGCTCCACGTGGTGGCCAGCGGTAGTGGGCCGTCATAGCTGTACGCGAGGCTGACGCCATCGGCACTCCCGCTCGCGATCAGGCGCTCCGCTGCGTCGTAGCCGAGCGTGATGGCGCCCCCCGCATGTTGGACCTGACTGAGCAGGCCGGCAGGGGTATAGGAGTAGCTGATGGGGTCGAGGCCGGGCAGCGTGATCGTCGTCAGCGCCTTGTCGGCGTCGTAGGCGTAGGTTGTCGGAGTTGCGCCGCTCGCCAGCTCTGGCGGAAGGTACGCGGACGGCAGGTCGCGCTGGTCGTATTCGAGCTGGTGTTGGGTTTGGCCTGGAGGCGTGAGACCGATCAGATTGCTGGCTGCGTCGTACGCGAAGGCCGTGCTGTTGCCGTCAGCGTAATCGGTGCGCACGGTTCGACCAATGGCATCGGGGACAAACGTCGCGCTCTGGCCGAGCCCGTTGGTGCTGGTCGAGAGCCAGCCGCTCGCGCCGTACCCGAGTTGCACGCTGCGCGTGTCAGCCCCGCTGCCGCTCGTGGCGGACAGCAGTCGGCCATCGTTGTCGTAGGCATAGAACGACGGCAATAGCCCCGGAATGCGCGTTTCAATCACGCGACCCCGTTCGTCAAACAGCGTCGTGAGCTCTCTGCCGACAGGCGAACGTTGGATCAGGGTGCGCGTGGCAGCGTCGTACTCGCTCGTGAAGATGCGGTCGTTGACGTCCGTTTCGCGTTGCAGGCGGTTGAGGCTCAGAGGATCGGCTGGATCTCGGATCTCCGTGATCTGGGATTGATAGACGACGCTCTCCAGACCGCTCGGCATCGTGACGCGGGTCTCGGCGTGGATCGGGGCCATGGCGCCGAAGCGCGGATCGGCTGCGAAGCGCGTGGTGGCGATGCTGCCGTCGGCGCCGGTGACGGTGATGTTGCCGGCGGGATCGCGCAAGCGCACGCTCAGAGCGCCGCCGGGGCTGATGACGCGCTGTTCTTCGCCGGCCGGGCCCGAGGCACGTTCGTGGCGCGTGGCGCGCCCGAGCGGAGTGGTGTGCGTGATGGTGGCGACGCTGCCGTCCTGGCTCGGTTCGAGCACCTGCGAGGCGCCGCTGGGATCGGTGTCGGAGACGAGCCGGCCCGCGTCGTCATAGGCGTATTCGTGGCGGCCGCCGCGCGCATCCGTCATGGCGGTGAGCAGACCGCCTGCGGCGTATTCGAGCCCCACGGCCTGGCCCGCGGCGTCCGTGACCTGAGCGAGGTAGCCATCGGCATCGATGCCGAGCTCGGTGCGCACGCCGTAGGGGCCGACGATGGCGGCGGGTGAGCCGTCCTCCGCGCGTTCGACGCTGGTGATGCGCTGATCGTCCTCGATGACGCGCGCCAGGCGGCCTTCCGCGTCGTATTCGAAGCGCCGGATCTCGACCCCGGAAACCGAGTCCACGGTCGCGAGGTGGCGGCCGTTGGGATCGAAGCGATAGACCTCGCTGCCGTCCTCGGCCGCGATGATCACGTCATCGAAGGACGCGCCGGGCAGTGACGGCGCAACCTTGACGATGTCGCCCCCGCTGATGCCGGCGTAGATGCTGCCGTCGGGCGCGACCGTGATGTCAGGGCCGGTGCCCACATCGACGAGCGTATCGATGTTGCCGTCGACACCGACGATGCGGAGGTTTCCGTCGACTTGCGCGATGATCAGGTTGCCCTGGCGATCGAAGGCGAGGTCGCGAGGATCGTTGACGCGAGCCGCGGTGGCCGGGCCGCCATCACCATCGCGGCCTGGATCGCCGCTGATCCCGGCCACGGTATGGATGAGTCCGTCCACGTCGATGCGCCGGACGACGTCTCTGCCCTCCACCGCGAGGAACAGCTCGCCGCCAGGTCCGAAGGCGAGCCCGGCCGGATCGAAGACATCCGCATTGGTGGCTGGGCGGGCTTCGCCGTCAGCATTACCTCCGGCGACATGCTCGAGACGTTGCTCGCGATTGACTCGCCACACTTCTGAATCGGCGCGCTCGGAGAAGTAGACGATGCCGTCCGCGGAGACGGCGAGGCCCGAGGGCGTGATCGGGTCGCTCTCGGTCGCCAGCTGGCCTTCTCGCAAGATGAATTGGTCGCCGCCGCCGACCACCGTCTCGATGCGCCCGCTTGGATCGACGCGCCGCATGCCATCGGACCAGAAATAGATGCTGCCGTCCGGACCCTCCGTGAGGTCCCCAGCGCCGCCGAGCAGCGCTTCGGTGGCGGGCCCGCCGTCGCCACGGCCATCCGCGGGCGAGCCCCCGCCGGCAAAGGGCACAGCCTGCCCAGCCTCAAAGCGGTAGATCACGCCCTCCCACACGAACAACAAGGTGCCGTCCGAACGCACGAAGGGCTCGGAACCCTGCAGGTCCGTACCGGCGAAGACGTCCGTGACGAGGGGAGGGATGGTCTCGGCGCTGCGTTGCCGGCCGTCCCCATAATACAGCGTGCGCCCCGCCGTATCGTAGGCGTGGTGCACGTCGAGGCTGAAGCCTCCGAGGCCGTAGGCGCGAGCGTCCCAGCCGCCCAGCTTGCCTTTGGTCGTCCGCTCGATCACCACCTCCTGGCGCGTCTTGCTGCCAGTGAGCCGTATCGATCCCGGCTCGGCGAAGCTCGCGCCGTTGCTGTTCTCGTTGCTCGTGTAGTCGCCGTCGTAGGCGTAACCGATCTTCAGCTCGAACGATTGCGCGCCTTGCAACGGCCGTCCGAAGGCGTCACGGCCGTTCCAGGCGTAACGAAAGCGCGACAGCGCCTCGGGCGGGAGCTGCTCTTCATGCCGCTGACCCGCGATGAAAAACGAGACGTCGATGTGTTTGAGACTCGCGGGGACCGTTGCGCCGGCCACCTCGACGTCGAGCGTGCGCCTCTGACCGCCGGCTGCTCGATCGCTCTGGTAAAAGAGCGCGTACCCGGTGCCGGGGACAGCGACCGCTTCACCGAGCGTGCGGTTGTCGATACGCAGCACGGAGCCCTCGGCGCAGTCCGGAGTATCGAACAATCCGGCGAGGGCGGCCAACCAAGGCGGGACTTCCGCATCTCCGGGGAAACCAAAGCCCCAGTTGAGATCGAAGCGGCTGAAGTGGTCGACTTGCACGCGCCACAGGCTCTGGCCCGCGTCGTAGAGCTCCGCGAGCCGCGCGGGCTCGTCAGCACCGAAACCCGCTTGCTCCAATGCTACGGTGCCTTCGGCTGCGCCGTCACCGTCCAGATCGATCTGCGCAATGCCACCCGCTTCAGCGATGATCGCGATCACCACGCCATCCGGCTCGGGTTGCCACTCGGTGGCTTCGAGATCGTAGTAGCCCACCGGGACCGGTGTGCCCGCGGGGAAGCCCAGGAAGTTTTCCAGGTAGACGGGTAGCGCGCGATCGAAGCGAACCCCGCGGGCGCCCATGGCGTCCGCCTCGTCCACGCCCAATTCGAACGCGTAGGTATACGCGCTGCTCGCGGGTAGATCCGCCGGCATCGCCTGCGGGCCGCGATCGCCCACGGTGAACTCGGTGAGTCGTACGCCGAGATTGTCGAGCGGCACCTCGTTACCGTCCGCCCCGAGCGCCGTGGCCTGTGTGCCGCCGGGAAAAAACACGACCGGCGCCCGGCGCCCCGACGCATCTTCGCTGGCTTCCGAGCGCGCCACTTGCAGCGGCCCGCTGCCATTCAAACTGATCGCCGTCACCAACTCCGAGCGCGGCAAAAGCACTGCGGGCTCGACCCAGGCGAAACTATTGGGCTCCACCGCGGCGCGGCGGTGCACCATCAACCAATCGGGCCCCGAGATCTCGACCGTGATCTTGGCGCCACCGTTGACGGCGATGTCAAAGATGCCGTCTGCGCGGCTATGCGTGGAGCCGAGCTCCGGAGCACCGACGACGCGGATGCGGGCACCCCCGAGCGGCTGGCCTTCGCTGTCCGCCACGCTTCCGCGTACGACCGCCACGCGACCGGGCACGAGCGCGCCGGCCGCGACGCCTTCCTGCAGCGGGGCACACGCGCTGCCCTCGCGAGGGGTATACAGCCAATCGACGGTAGCGGCGAACGGCATTGGCGCCGTGGGGTTCGCGACCACCGCGAGGCAATCGGGATCCGAGCAATCGCCCTGACCGTCTCCGTCGTCATCCGTGTCGTTGCCGCAAACCTCGCCCTCACCGGTAACCGCGCTACCGCCAGCAGGTTCCATGCCAACTGGGGTTGGCTTGGAATCCGAGCCGCACGCAAACAGCCACACTGCGAGCACGAGCTGCGTGCAGATCGATCCATATCCCCAACCCCGGTTGCTCTTCATGACTGCCGCTCCTTACCGCATCACCAGCGCTGCGCAATCATCGGACAACGGACAGGGCCGGTTTCCGAAATTAGATCCGGCGCGCGAAAACCAGCTACGGATCTTGCACGTGAGATGTTCCGTCGCGTCGTCGCGTGTCGTACTCAGACGTGCGTCTCGGATGCGCGCGAGAACTGGCCGGGCGTTCGCTGCGGGAGTGATTGCCAAGCGTTGCGCGGACCTGCGCGCGTAACCAAACCCTGACCTGCGCTCTCGACTGCGTCAGTTGCCGACCTGGATATCGTCGATCTCAAAGCCCAGCGTGTTCTGGCTGGGCCCTAACTCGAGCGAGAAAATCGCAAACTTGACCGCCCTGCCGATGGCGGTGTCGGGCACGACGCCGGACACCAGCCGATAGCCTGTGGACTGCACGCCCGGCGCCGTGGCGGCATCGGTCGTGCCGATGATGACCGGCGTGCTCCGGCCGTCGCTGATGGCGACCGTGAAGAGGTTTCCCGCAAAGGAGCCGCCCTGACTACCCGTCCGCATGTAACCACTGATGGTCTGGCCAACAAGGTTGGTGGTGACGGTCAACTCCGGTGCGCCACACAAGTTTGCAGCCACGGAGAAGCGCCGCAGGGTGACGCCGGGCGGAACGCTCGCTAAGCCGGCTGCGCCAAACTGGCCGCTGCGCGGATTGGACGCTGCGATGAAGCTCGAGAGGCAGTTGCTGAAAGCGTCTGGGCATGCTGCGCCTGTCGGGGAGAGGCCGGCGCGCGCTTCCCAGCCTTGCAGGGTTCCATCTTCGAAGCCGAACACGGTGTTGTTGCAGGTGATGATCGTACCGTTGCTGCACAGGTTCAGATTCGCGCCGCAGACGCACTCGCCATCCTGGAAGGTTGCTCCCTCCGGGATAGCATCGCACGCACCCGTCGCCGTGCAGGCTGAACAAGCCCCACCACATCCGCGTACGCAGCAGATGCCACTGGCGCAGTTCGCCTCGGCGCAGTCCGCCGACGTCGTGCATGAGCCGCCGTTTGGTTCCACCGCACGGCCCGTGATTGTGACGGCGGCGCTGATGCCCTGACCACCGCTCAAGGTGAGCGTTGTCGTACGGCTTCCGTGCTGGTTCGGTTGGAGGCGGACGGCGATATTGCAGGAGCTGCCAGCGGCAAGTTGACCGGTGCAACCGTTGGTGATGAGGAACTCGCCTTGGTTGGAGTTGCTGAGGCTCAACGTCTGAGTGTCCGTGCCGCCGACATTCGTCACCACCCAGTTCAAGGCGGCGCTTTGCGCGTTGACGACGGTCGGCGCTGCGACGCTCAGTTGCTGGGCTCCCTGAAGGCGGGCTTGCGCCTGAGCGACGCCAGTCAAACTGAGGCTGGCCGAACCTGCTGACTGCGAGGTCGCGCTCATGCTGACGGCGAAGTTGCCCGCCGTCTGGGGCTGAAATCGCACGCGGATGGTGCAGCTGCTACGCCCTGCCAACGTGGTGGTGCCGGGGTTGCATTCACCAGCAGCCGCTGTTTCGCGACTGAAACCGGTGCCCAGCGTGACGCTCAAGATGCGGCCTGCCGAGAGATCGCCCGTGTTGCGCAACGTAAAGGTTTCGACGCGGGAGCTCCCCACCACCAGAGTCCCGAAGTTGCTGCTGCCCGGAGCGGCTTCGAGCACCAATGCTCCCGGAAGCTGTCCGTTGCCCGAGAGGGCCACGTCCACTGTACCGCCAGGCGCGCT
>JAYWEH010000427.1:0-3869 GCA_043780025.1 Deltaproteobacteria bacterium
CTCAGCATCTCGCTCTTGTCACAGATCGAACGGGCCGAATCGAGTCCGTCGATCTCGAGTTTGTACAAGATCGCGGTGGCGCTCGACTCGCGCATTCAGGACTTGTTCGGCAAGGACTGAGCCCCGGCGCTGCACACGGCGCGCGGCATTCCAGCGTCGGGTGGCGGCAATCGAGGCGGCCCGACGACGCTGGAGGGGCGCACCGAGGGACCCCGAGGGGCGGCGCGGCGAGCGGCGCGCCGCCCGGTTTGTTGGCCGTTGACAGCGCAAATGCTGCCGACCATAGTCCCCCGCCTAACCTATCTGCCGATGTAGCTCAGGTGGTTAGAGCAGGCGTTTCATAAGCGCCGCGTCGCTGGTTCAACTCCAGCCATCGGCACTGCTCTACTGCCTCGATTCTAGCGAATTGAGGCCAATGTAGAGGAGAAAGCCGGTTCAAGTCGGTGGCAACAGAGGGAATTTCGATGCCCTCGCCCGGCCGGGGCACTCGGCATTTCCATCGCTTCGTTGGAACCGGCACTGCCGCCGTCGGCTCAATTGGCCGCGTCGGTGGATGCGTCCGGGAGCCCGGCACCGGCACTGCCGGCCACTGCGGCGTCGGGCGCGTCTCCGTTGCCTCCTGCGCCGTCGCCCCCTGAGCCGCCAGCTCCCGAGCCACCGACGCCTGCGGAGGAGCCAGCTCCCGCGGCGCCGCTGACGCCACCGACACCCGGTTCCCCGCCCGATCCAGCGAGAGCATCACTGCCGCCCGCGCCGGAGAGCGCGCCGCCCGCAGCGCCAGCACCGCTCCCGGCGTTGCCGCCGGATGCTCCCGCGTCGTCGCGATACGGGAAAATGAGGCGTTTGCTCTCACCGCAACCGAACTCGATCGCGAGGCAACACAGCCCAATGCCAAGAGGCCATCTCATGACCATGAGCGGGTCAACTCAGCAACTCGCCGAAGCGCTCGAAAACCAAGGCGCCAGCCGCGTCCGCTGCCGATTCAGGCTCATACCCGAAGCGCTCGCACAACACGTCCAGGCAACGCTGCGCGGCGCGCCGCTGCGCGCCGTCGAGCCCCGTGCCCCCACCGCGCACGAGAATCGCGACGTCACGGACCAAGCGGGCCACCGCGACACGGCGTTCTCCGAACACGGCATCGCGCAGGCGCCGCAGCAGATTGGTAAATACCGGTGATTGTTCGATGCGCACGTTGGGGTGTTCGATGGCCCAGGCCGCGATGTTACTGATCAGGGCGTGCCGTCGCTCACGGGTGTCGTCAGCGCTCTTCAGCAGCGTTTCGACCTCCTGCATCAAGCGTTCGTCTGGCGGCTCGAGCTGCCCGGTGACCGCATTCTGAACCTTTTCGCCTTTCACCCAGTGGCTGACGTGATTGACGTAACGCCCGAGCAGAGCGCCATAGCTCGAATCATCCACGAGCCCACTCGAAACCCGGAACTCGTCTTCGAGCAGATCCAGGAGCCGCCCGCGCAAGAGGCGCCTGAAGCCTTCAAAGTCATGATAGTTGCCGGACTGCTTCTCTTCTTGCAACCAGGCGTATTCGTTCACTCGGCGGCACAGGTGTTCGAGCTCGATCAACACTGCAAACGGCGATAGGCACCAGCTGTATTGCGTGCTCTGCGCAGCGTCGAGCAGCACCGTCCGCATCTCGCGCGGGCTCGCCCCCACGCTACCCTCGTAGATGACGTAGCTGTCCCCTTCCTCGTACAGGCGCGGAATCGCGGCCTTGATCAATTTTTGCGCTTCGTCATCGAGGCGGTCCGGCGTCTTACCAGTGCTGTAGAGATCCATCTTTTCGAACGCCGTGATCTCGGAGACGATGCCACGGAGCGGCGACTCATACTTGTCCGGATTCGGCCTGCGCATGCGCGTGAGCACCGCAAACATCGCCGCCATGCGCGTCGCGTGCGGCGCCACGTGGCGGCGGATCTGGGGAGAGATTTGGGCATCATAGATGGCCACCTCTTCCACCCAGCTGCGCAAATACGGCGCCTTGATCAGCTCGAGGCGCCCCCGAAAGCTCTGAAACTCGGGGTGTTCGCGAAACGCCGAGAGTTGCAACTCGTTGGCGGACGCCAGCATGAAACAATTGAGCTGAATGGTCTGGCTGCGCAGACTGACCTCGCCCGTTTCGACCGAGAGCTGTAAATACTTGAACGCGTCTAGCGGGCGCTTCAGCAGGTCGGAGAACTCGAGCATGCCCCCCGAGGCGTCGATCAGCTCGCCGAACGCTTCGAACAATGCGACCGCCTGCAATGACGAGGGCAACGCTCCGATCGAGCGATCAGCGGTGATCTGCCGCTCGCCAGCGTCCACCGAAAGCTGAGGGCCGATGGTGACCGCGCCGCAGCGGTAGTGGCGGGAGATGAAGTAACGCTCGACCTGTACGTGGCGCAGCACCTGAGAGAGATTGCCCTCGTAGCTCGACAACAATGCCTCGAACACTTCCTTGTTCTTGTGCGACAGCTCGCCGCGATAGATGCGCTGCGTGAGCGGCTCGCTAAGCGATTTGCTCTGGCAAATTCGGTCCAGCAAATCGCGGCGTTCCGAATGCGGCAAGAGGAAAAGAGGATGATCCCTGACCTCCACGAACAAGCGACTGTCAATCTTGTCATCGAGCAGGTGCGCGAAGCTCTCGGTCTCGCGCGCTCGCTCGGACGCCTCACCGAAACCGATGCTGCCGCGCAGCGTGTTGCGGTTCGGGAAGATCCAGTGAAAGCGATACAGCGCTCCCTCGTCGAGCGTCGAGTAGTGCTCGAGCGCGCGCATCAGACACTGCGCCACGGTGCTCTTGGCTGAGCCGTTTGGACCGTGCAGCATGGGCAAGCGATTGGGTCGGCCCTCGCGCACGAAGTTGCTGAGCACCCGATAGAGCTCGCCCTGCACGTGCTCCTGGCCGACCAGCGCATCGCGACGAGCTTCCGCTCGATCGAGCCACGGCAGGTCAAACAGGTTGTACCAAGTGGCCTTGCCCCACGGCCGATCCACCTCGCGCTTGCCGTAGTGATCGAACGCGCCGCGCACGTACGCCGCCGCGTCTCGACTGTGCCGAGCGGGATCGGTCAGGAACAGATCCAGGTATTCGGAGAACGACAACACCCGGCGCTTGCTTCGAAATTCCTCCGAGACACGCGAGCAGATCGCTTCGAGCTCGTCGGCGGTGCGAATGGGTTGCATGATTTGGCCTCTGTAGTGCGGTACGGCAGGGGTGCGCGAGCGCTGGAGGGAGGTTCGGCGGCGGAGCCCGAAAGTCGCGCCGCAGCGTTATATAAAGAGCAGCGCTAGAACTACCCCGGCAAGCAGCGCGGTCGCTGCCACGAGCGCAAATCCGAGCCAGGCGGGGCGCTTCAGCATGGCGGGGGAGAGCCGAACGCTCGACACCCCCGAGGGGCCGCTCCCCGGGCCGTCGCCCGTGAAACGAGCCTCGCTCCCCGCGCCTGGTGCCGGCTCGCTGCCGGGGCCGAGCTGCGAGGGCGGCAGCGAAATGCCCAGGCCTTCCCTCTCGCCAAAGAAGGCGTCCGTGGCGCTGCCGGTTGGGCGCGGCGCGGTCGTCGTGTCCATCAGCGCGCGCAACCGCGACGCGATCGACTGCCCGATCTGCTGCTCGCTCGCGACAGCCCAGCCGCGGTGATCCCCATCCAAGCCGTAGCCATGGCCCACGTCGTCCGCGAGTTGGCCGACGCTCGGCGTGCGCAAACTCACCGTCTTTTTGAGCGCCCTCAGCAAGGCAGCGTCGACACCGGGCGGGATCTCCACCTTGTTGGAAGCGGAAGCCTGGCTCGGTGGAGTCACCTCGCGGGTCAATATCTCGAGCAGAATGCTCGGACCATTGACCCCTTTGAACGGCACCTCCCCCGTCAGGCACTCGT
>JAYWEH010000428.1:0-3866 GCA_043780025.1 Deltaproteobacteria bacterium
GCACAACGGCATCATCGATAACGTCGAAGCCTTGCGCCGAGAGCTCACCGCGGAAGGCGTCAAGTTTCGTTCGGAGACCGATACGGAGGTCTTGGCCGAGCTGATCGGTCGGGCCGTGGCGAAGGGCTCGAGCTTGCTCGACGCGGTGATCGCCAGCCTCAATCGCATCGACGGCACGGCGGGCATCGTGGCGCTCGATACCGCTCAGCCCGATCGGTTGGTGGCCGCGCGCATCGGCAGCCCGGTAGTATTGGGCATCGGGGAAGGGGAGACCTGGGTCGCATCGGATCCGTTGGCGCTGCGCCCGTACACCGACCGCATGGTGGTGCTGGAGGACGGGGAGATCGCCGAGCTCAGCGCGCGCGGCTTCAAGACAGTGGACCTCGACAACCGTGATCGCCAGAAGCGCGTCGAAAAGATCCTGCACCAGGCCGAAGCGGCGGAGCTTGGCAACTACGCCCACTACATGATCAAGGAGATTCACGAGCAGCCCGAAGCGCTCGATCGTTCGATGCGCGGGCGGCTCGACGCGGCCATGGGCTCTTCGCACCTCGGCGGGTTGCAGTCGCACCGGGCGAAGTTGTTCGACGTGCAGCGCGTTGTCTACTTCGGTTGCGGTACTAGCTTGTACAGCGCAGAAGTGGGCGCCTACCTGATGTCCTTGTACGCGCGCGTGCCGGCGCAGGCGCAAGACGCCGCGGAGCTCGCGGTGCAAAATCCAATCGTGGACTCCCACACGCTGTACGTCGCGATCTCGCAGAGCGGGGAGACCGCCGACACGCTGGCGGCGTTGCGCGAGATCCGCCTCAAAGGTGGCCTTGTCGCGGGCGTGACAAACGTGGTGGGCAGCTCGCTCGCGCGTGAGACGGACTTCGGCACCTATGTGCACGCGGGCCCCGAGATCAGTGTGTGTTCGACCAAGGCCTTCACGGCGCAGGTTCTGGCCACCGAGCTCTTGGCTCTACAATTCGCACGCATGCGAGATCTGAGCGCGACAGACGGGCGCAAATGGGTCCACGCGATCGAGAAGCTGCCGGACCAGGTGCGCTTCATGCTGGATCAGGCGGCGACCTGCCGCGCGATGGCGGCCAAGTTCGCAGGCTCCAAGTTCACCATGTTCATCGGGCGCGGCGCCAACGTCGCGGTCGCCCAGGAGGGCGCGCTCAAACTCAAGGAGATCGCCTACGTACCGGCGGAAGGCCTGTCGGGCGCCGCGATGAAACACGGCCCGCTGGCGCTGATCGAGCCAGGGCTGCCGGTTTGGGCGCTGGTGCCACCGGACGAAACCCGGGAGCGCATGATCGGCAATCTGCGCGAGCTCAAGGCGCGTGGCGCTTACATCGCGGCGGTGGCGGACGCTGGCGATACCGAGGTCAGCAACATCGTCGACCAGGTGGTGCCCATGCCCCCTCACCACCCCGCGGTTTCACCGATTTTGACGGTCATTCCGCTGCAGCTCTACGCGTATTACTCGGCGCTCGGCCTGGGCTACGACATCGACAAGCCGCGCAATCTGGCGAAATCGGTCACCGTGATGTAGAGGCCGCGGCAGCGCTGTGGCGCGGCAGCGCTGGTGCCTGTTCAGTCTGGCCAGCGCCCCAATGCTGGGCTACGCCCACGCCGTGGCTCTGACGACTCGACAAAAACAATACCTGCGGGCCCTGGCGCACGCCCAGAAACCCCTGGTCCAGATCGGGACGAAGGGCATCGCCGACACGCTGATTGAACAGATTAGCGCTCAGCTGGGCGCGCATGAGTTGATCAAGGTGCGCTTCAATACCGAGAGCGCCGTGGAGCCAGCGGAAGCCGTGGACGACCTGGTGCTGCGCACGAAGAGCGAGCTCGTGCAGAAGAGCGGCCGCATCCTGACTCTGTACCGTCGCCACGATGAGAAACCGAAGATCGAGCTGCCCAAGGCCGAACGGTCGCGGCGGTCCGTGCAGTCAGGCTGATCCTCGCGCATACTCGCATCAAACCTGATGCGACTTCTCGACGCCCTTTCGTCTCCGGTGGTGTGGATATCCGCCACGGTGGTCTCGATCGGGCTGCTCGTTGGTAGCCTTCTCGGGGCGGGCTGGGCCGTCAAGCGCCTGCCGGAGGACTTCCTCGTAGCGCAGAGCCAGGCGCCGGCTCAGCGAGGCATCACCTTGGTCCGCGTCTTGCGCAACCTGCTCGGCGGCGTGCTCCTGTTGCTCGGCGTTCTAATGTTGGCCCTGCCCGGTCAGGGTGTGTTGACCATCCTCGCGGCGTTGTCCGTCTTGGACTTCCCGGGCAAGCGCCGCCTCATGGCGCGCCTGCTGCGTGTGCCCAGCGTCTTCCGCGCGGCCAACAAGCTGCGTGAGCGGTCGGGGCTGCCGGTATTGAGGCGGGAGTGAGCAGCGGCGCGCGGAGCGTCAGAAGATGGCGCGTCAGAAGATCACGTAGCCAGCGCAGGCAAAGATGACCTGCACGTCGGTGCTCGATGCGGCCTGGATGGAGTCACAGGCGGGGCCGTGGACTTCCACGGCGCCGAGGGCCGCGTCGGTGTACTCCCATCCGTTCAAGCGGTTGGGGTCTCGATCGAGCAGCACACCGCCGATCTTGACGCCGATGTTGTCCGGAACCGGCGGAGGCTTGCTCAACGGGAACACGCAGGTCGCGATTTCTCCGGTGACGGCGCGCAACGCGGTGACGAGCTCCGCCTGGGTGTTCGCGAGGTAATAGCGGGCGGCGAGCGCGTTCGCATCGGTGCGCGGCATGCCCCCCGCGATGGCCATGTCGTTCAGCGCTTCCATGGCCGTGTCCTTGTTCGTGGCGACGCCGACCACGAGCACCGGGATGCCCGCGTTGGCGGCGGCCGTCACCTGCTCTACTGCGTAGGGCCGGGCGTCGTCCTGGCCTTCTCCCGACGGGCTGCACGACGGCTCACCGTCGGTGGCGAGCAGGATGAAGCTGGGGTTAGGGCTGCCCCGCGATCCCATGAACCCGGTGGCCACCCGCAAGGCGTCTCCGGTGGGTGTGCCGTCTCCGTCAGGCGTCGTGGCGCCGATGGCGCCGATCACCGTCTCGGCGTTGCCAGCCGCGATCGGCACATGGATTTGATCGCTGAGCGTCGCGGCGGAGCACGAGTCGGTGTCTTGTCCCTCGGGGAACAACTTCATGCCCCAGGAGACGCTCTTGTCGGTCTCGCGCAGCACTTGCTGGATTGCCGGCACCGTGAGGTCCCATTTCGAGACCCCGCCGTCGTCGTCTTCGTCCGACGGGTCGCGCATGGAACCGGAGCGATCGAGTACGAGCAGCACCTCGGCGGGGCGGCGGTCGACGGCAAAGGTCTCGAGCCCGCAGCCCTCGTCGTCGGTCGGGCCCCGGCTGCCGCCCAGATCATCGAATCCGTCGGGATCGCTCACTCCCGGCGAGTTGGGCCCCAGCTCGTCAGCGTCGATGATCACACCCGGGTCTTCAGGCCGGTTTCGGCCGACTTGTTGGCCTCCCTCCCCGGCAGAACACCCGCAGATCAGCGACACAGCAACGGCGGCACGAGAAATTTTCATGATCGAAGTGCTCGTCCGGGGAGGGCATCGAGCGGTGGCTCGGATCGACCCGGGTTGTCGGCGCTATGCGTCGGCTGGGGCTGCCGATCACGAAAACGGCTCGGTGCTCCCCGGCGGCGCCCACGCCACGGTGGATGGACCGCGCGCGGCCGTGCTGTAACGAGCGTCACCCCCAACTGCTCGCGCTAGCGCGCTCGATCCTCGGCGACGAGATCCGTTACGATCACTGCGTGGCGCTGAGCCGCGCGGCGGCCAACCCAGGCCTGCGCTGGCACACGCACGAATACGCCGATGATGAGCCGAAGCTCGGCTTTCTACGCATCTTCTTCTACGTCA
>JAYWEH010000429.1:0-9162 GCA_043780025.1 Deltaproteobacteria bacterium
GTAGGGCAGACTCACCCACGCCATCAACGCCGAGCCGAGCAGCATGCCCACGAGGAAGGCCCGCCGCGGCAGCCCCACAAAGAAACGCCGTGCGCCTCCCTGGACCAACGACGCTGCTCGGACGCCGTGTTTCACGGCTGTGTTACGCGCGGAATCGGAAGGGCCTTCCCGTTCTGGTTGCTGCGCGTCGGGGAAGGAGCGACTGTTTTTCCGTAGGAGCGCGGCGCTGCCTTCACAGGCGGGGCCACGAGCGTCAATCGACGCAGGTGGATTCCAAATCGCTGCAGGAGTTTTGGAAAATGAGCAGCACGCCCTGTATTTGCTCCTGGGGGAGGTAGGGATTGAAATCGGCCTCCGTGATCTCGCAAGGTGGTCCGGCGGCCAACAGCGTCCCGTTGGCCACCTGTTCGGCGCGCAGCAGGAGCAGTCGCTCTCGCAGCTCGTTGCAGCCTCGATCGCGGGAGATCGCCAGGGTTTGGCCTGGAAGCTCGGGCACATTGGCGGAAATGGTCAGCGGCGTGCGCGCCAGGTAGACGTTGCCGTTGCTGCACGTGCCGTCGGGCCCCGGGCGGCAGTCGCAATCTGAATCCGAACGACAACTGAGCTCTACTGCGGCACGCACCTGGAGCGTGTAGTTACCCGGTGGTGAATCGACCAGGGATAGGCAATTGACCGCTTCGGTCTCGATGCCATCGGCGCATTCGCGCGGCAGCCGCCGAAGCGCATACTCCAGCGTGGACGTTCGGACCAGTGTCTGGCCGGGCGCGATCTGCACGGGAGCCCGTTCGCAAGGTTTATACGGACAGGTCTGATTGTCGGTGTTGCCTTCCCCGGCGCCCGAAGACCAGCCTTCGTTCAACGCCCGCTCGCAGCTCGCGACGCAGATCGGGCTCAGCTCGAGAAATTGCCCATCGCGCTGCACGCTCACCAGCGTTTGATCGGCCTCTCGGCACCCGGCCTCCGGCTGCACATAGAGCAACTCGGGGCCGTCATTGACGATGACAATACCTTCCGCTTCCGAGGTCGCCTTCGGCGCATCACGGAAGTCCTCACAGCTGTTCAGGCCGCCAGCGTTACCGTTGGCGCCGCCCGATCCGCCGGCGCCTGATGCGCCTGATCCGTCGGCGCCGCCTGATCCGCTGGCGCTGCCTGATCCGCCGGCGCCGTCGCCTCGACTACCGGTTCGGCAATAGCCACCCTCACAGGCGTAGTCGCTCCCCACGGCCAGGCAGTCGCCTCCCCTCGTGCAGCGCACGTCGCAGACGGCGACCTCGCCGGGCTCGACGCTCTGGTTGGTGCATTCGACGCCTGCGCCGATGCTCGAGCACTCGGCCCCACCCGCCATGCAGCTCCTGGTGCAGATGCCGCCGATGCAATCGAAGCCGCCATCGCAGACCGAGTCACAATACGCCAGGAAATGAGACTCGCTGCCGAGGGTCACCTCCGTGGTGGCGGTGCCGCCGCAGCCGAGGGCGAGTCCCCACGCCGCTAGCGCTCGCGCGCCCCAGCGCAGCATCGATTTGGACGTCAACTCAGTTGTCATCATCGCGGTCCTCGTTCAATTCACTTTCACGCTCGAGTACACATTGCCCCACGTAGCTCACGACTTCGCGGAACTCCGCAGGAACCCCAAATTGTTGGTTGTGCGCTTCGACGCGCGCACGGAGCTCCCCCAGTCTTTCGCGCGACGAGCGCAACACGTTCATCACCTCTCGCCCGAGAGGGTGGCCCGGCCAAACATCGAACCCATAAGTGCTGCCCCCCACGCTCCCGTCACCCGTTGCGCCCCGTTCGGCCAGCTGCAGCCTTTGGCACAGCGTCCGCACCACCGCTTGCAAGTGATCCAACATCGCGGCTTCCCAACCCTTGCTCGCGCCGAGCGGCACCACGAAATCACGGGCCCCGAGTAGGCCGTCTTCCAGACGTTGAACCCGACCTTCAGCGACCAGCCGCCCGAGCGCAGGCTCGATCTCGGCGGCGGTCCGCTGCAGCCGAGCGGCGAGGTCGGTATCCGAAATCGGCCCCTCGCGGTACACAATCACCCACAGCCATTCGTCGAGGCCTTGCTCCGAATATTCCCGAGACAGCTGGCCCAACTCGGCGTCCGTGGCGGCTCGGTACGCGGTCTGGTGGCCCGCGCCGGAACGAAACACCAGGCCGCTCTCACACAGATCGTGCACCACCGACAAGAGCTGGCGCTCGTCGTCGCGCGGGAAGCGCTCCACCAGCTTCTGGCGCGTCACCAGCGGAGCCGAGCGAATGAACTCCAGAGCCGAGCGCCACAGCGTCGACCCCGGATCGGTCGCCGCCTCGCTCAAGCGCCGCAGCTTGCGCTGGTAGGCGCGCAAGGCCATGCCGAACATGTCGGCGCTGACCTTCTTGCTCACTCCCTGGCTCTCCAGCTCTTGCGCCAGCTGCACGAAGACCTGGTTGGCGATGTGCGCCACCGGGGCCCGGATCCCGCCCGACGTGGCCAGCTGCGCAATCAGCACCGTGACCTGCTGCACCACCGCATCGATGAGAAGCTGCCCGTTCATGTTCGAGGATTAGCATGCACGCTGGTCGCACCCCGGGCTAGATGGCCGCTGGGTCACCCCTGCGCCCAGAGCGAGCTCAGCACCGATCCCCCCCGAATGGCACCTGCACACTCGAATGCTCAGGTGAGTCCTGGAGTGTTCAGGGTGTTGGCGGGCTGAGTTCGATTCAGCGAGGTTTTTGTGAGCGGCGGCTGGCATTTGCAGCTGGCACGGCGGTTGCTTTGGCGCGCTGGTTGGTTGGGTTCGCTGCGTCAGAAGGACAAAGTATGAACGGGTTGTTGCGCTGCGCGCGCGGGGTTGTGTTGCTCTCCGCGGTCGGATTCGGATGCGGTCCCGAAGGATTTGAAGGATCCGGGTCCGATTCGGAAGAGCTGGAGTCGAGTATCGGTACCCTGTCGCAGGCGATTACGAGTGGCTATGTGCCCCCGGCGGAGGGCTCGGCTTTCGGCATTCCGGGTACGCCGCCCGTGTCGACGCTCACGGTGCCGTTGGCAGCGCAGCCGGTGGGGCGGCTCTCCGGCGCGGGCAGAGTGACGAAAGAAGGCAGCTACTCGTATTCGCTGCCCATCGAGATCCTGCCGGGGCGTGGAGGCATGGAACCCTCCGTTTCACTCCAATACGAAAGCAAAGGCGGGTCGGGCCTGCTCGGCGTTGGATGGAGCTTGTCGACGGGTAGTTCGAGCATTCTGCGCTGCGGCAAGCACAATGCTAGCGGATTTCGGCGCACATCGAGTGAGTCGCGAGTGGGGCAAACCGAGGGCGTGCAGTTCAACACGGCCGATCAGCTCTGCCTCGACGGTCAGAAGCTGGAGGTGGTGAGCGGAACCAGCGGCGTAGGAGCCGCCGAATACCGCACGGAGGTGGAAACCTTTGCGAAGGTGGTGGGAGTGGCGCAAGTGGGCTGCAGCACCTGCGAGCCCGCGGCGTTCAAGGTGTACCATAAGAACGGTCTCATCGGCACTTACCTCAAACACGGTGGCACCAATGCATCGGGCAGCGTGAACGCCGGCTTCTACCGGCAGGCGGGCGCAGGCGAAACCGTCACCCTGGCATGGATGCAGACGCGGCTCGAGGACCGCTCGGGCAACGCCATCGAATACGTGTGGACGAAGCCGAACGCCACCGCCGCGACGCACCCGCAGAGCCTGCCGATGTTGACGGACATCCGCTACACGGCGTGCCGGGTGCAAGACAGCAACACGTGTCCCTACGGCACCGGTGCAGCACGGCGGCTGAAGCTCAACTACAGTCAGCGGGACGACACGCAGATTTCGTATACCAACGCTGTGCGGCTCGAGGTGACGCAACGGCTGACCTCAATTGACGTGTTCGGTGACGCTGCCAGCTCGACGCCCACCTGGAAATACGCGCTGGCTTACAAACAGAGTGCCTTCACTGGGCGAAGCCTGCTCGAACGGGTACAGCGCTGTGCTGGCTCGGTATGTCAACCGCCCACGAGCTTCACCTGGCAAGACAGCGGCAAGACGACGTGGAACGTGAGCTCTATGAGCACCGGCTTGTCGACGCCGTGGGTGGCCGCAGGGCAAGCGAACGCTACAGGCACCGAGGTAAACGCCTCGGAGGTTGCCTTCTCACTGCTCGACGCCGATGGCGACGGCAACCTGGACATCATCTACAAGAGCTGGCCCGCCTCGGCCATTAACAGCCCCTCGGGGCAGCTGGTTGGCACGTCAAACCAGGCGCAGATGGGTGTGGGGCCCGTCGATTACATCGCGATGGGTAGCGGGGGCTACTTTGGTACACCCCTAGCCATCGACCTGGAGGGCGATGGCATTCCACAAGCGTCCACCCGCTGCGTCACCTCGCCGCCCGCTTCCGCGCTACAGGGTGAAATCGCCGACTTGTCGGCAGCGGCGGTCGTCGACCTGGACGCGGACGGCCGTGATGAATTGTTTGCACCTCTCAACCTGGGCTGCCCCTTTCGTTGGGTGGAGGTCACCAACGATGGCCTCAAGATCGGGGTACGCGTGACCCCGTCGCTCCGGCCGTCGATGACTGAGAATGCGACGCTCGACCACCGCGTCTTCAAGATCCTGAGATTGAGCCGCAGCACGGGCCTGCTCGAGAAGAAGGTCGCGCCAATTCCATTTGTCGGCTGGGGCCACTGGGAGAGAATAAAATACAGCTTTGCCGACCTGACCGGCGGTGGCTTTCCCGACCTCATTTACGGGGCCGCAGAGGTTGCCGATGACGCGGTCTTCGTGAAGCGAGGCAGCCACGTCTTCGGCGCCGGCACCGCCACGAGCGAGGATAGCCAACCGGAGGCCACGTACACCAACCCCGCCGGCGCTCCGGTGGGCGGATACGACACCAAGTTGCGCTTCTCGTGGCAGCCCAATGCGCCGACGGCCCGTACACCCAACCTTATCCGCGTGCTCGATGAGAACGGCGACGGGCGCAGCGAAATCAAGCAACTGTCCTACGACAAATCGGAACGGGGTTTCTCTTTCAGCGCACTGGGGGCTCAGGCCATCCGCACCTACTTCGATGGCGCGAGTACGTCGTGGACTCAACCCCAGAACATAGACGGTACTGGCGGCACGCCGCCCAACCAATGGCCAGCCTATCCGACCTCGAGCAATTTCGCTTCCGCGTACATGTCCTGGCGCTACGCCGACGTGAACGGCGACGGCCTGAAGGACGCCCTATACGCGCAGCGCAACCTCACCACGAGCAAATACGAGTGGTTCTTCCGGCTGAACACCGGGTTGCCCGCGTACGCGAACCCCGTCGCCGTCGGCCATGTCGATACGCTGAATAACTACGGGAGCCTCTCGCAGGTGACGGTCATCAACGGGGTGGTGAGGATGCCGCAGGACAGCGGTTTGCGCACCGTGGACATGAACGGCGACGGGCGAGACGATCTGGTGCTGCTCGATACGCCCGCCGCCACAGGCTCCGTCATGTATTCGACGGGCAGCGGCTTCAGCGCGCCGTTCAGTCTGCCTGCCCGCGGCAGTGGGACGATCCAGCGCATCAAAAACGCGAACAACGCGGTGGTATGGCCCGCGCTACAACTGGCAGACATCGATGGGGATGGGCTCACGGACGTCGTGGAGTGGGTGAAGGACCCCGCCGACACGACCAAGCGGCGGCTCGTGGTGTTGAGCCACAAGCAGCTGCCGCACAAGAGCTACGACGTCATCACTGACGTCAGGGACGCGCTGAGCAGCCTGCCCGCCGAAAGCGTCACGTACGGCAAGCTATCAGACCCGGCCGTGCACCTCTCCGACTCCATCCCCCGCTACAACAGCAGCGTGCGCACGAGCGCCGTTTGCCGCTATCCGGCGCGTTGCACGTCGCGCGGCACCGTCGTTACGGGTCACAAGAACTTTCGGACTCCACAAAACGTGGATCTGGCATTCAATTACGCCGGTAGCCGCTTTGACGTGACAGGGCGCGGGTCGCTCGGCTTTCGCGAAGTCCACATACGGGACCTGGTGACCGGATTCGTTACGACGGAGACGTACGACCAAGGGGCGGTCAACGTGCTCTTTAACGCGTATTTCTACCCCAACCTATCGGAGCCGGCGAAGTCGGTAACGAACAATCAAAACGCGGCTGACAGCAGCCTCGCTGGCATCGATGCCAATGGCGCACGCGTCACCACCACGCGGACGCCTACTTACGCCACGTTCGCGGGGACCGCGGCGATGCCGCTGCGTATGACACGCGTCGTCAAGGAGACCGTCACGGCCGACTATGATCGTCTCAGCTCCACGGCCGTGGACAGGAACCGCCGCACCGCCGACATGGCCTTTGACGTCGACGGTAACGTGAGCTCCCAATCGGATACAGTCGTCGACCTGGGCACGATAGGCGACGCCAACGCTGCCGTCACGAACCTCACCAGTGCTCGCGTCACCAGCCATTTGTACGACCCCGCCGACTACAGCAATTGGATCCTGGGGCTGCGTAGCCAGACGATAGAAGACTCGAGCATAGACGAACCCTTGTGCGTTACCGGCACTGTTTGCCAGCAAATCGCGCAAAGGGTCACTTTCGAATATGAGTCGGCGGCGCGCAAGCTGCTGCGCAAGGTGAACCGCGAACGCATGAGCGGTCCAACCGCGAGGCTGTCCACAGTGCTCGAACGCGACAACGCCGGCCTGGTGCGCCGTACTCGCTTACAGGACGAAAGTGGCGAAGAACGCGTCTCCGACGTGGACTATGAGCCGAACGGCATCTATCCCAAGGCCAGGCGCAACGCGATGGGTCACGTCAGTTGGCTCTCGTACAATGTGCCTCTGGGCGTGCTCGACAGGGCGACGGACCCGAACGGCGTCTTTGTCAGCAATACTCATGACACGCTCGGCTGGCTTCGCCGTGTCGACCGCGCCGACTTCACTTGGACGACGTACAGCTACACCAAAGTCGACGAGGGATCTGACAACCTGCAGGCTTTCAGCGTGGCCCATCGAGGTGGCGCAGGTTCCAAGACCTTCTTCGATACCCGAGGTCGGTCCACACTCACGATCACCCCTGGGTTCAATCCTGACATTACCGCCCCTCCCGCGGTCGTCACGTCGGTGGCGACGCAATACGACGCCATGGGCAACGCAGTGCTGTCCTCGTTCAACCAGCAAAACGTGGCGTGGCTGAGCCTCGAAGCAACGCCGCTTGCCACTCTGCGCACCGGGCACGCCAGCGGCGCGCAAATCACGAATGCCGGGAGGTACGACGTCCTGGGTCGGCCTTCGAGCGAGACCGTCGGAGACCCCAATAAAACAGGGTCTACTGAAGGCGCTGGCGAGGTGACCGTTCTATCTTACCCGCGTTTGGGCGAGGTCATCAGTACCGATCCGATGGGGCACCGGCAGCGGAGGCTCAGTGACGCTCGCGGTAACGTCCGGCGTATTTACCAGTCGAGGCAGGGCGACGCTGCGTCAATTGCCGACATCAATCACGGCTACGATGCTCTAGGCAACCTCATCTACGTCAAGACGAAGGACGCGTCGGCCGAGCGCTTCACGCACGACCATTTTGGCCGCCTCGATTCGTGGACCATGGGCGGATCGGCTCAGGCCCGCACCTACACCTATAACGCTTTCGACGAGCTCATTCGCACGACGGAGTCGTCCGAGTTGGGGATCAACCTGACCTACGACGCGCTCGGTCGCCTGGTGAGCCGCGTAGAAAGCTCGAACCCCAACGCCGCAGAGCGGACGATCACCTACGAGTGGGACACCAGCATTCCCGTGGGCGGGGGAGCTGCAACGTTGGGGCAACTGGCCAAAGCGATCGTCGTCGGTGGGCACGAGACTGAGTACACTTACGATGCGACGGCCAGGCCTCGGACGATCACGCACAAGTTCAAGGACGGCCCGACCCTGGAAGTCAGTACTGCCTACAGTGCGAGCGGCCGACTCAACCGGATCATCTATCCGTCCGTCGTCTACAGTGGGACCAGCGTGCCTGGGATCGATGTTCGCTACCAGTTCGCCAGCAACGGGCAGGTCGCTCAAGTCGTCCAATCCGGTTCGAGTTCGCTATGGACTGTCGCCGCTCGCCATCCGCTCGGTATGGTCACGGAGGCCAAGACCGGCGTTACCGATGTCGCTCTCAACAAGGGCTTCACCAGCTTCTCGGTCTACGAAGACAACACTCTGCGACCTGAAGAAGAGTCGCTGGTCAATCCGCAAGGCTTTTTGCAGAAGCGGCTCGGTTTCAGCTATCACCCGAACGGTTCGCTCGCGGCGCGAGACTTCAATTCGTCAATCACCGAGACCTACGACTACAACACCACTGGTCATCGTTTGACGGACTACGCCCGCACGGGTGCGCCCAGCTGGCCCAACGTAGGGGTCGAAGCCGATTACCGTTACAGCCCGTCAGGCGACATCACGAAGATCATCACTGCCGTCGACAGCTCACCCGACTGGAAGACCGCGTCGACGACCTTGCCGAGCGAAACTCCGTTCGCCTATGGCGCCAATTCCACGGCCGCGGGTGGCGTCAACGCCGGGTATACGGACTTGCTCTTGAGCGTCGGGGCGCAGGCGTCAACGTACGGCTACGACTTCGCCGGAAGGCAGGTGCAGGAGAACGCGAACGGCGCAGTGGCGCGAAAAATCCAGAACTACAACACGTTCAATCTTCCCACCTTGGTCTCGCAATATTCGGGCGGAGCCAACCCTAGCGCCGTTACCAGTCTGGCTTATGACGCCCATGGATCGCGCGTCAGCAAGAAGAAGCTGACCACGTCCCCCGCTCTACTCGACGAGTCAGTGCTGTACGTGGGCAAGCTCTTCGAGGCGCAAAACTTCAAGGACCAGAACCTGCAACCCGGTATGGCTGGTTACGATCTGAGGCGTTCCGTCTTCCGCGTGTATGCGGACGACGCGCTCGTGGCCGAGGTGCTGCACGACTGGGTGAATGGCGCCAAGAAGGCGCACTATTTCTTGCGCGATCACCAGGGCTCAATCGTCTACCGCACCGAGGGCGCCGTCGATGGTACCTTTGGTGCCGGCGAAATGCGCGCCTACTTCCCGTTCGGGAAGCGCTGGATCGTAACCCATCCAGCTACGGCGGCTGGGAAAGGGGCGACGTTTCGGGCACCGGGGCGGGATGGGACAGAAAACAGAAGACGTAACGTGGGCTAGCA
>JAYWEH010000430.1:0-38737 GCA_043780025.1 Deltaproteobacteria bacterium
CGCAAGGTCATCGTCGAGACAGAGGCCGCGCAGCAGACAGTGGATGCCAAGGGCGTCCCGACGACGGCCGAAGGGAGCGAGGCGCGTCGGAGCATGGAGAGCCGGCGCGATGTCGCAGCCAAGCAGCGGGACGAATTGATCAAGCAAGTCGTCGCCAACACCAAGGTATTCCAGGGCGGGGGTGCTGAGCTTCTCCAGCTCACGTTCGAAGACCGCGTGCGCGATGCCGCGACCGCCGCGCTCGTGCGGCTCTTCCCGCGCTTCAAGGAGGCGGACTCTGCCGCGTGGGAGACCGTCATCAAACGTGCGAAGGAGGGAGCGGACCAGCCGTTCCAGCCCGTCGGTCATGGTGGCGCGACCGAGCAGCACCCGGTCTGTCAGCAGGTCTTGGCCACCATCGGGGCTGGCAAGATCGGCGGCGACGTTCGCAAGGCTCTTCGCGCAAACCCGTACGGCTGGCCGCAGGATGCGATCGATGCGGCGCTGATCGCACTGCACCGATCTCAGCACGTCTCCGCGACGCTGAACGGTGCCGTGCTGGCTCCCGGCCACGTCGACCAAAACAAGATCTCGAAGGCGGAGTTCCGCGTTGAGCGGATCACATTGAGCGTCACCGACCGGCTGACGATCCGGAAGCTTTTGCAGTCGCTGGGTGTGAACTGCAAGTCCGGCGAGGAGTTGGCGAAAGCTCCAGAGTTTCTAGACAAGCTCCTCACGCTCGCTCGCGCGACTGGCGGCGATGCGCCGTTGCCTCCCCCTCCATCCATCCTCGACATCGAGGAGATCCGCGCTCGCGTTGGCAATGAGCAACTCGCTGGCGTTCGCGACAAGGCGACCGACATTGAGAAGCGCATCGGCGAGTGGACGAAGACGAAGGCGGTCGTGGATGCCCGCAAGCCGGTGTGGGACACCGCCGAACGTCTCGCACGCCACGCTGCAGGCCTGGCGGCAGCGGCAGAGCACCTCAGACAGCTCGAGGCTGTTCGTAGCGAGAGACTGCTCCTCGAGCCAACCGACCCGGTCTCGCCGCTGCGAAGCGGGATTGCGGATGCGCTCCGAAAGGCGCTGCTCGACGCGCACACGGCCCATGAGCGAGCGCACGCGGGCGGCACCGACTCGCTCGAGGGCAGCCCGCTGTGGCAGCGCCTTGCGCCGGAAGGTCGAGCCGGCATTCTGACGAACGTCGGCCTTACCCGGCCGGCCGCGGTGGACGCCTCATCCGATGCGGCTCTGCTCTCCGCGCTCGACGCTCGGTCGCTCGCAACGCGAGAAGCAGACGCGGACGCTGTTCCCGGCCGCGTGCAGCGCGCGCTCGAACAAGCAGCACGTCTCCTAGAGCCGAAGGTCCGCCCGCTGTCGATCGAGCGCGCGACGTTGTCGTCCGAACAAGACGTCCAGAGCTGGATCGACCGGCAACAGAAAACACTACTCGCCGCGATCAAAGACGGCCCCGTGCTCGTGAACTGAAGGGGAATCCGTGACGTCACTCGATCGCAATCTTCGGAAACAGCTCGAGAACAGAGTGAAGGACGCGCGGCGCGTGGCCGAGGGCGGCGCGCGCCAGTCGATCGAGCAACTGGCTGTTCACAATCACGAACCGTGGAGCGCGCTTAGCCCGGATCAGAAGAAGCTACGCAACCGGCTGCGCGCGCATGGGCGTCAGCTCGGTGATCGCCTAGACGAAAAGAAGGGCACGCAACCGATTGATCGCCTTGTGGGCGAGTGCGCCTACGAGCAATGGCATCGTCTGTTGTTCGCTCGCTTCCTTGCGGAGAACGATCTCCTTGTTGAGCCGTCGTCGGGGATGGCGCTCTCGCTTGATGAATGCCGCGAACTCGCACGGGAGCGCAACGTCGACTGGCTCGTCCTCGCCAGCGACTTCGCGCAGCGGATGCTCCCACAGATCTTCCGTGCGGGAGACCCTGTGCTGGAGGTCGCTCTGCCTCCTGAGAAGCGCCAAGAGCTAGAGACCATTCTGGAAGGTCTGCCACAAGAGGTGTTCACGGCGGATGACAGCCTTGGATGGGTCTATCAATTTTGGCAAGCCGATCAGAAGGACAAGGTCAACAAGTCGGAGATAAAGATCGGAGCTGATGAGCTTCCTGCTGTCACTCAGCTGTTCACCGATGACTACATGGTTCTGTTTCTGCTCCACAATACGCTCGGAGCGTGGTGGGCCGGAAAGCTTCTTGCATCGCGGCCCGAACTGGCGAGGTCTGCTGCGACTGAAAGGGAGGTGCGTGAAGCGTGCGCCCTTTCCGGCGTGGACTGGACATACCTCCGTTTCGTACGCGGCGACGACGGAGCGTGGTTCCCCGCGGCGGGAACGTTTGACAAGTGGCCAAAGGTCTCAAAGGACATCACCGTATTGGACCCGTGCATGGGCAGCGGGCATTTTCTGGTGTTCGCTCTTCCCATCCTTGTTGGGCTTCGAATGCGAGAGGAGGCTCTCTCTCGCACTGCTGCGATCGACGCGGTCCTTCACGAGAATCTCTTCGGGCTCGAGATTGATCCTCGGTGTACCCAGATCGCAGCGTTCAATCTAGCGCTCACCTCGTGGCGGACGTCCGACTATCATCTGCTCCCACAGATGCACCTCGCCTGTTCGGGCGTCGGTCCAAGCATCAAAGAGGAAGAGTGGCTCGCCCTTGCGGGCGACTCGCTGCAGCTCCGAAACGGAATGCAGCGTCTATATCGAATGTTCGAGCGTGCGCCATCGCTCGGAAGTCTCATCGATCCTCGAACGCTCGAAGGCTCTCTCTTTGAGGCTAGCTTCGAATCCCTCTCATCACTCCTCCAAATCGCGCTGGACCGTGAGACGGACGAATCATCGAGGGAAGTCGCCGTCGCAGCACAGGGGTTGGCTCGCGCTGCCGCGATGCTTGGACGGCGATTCACGCTTCTTGCGACGAACGTCCCGTACCTCGGGCGCGGCCGACAGGATGCCGTCCTGCGGGACTTTCTTGAGAAGAACTATCCCGACTCGAAAGCAGACCTCGCGACATGTTTCCTCGAACGCCTTCTGGGGCTTTGCGACGAGGGCGCGACCGTGGCGCTGGTGACTCCGCAAAATTGGCTCTCGCTGGGCGGCTACAAGAAACTCCGGGAGCGTTTGCTCAAGACACAGACGTGGTCAAGCGTCGGCCGGTTGGGCGCCCGGGCCTTCGAGACGATCACAGGCGAGATCGTGAAGGCTTCTCTCGTTGTGATTACTCGAGCGCCAGCTGTTCCGGTTCATGTGCTCGCGGCGTACGACGCTGGAAGCGCAGAATCACCGGCAGCCAAGACTGGCTTCCTCCGCGACGCTCCGGCGACGATGCTTTCTCAATTTGCGCAACTTCGAAACCCAGACAGTCGCGTGATGTTTGGCGACACGGACACCGTAGGTTCCCAGCTCGGCGCTCACACGGAAAGCTATCAAGGTGCCGTCACTGGCGATCTCCAGCGCTTTGTCGTGTGTTTCTGGGAGGTCATTGCACTTGATGGGTTTTGGGACCCCTTCCGCACTGCAATCGAGTCGCCAGATCACGACAACGGACTGTCATGCGCGATCCGATGGCAGGCGGGCGATGGTGAGCTGGCTGAGTATGCTCGTCTGAGCCGAGATCAACTTCACGACATGCACGAGAGCGGGCAGAAAGCGTGGGGGCAGACCGCAATAGCGATCAACCGAATGAAGGATCTTCACGCGACCGTGTTTCGTGGCGAAAAGTTCGACAACAACGTGGCAGTGCTAGTTCCAAGGTCGGTGGCCATGTTGTTGCCCATCCTAGCCTTCTGCACTTCTTCCGACTTCAAAGCGCAAGTGCGAGCACTGGATCAGACACTCAAGGTAACGAACCAGACACTCCGCAAGGTGCCATTCGATGTCGAACACTGGGAGCAAGTCGCGCGCGATACATTTCCAAACGGGGTTCCTTCCCCAATCGCTTCGGATCCAACTCAATGGACATTCAACGGACAACCACGAGGATCGAAGAATCCCCTCCAAGTCGCGGTCGCAGGGCTACTTGGTTTTCGGTGGCCGCGGCAGATCAATCTCGAGCTACCTGATAGTCGAGGGGGCGCGTCGGCAGCTCTGTCGATGCATGGAGACACTGACGGAATCGTCTGCCTGATGGCACTCAAAGGTGAGCACGGAGCAGCCGACCGACTACGCAGTCTGTTGGCCGAGGCGTTTGATACAGAGTGGTCGGCTCTTAGGCTGAACCGCCTTCTGGATGACTCTGCATTTTCAGGCAAGACGCTTGATGACTGGCTTCGTGATGGGCTCTTCGAGCAGCATTGTGAGCTGTTTCAGCATCGCCCATTCATCTGGCAAATATGGGATGGCCTGAAGAACGGCTTCAGCGCACTGGTCAACTATCATCGACTAGCCGCTCCCGACGGAGAAGGTCGAAGGACGCTGGAGAAGCTCATCTATACCTATTTGGGGGATTGGATCGATCGACAGCGCGATGAGCAGAAGGCAGGTCTCGAAGGCGCCGACGTTCGCGTCGCCGCGGCAGAACACCTCAAGCGCGAGCTGGAGCGAATCTTGGAGGGCGAGCCTCCCTACGACATCTTCGTGCGATGGAAGTCGCTTGATCGGCAACCTGCTGGCTGGGAACCCGATCTCGACGACGGCGTGCGCGTCAACATTCGCCCATTCCTCTCTGCCAGGACTTTGAAAAGCGCGCGTGGCAAGAACGCATGCATCCTTCGAGTGCCTCCCAAGATCAAGTGGGACAAGGATCGCGGCAAAGAGCCCAGCCGAACCAAGACTGCCTTCCCCTGGTTCTGGGGTTGGGATGGCCAAGCGGCCGACTTCCTCGGGGGCGCGGAGTTCGATGGGAATCGCTGGAACGACCTCCACTACTCTCGCGCTGCAAAGCTCGCGGCGCGTGAGCGGGCGAAAGGGGGCAAGTCGTGACGCCCACCGCCAAGCGCCGCAGTACGCCTCCGCGAGCCAAGGGGCTGCTCGATGCCCTCGACGCTTCCTTCGGCGATGCGCTGCGCACACCTGAAGGCACCGCGGCGCCCGTCGTCCTTGTTTGGACCGACGCCGACGCGCAATGGAAGTCGCTGCTGGCGCGGCTTCGCGCTGTGCTCCCACAGGTCTACACGCTCGGCGCGTACAGCCCCGCCGACCGAACCGGACCCGCGATCTGGTTGCGCTGCATCGTCGACCGCGCGCTGCCCGAGGCCAACCCGCCCGACGGCGTCGTCCCGATCCTGTACCTCCCAGGCGTTGGCCGGCAGCAGCTACGGGCGGGCACGGAGTGTCCCGCTGAACTTCAGCCGCTCGTAGAACTGCTCTACCGCGGGCGACCGTGGCACCAGCGCAACGGTCGCGATTGGACGGTCGATGCGTTCCTCATTTCGGAGGATGGCCTCGGCCTAGACGTCGCTCAGGACACGAAGACGCGTGAGGCAGTGCTGCGCGCTTTACCTCTACTGGCGGAAGCCCCGCTCGATAGCCTCTGGGGTCACCGTCTCGACGCCGACGACTTCGACCGCTTGGCCGTAAGCGATCCAACCCGTGACCTTCTTCGCTGGATGGGAGCTGGCGACGCGTTTCGCACCTCCGAGGACGAAAACCGTTGGCGGTCGTTCTGCAGCGTGTGCCGATCCGAGTTCCATTTCGACCCGGACAAGAAGTCGCCGGGCGAAGCCGCGAGCGCGCTCGTCGAGGGCAATGGAAAGTGGGCTGCCATTTGGCAGCGCTTTCGCGAGGCGCCGAAGCTCTACCCCGGCGTGTCGCAGCTGCTGCGGGAGGTTCCTGGGCAACTCAAGCTCGGCTTCGATCCCGAACGCAGTCCTCGCGTCAACGATGAGGCCGAGCAGCGACTTCGCAAGGAGCTGGGTGCAATCGCGGAACTCTCGCACGCTAAGGCGATCGAGAAAATCCTGGCGCTGGAGTCGGAGCACGGCCGACGTCGCGATTGGGTATGGGCACAACTTGGCGAGAGTCCGCTGGCCCACGCGCTGGAACCTCTCTCGCGGTTGGCTGGCATGGTCAAGTCGACGCTCGGTGGCGCGACCCTCGACGCTATGATCGGCGCGTACACTTCAGAGGGCTGGAAGTGCGACCGCGCTGCGCTCGAATCGCTGAGCGCTGTGCACGCGGCCGCCGACGTGGCGCTCGTGAGGACAGTGGTCAAGCCACTGTACGAGCCGTGGCTCGACGCTTCGGCTCGCCACTTTCAGACGCTCATCGCTTCGGGAGAGAACGTCGCGCGCGCGATGGTCGTCGGCACCACCGCCGAGAAGGACGTCTGCGTTCTGTTCGCCGACGGTCTGCGCTTCGATGTCGCCGGAATGCTGCATGAGCGGCTCGAGGCGAAGGGCTACCGCGCAAGGCTGAGTCATCGCCTGTCGCCGTTACCCACCGTGACCGCGACGGCCAAACCATTCGCGACGGTCGTTCACGACCTCCTGCAAGGAGGAGAAGACATCGTCGACTTCAATCCCAAGCTGACGGTCGGTGGGCAGTCCGTCACGGCGCAGAAGCTGCGCGACGAGATGGCGAAGCGCGGGATGGACATTCTTGGCGATGAGACTCGTCCGCCGAAGCCCGGGATGACAGGCGCATGGGTGGAGACCGGCCGGCTCGACGAGCTCGGGCACAAGATCGGAGCGCAGCTCGCCGTCCACCTCGAGACCGAACTCGAGACGCTGGTTGACCAGATCACCGGATTCCTTGAGTGCGGGTGGGTACGGGTGCGGGTTGTGACAGACCACGGCTGGCTGCTCCTGCCTGGCGGACTACCGCGCGTGGACCTCCCGTCTTTTCTCGCCGCTACGAAGTGGGCGCGCTGCGCCACGGTGAAGGGCGAGTCCAAGCCGAGCATGCCGATGCACGGCTGGCACTGGAACACGCATGTTCGAATCGCCTCACCGCCCGGCATCGCGTGTTTCACCCTGAACAACGAGTACGCGCACGGCGGTGTGAGCCCACAGGAATGCATCATCCCTGAGCTTGTGGTGGAGCGCGGCGGCGCGTCCACGACAGCATCCATCGCTTCGGTTTCATGGCGAGGCATGCGCTGCCGCGTGAGCGTCACGACCAACGACGCTTCGGTGCGTGTCGACCTACGCCTGAACTGGAAGCAAGCGACGACAAGCATTGCTGCATCAGCCAAGGAGGTTGGTCCAGCTGGCGAAGCGAGCATCGCCGTCGCTGACGACTCGCATGAAGGAGCCGGCGCGACCATCGTGGTCGTCGACGCCGCGGGCAACGTGCTCGACCGCAAGCCTACGACCGTCGGAGAAGCCACATGAGCATGACACTCGACAAACTAGATCAGCTGGCGGCATCAGCCTTCGACGGGTACTTGGTTCGCAAGGACCTGGTTCGAAAATACGCGCGCCAGTACCCGGTGCCGACCTACGTCGTCGAGTTTCTGCTCGGTCGCTACTGCGCCAGCATCGACGAGAAGGAGATCGCCGAGGGGCTTCAGATCGTGGAGAAACAGCTTCGCGACCGGGCGATTCGCACGGGTGAGGAGGAACTCTTCAAGGCGCGAGCCAAGGAAGGTGGCTCGATCAAACTGATCGATATCGTCAAGGCACGGCTCGACGCGAAGAACGATTGCTACCTCGCCGAGCTGCCCAGCCTCGCGCTCCGCGACGTTCGTATTGAGGATCAGCTGGTCCGCGACAACGAGCGCATGCTGACCGACGGCTTCTACGCGGAGGTCACGGTCTCGTACGATGGCATCACAGCTCAGGAGCAAGGAGGGCGACCCTTCGCAATCGAGTCACTCCGTCCGATCCAGATGTCGAAGTCGGATGTGCTCGATGTGCTCGCGCGCGCACGGAAGACGTTCACCACGGAGGAGTGGATCAACTTCCTCATCCGGTCCATTGGTCTTGAGCCAGCGGCACTGTCCGAGCGTGCCCGGCGCGTCGCACTGCTTCGGATGATCCCGTTCGTCGAACGCAACTTCAACCTCGTCGAGCTTGGACCGCGCGGCACGGGCAAGAGCCATCTCTTCCAGCAGATCTCACCGTACGCACATCTGATCTCAGGCGGTAAGGCCACCGTCGCCAAGATGTTCGTGAACAATGCGAGCGGGCAGCGAGGCCTAGTTTGCCAGTACGACGTCGTCTGCTTCGACGAGGTGTCGGGGATCTCCTTCGACCAGAAGGATGGCGTCAACATCATGAAGGGCTACATGGCGTCGGGCCAGTTCAGCCGCGGCAAGGAGAACATCCGCGCCGACGGCTGCATCGTGATGGTCGGCAACTTCGACGTCGACGTTGAGCAACAGCAGCGAGTCGGCCACCTGCTCAGTCCGCTACCGCCTGAGATGCGCAACGACACGGCTTTCATGGACCGAATCCATGCGTTCGTTCCCGGCTGGGACTTCCCGAAGCTGAATCCGAACGACCACTTCACCAACCACTTCGGGCTCGTCAGCGACTTCCTCAGCGAGTGCTGGAGCAAGCTCCGCTCGGGGAACCGCGTCTCTGTCATGCAAGGGCGCGTGCACCTCGGCGGCGCGCTCTCCGGACGCGACATCGAGGCGGTGAACAAGACCGTGAGCGGCCTCGCGAAGCTCCTCTTCCCGGACCCCGAGCAGCCGGTGTCCGACGAGGACCTCGAGTGGATCGTGCGCACGGCTCTCGAGACCAGACGTCGCGTGAAGGAGCAGCAGAAGCGCTGCTTCAAGAGCGAGTTCCGCAACACGCACTTCAGCTACATCCTCGGCCCCGAGGGCGTAGAGCAGTTCGTCTCGACACCAGAGCTTCACAGCGACGAGGCCATCGAAGGCGACCCGCTTCCTCCGGGGCAGGTCTGGGCTGTCAGCCCGGGCGGTGCCGACGGTGGCGGACCGGGCCTCTACCGCATCGAGGTTGCCAGTGGCCCTGGCGCGGGTGTGAAGGTGCTCAACCAGCCGACGCCGCCGGCATTCCGCGAGAGCGTGAAGGTTGGCGAGCAGAACCTCTACACGCGGGCGAAGGAGCTCGTCGGAGATCGCAACCCACGCGAGCACGAGTTCTCGATTCAGATGCGCTCGATGGACGCCGACAAGAGCGGCGCTGGGCTCGGCGTGCCGGTGCTGGTCGCTCTCTGCGGCGGTCTGCTCGGCCGCAACACGCGAGGGGGAACCGTAGTGGTCGGAGCCCTGAACCTCGGCGGTTCGATCGAGATGATTCCGAACGCCGTCGCGCTCGCGGAGCTGGCCGTCGACAAGCAAGCCCAGACGTTGCTCATGCCCGTCGCCGCGCGCCGGCAACTCAACGACCTCCCTGACGAGCTGTGGACCAAGATCAAGATCGAGTTCTACAAGGACGCGTCCGACGCTGTCTTCAAAGCGCTGGTGGAGTGAGGAGCGCGCGATGGCAATTCATCAAGTTGGCGCTCGAACAGAAGGCGACGTGTACCAGGGGCTATTCTTCTGGCGCCAGGCTGCAGATCTGCTGCGTCCCAACTCGATGGTTGAGCGGGTTGTGCTGGAGCACGACGAGGCCGACGGCGTTGATGACGTGGCGGTCTTCTACCGTGCGCCCGGAGTAAATGCGGGCGGGTGGCTGGCGAGCGCAGACTTCTTCCAGCTCAAGTATCACGTGGACAACCGCGACGCTTACAGCTCCGACGCGCTGATCGATCCGTCGTTCATCAACGCGAAGTCGTCGCTGCTCCAGCGCTTTCACAACGCGTACACGAACCTGACGAAGCAGCATGTCGGCTTCCGGCTCCACCTCGCCTCCAACTGGCGATGGAAGGACGACGACAAGCTCGCGGCGCTCCTGCGCGAGTACGACGGCGAGCTGCCGCCCAAGTTCTTCGACGATGGACCCAAGGGACACGTCGGGAAGATTCGCGAACAGTGGAGGACGCACCTCGGCCTCGACTCGGATGCCTTCGCGGCGTTTGCCCGGACACTCCGGTTCCAGCTCGACCACTTTGGTCGGCGAGACTTCAAGGCCTACGTCTACGCAACTCTCGAGGCGGCGGGCCTCCGCGCGCCAAGCGCTGACCGTGCAGCATGCCCCTACGAGAGCCTGGTCCAGCAGTTCTTGATGAACGGGCCACACTCGTTCGAGGAGGCTGCGTTCCGCGAGCTGTGTAAGCGCGAAGGTCTCTTGGTCGAGAGCGGCACGAGTCTAGCGCGCCCGCTCACCATCGGTGTTCGGAGCTTCATGCGCTTCGCGGAGCGCCTCGAATGCGAGGTCGACGAGCTCGTGTGCGTTTCGTCGAACTTCGATGGCCGGCACCTCGCCGAGAGCGGCTCGTGGGAGGCAAGCGTCAGCGAGGTTGTTTCCTTCCTCGACGATCAGGAGCGTCGAGCGCGGCTGCGGGCTGCGGCGTCGGTCATCGCGCTCGAGTGCCACGGTTCGTTCGCGTTGCTCGCGGGGTGGGAGCTGAGTCGCAACACCGGCGTGAACGCCGCGCCTGTCCAGAAGCCGAACCTCGACGTGTGGCGACCGACCCACAGTCCGGGAACGAGTGCCTCGTGGGCCACGCAAACGGTCGAGAAGAACCCTGACGCAGAGGACGTGGCAATCTGCCTGTCCGTCACGCACGACGCGCGTGCGGACGTCGAATCGTACCTCGCTTCGGCGAACGCACCAGCGGTCCGTCGTCTCGTGCTGCTGAGCCCCGAGGGGGGACCGTCGCCTCAGAGCGTAAAGGGGCCGGACCATGCCTACCAGCTCGCGGCTGCACTGCCGGCCCATCTCACGGCTGCACGCCCGGACCGACGCGCGAGGGCGCACGTCTTCTTCGCGTGCCCGAACGCCCTGATGTTCTTCATCGGCCAACAGCGTGAAGCGCTTGGGCGGCTCGCCCTCTACGAGTTCGACTTCGGGATCGAACACGACGGGTCCTACCAGCTTTCCATCTCGTTCCCGCTCCCGTCCAACTCGGTAGCGGACCATCAGGAGGCAACACGATGATTCTTCAATCCGACTTCGCCGAGTTCCTGCAGGACATTCGCCCCTCGAAGGCGATGCGCGACGACCTGAAGGACGGGCACACGAGGCTGCGCGACCGGCTCAACGCGGACGATGAGCTGAAGAAGTGCCTCGTCTCGGACTTCCTCCAGGGCAGCTACAAGCGCTCGACCGCGATTCGCCCCAAGGGCGATCGGCGCTCCGACGTCGACATCATCGTCGTCACGAAGCTCTCGGAGCAGGAGTACACGCCGGCGAAGGCGATGGACGTGTTCAAGCCCTTCCTCGACAAGCACTACAAGGGGAAGTGGCGGCAACAGGGGCGCTCGTTCGGCATCGAGCTTTCCTATGTCGAGCTGGATCTCGTGCTCACCTCGGCGCCGTCAGAAGCAGAGATGGGCATCCTCCGGTCCGAGGCTCTGTCGGCTGATGACGGGCTCGAGGATGACCCCGAGTGGCGTCTTCATCGTTCATGGCTGGCGCTCGGCTCGCGGTACAGGAGCGACGCAAGAACCCTTATCGCGGAGGCCAAGAGCGAGCCCGAGTGGAAATCTCAGCCCCTGCGTATCCCGGACCGCGACGCGAACAAGTGGGAGTCGACGCACCCCATCGCGCAGGTCACGTGGACGCGCGACAAGAACGACCGCACGAACAAGCACTTCGTCAACGTCGTCAAAGCCATCAAGTGGTGGCGTGTGGAGAAGCACGAGGAGCCGAAGCATCCCAAGGGGTTCCCTCTCGAGCGGCTCATCGGCGAGTGCTGCCCCGACGGCGTCGACAGCGTCGCCGAGGGTGTCGTGAAGACACTCGAAAAGATCGTCTCGCAGTACGCACTGACGGTCTTGGCCGGCGGCAAGCCGAGCCTCCCGGACTACGGCGTCTCGACCCACGACGTCTTCACGCGCATCTCCGCTGATGACTTCAAGAAGTTCTACGACCAGGTGAAGGATGGGGCTGCCCTCGCGCGCCGCGCGTACGACTCGGAGGACCGCACGGAGAGCGGCAACCAGTGGCGTGACCTGTTCGGCAACAAGTTTCCGAAGCCGCCGGAGAACGGTGGTGGGGGTTCGGGCGGCTCGGGCCGTGGTGGCTACACGCCGCCGACGGGACCGGCTGTTCCGGGGAGCGGACGCTTCGCGTGACCTCGGCGCCCGTCCTGCCACCGCCTGCGATCGAGCGCGGCCTTCGCGGCCTGCGCAACGTCGCTGCGTGCGTGGTCGAGGACGGACCGAGCTTTCATGCTGCTTCGAACCAGTGGCTCGTCACGTTCGCCATTCAACGCGACGCTGGTGTCCGCTTCATCGGTGCAACGACGCGCTGGTGCGCGCGCATCGACGCCAGCTATCCCTTCGGCGACGTCGCGATCCATCCCGCAGTGGAACGGGGGATGACGGCGACGTTCCCGCACCAGTCGCGGAACACGTCGAGCAACGCTTCGCAACCCTGGCGCGACGGCAAGCTGTGCCTCGACTCGCCCTTCGGTGGTGAACGCCGCCTGACCCTCGTTCGCGATCCCTTTGGCGATGCCGACGCCCGCCTACGGTGGCACGTCGAGCGCGCACAGCTTTGGTTGCATCACGCGGCTAGCGACCAGCTCCTCGCCGCGAGCGATCCGTTCGAGCTGCCGGCAAGACCTGCTCGAACGACGGTGCGCAAGTGGGAACGGCATCGCGTGGTACATGACGAGAGCGCTTCGTCGTTCGAGGCATGGCGAGGGCGAGAAGGAACGTACGGTCCTGTCCTTCCCGGAGCCGTGCCGGATATTGGAAACGCAATCGGTGCGGGCCGCTTCGCTGCTCGGAACGATGAGACCATCCGCGAGTGGGCCGGCCGCAAGCTCGGGACGGTAGATGACGTCGTTGGCTTCTGGTGGCTCTGGCCGCGACCCATCGTGTTGCAGCCGTGGGAGGCACCTGCCACGTGGGGGGAGCTGCGTCGGGTAGCGAAGGCGCAGGGGCTGGATGCAGATGCAGTGCTTCGCTGGGTCCTGCCTTCGCTGCGAGGCTCGAACAAGAGCGGTTTCCTGTTGCTCGGGTATCCAATAGCCCTGCGCGTCGGCGCCCCAGCGACCGAGGTCCACTGGGATGCCTACGTGCTTCCGAGGGTTCCCGTCGCTTCGGGGAAGCCGCCGCGTGGCTTCCGAGCGAATGCGAGAGGATGGTGGCATCGGGATCGCCACGAGACGTACGCCGACAAGCTCGCGCTCCAGTGCCTGCCCACCGAGAACTGGAACCCCGAGCGCCTCCAAGCGCGCGGACGGCTCCCAAGGGCCGTGCGTGACCTCCGCATCGCGTTGCTCGGTGTCGGCGCGCTCGGCTCGAGCCTCGCTGAGATGCTCGCGCGCGCGGGGGTAAACGAACTCGCTCTTGTCGATGGCGACTTGTTGGAGGCCGGGAACGTCTGCCGGCATACCGCGACGCTCGTCGACGTGGGGAAAGCAAAGGTGCAAGCGGTCGCGCAGCGACTGCGGCAAGTCTCGCCGATGGTGCGTGTAACCGAGGTGTCCCAAGAGCTCGGTGGCTCGCTGAGCGCGATCGTCGAGCGGTTGGACGAGTACGACGTCATCGTCGACTGCACGTCGTCTGACGAAGCACTCCTGCTGCTCGCAACCGCGTGGTGGTCGATCCCGCGCATCTTCGCTTCGTTCTCGATGGGCCTCGGCGGCAAGCGCCTCTTCTCGTTCGGGGTGAGCGGTCACCGGTTCCCACAGGACGAGTTTGTGAGAAGCGTTCGGCCCTGGCTGGAGCACGAGGCGAAGACGTGGGCCGAAAGCGACGAAGTCCTCGAGGGAGCTGGCTGTTGGTCGCCTCTCTTTCCGGCTCGCCAAGACGACGTGGTGCTTGCCGCGGTGACTTGCGTGAAAGAGCTGGAGACGCTCGTCGCCAAGAGGCCGCCGTCCTCCCGCTTCCGTGTGTTCGCGCAGTCGTCGTCTGACGACGGCTTCCAGGGGTTCACTCCCGAGAGCGCGCCACCTGCAATGGAAGCGTTGGCGTCATGACGACCTGGAAGGGCAAGACGGAGGACAGCACGTTCGCCGTGGGGTTCCAGGGATCCGTTCTCAGCGCGCTGGATCGCTACTGCCGCGACGCTGGTTCGTCGGAGACGGGTGGCATTTTGGTCGGGTGCTACTCCGATGACCTCTCGCTCGCGATCGTGCGCGAAGCCACGCCGCCGCCGATGGACTCCAAGCGCGGACGCTCCTGGTTCGTGCGCGGCGTGAACGGACTGCGCGATCTGCTCGGCAACCGGTGGAGAGCCAAGGAGCCAACGTTCTACATCGGCGAGTGGCACTTCCACCCCGTGAACCACGTCGAGCCGAGCGGCGACGACTTCGCACAGATGCTCGAGATCAGTCACGCCAGGGAATACGACTGCAAGGAACCGCTGCTCCTCATCCTCAGCGCGGGGAAGACTCACGGGCAGCGAACGTTCCGCGCGTTCGTCTGCCCCGCGGGCGGCGCGCCTATGGAGCTTCACCACGCGATGGACGAGGAACAGCCGGTCAGCGTGACGAGTGGAGGCACAAGGCCATGACGATGGAGAAGCGTACGACGAAGAAGCCCACGAAGAAGGGTGGGCGGAGCGCCGAGACGAAGGCGCTGCTGGCCGACATCGCGCTCGGCGAAGACAGCTCGCGGCAGTTCAAGCGCGACGTGACGAACGGCGATGCGCTCGCCGCCGAGATGGTCGCCTTCGCCAACGCCGAGGGTGGCACGCTCTACCTCGGCGTCGCCGACGACGGCACGACGCCGGGGCTCTCCGCTGACGACGTGAAGCGGTTGAACCAGCTCATCGGCAACACCGCGAGCCACGCAGTGCGCAGCCCGCTCACTGTGCAGACGAAGAACGTCGCTCTCGCGAACGGGCGCGTCGTCATCGTCCTCACGGTGCCCAAGGGGCTCGACAAACCGTACTTCGACAAGAACGGTGTCATCTGGCTGAAGGCCGGTTCCGACAAGCGGCGCGTCAACTCGAAGGAGGAGCTGCGCCGGCTCTTTCAGATGACCGACCAGTTCCATGCCGACGAGCTGCCTACGAAGGCTGGCATCGATGCATTGGACGACCTGCGGTTCAGCAAGTTCCTGCGCGACACCTATGGCCAGAAGTTTCCGTCACGCGCTGCGGACCGCCTGCGCCTACTCGCGAACATGAACCTCGCGACCGACGATGGCGTGCTCAACCTCGCGGGCCTGTTGCTGTTCGCCGAAGAGCCCCAGCGCTTCAAGCCGCAATTCGTGGTCAAGGCGGTGAAGTACCCGGGAACGACCATCCACACGTCGAAGTACGACGACACCGAGGATTTCAGCGGCTCACTACGTAGCGTGTTCGACGCCGCGCTCGGGTTCGTGCTCCGCAACCTGCACAAGGTCCAGGCGGGCCGCGGGGTGAACAGCCCGGGCGTGCCCGAAATCCCGCCGGCCGTCTTCGAGGAGCTGCTCGTCAATGCGCTCGTCCACCGCGACTACCTGATCAGCGCGCCGATCCGTCTCTTCATCTTCGATGACCGCATCGAGATCATCAGCCCGGGCACGCTGCCGAACAACCTCACCGTCGAGAACATCCGTGCGGGCAACTCGAACCTCCGCAACCCAATCCTCGCGAGCTTCGTCGCGAAGGGCGTGCTGCCGTACCGTGGCCTCGGGTCGGGCGTACCGCGCGCGCTCGAAGCCTGGCCCGACATCGACTTCCGCGACGACCGCGACGGCGGCCTCTTCGTGGCCACCGTGCGACGGAAGGCGGTGCCTGCCAACTTGCGCGGTACCCCGACCGCGCAAGTCACCGCGCAAGTTACCGAGCATGTCGTGACGCTCGTGAAGCTGCTCGACGGCGAGCTCACGCGGACCGAGCTGCAAGACGCCGTGGGCCTCGCTCACCGGGAGCACTTCCGCAAGGCCTACCTGCTGCCCGCGCTCGAGACCGGCCTCATCGAGATGACCCAGCCCGACAAGCCGAACAGCCGTAGCCAGCGCTACCGCCTCACGCCCGCCGGCAAGGAGCTGCGCGTGCAGCGGAGGACGAGGACGTGAGCGCCGCCAGCTCTTTCCAAAACGGAAGCGACTCGTGGCCGGCGCCGCGGGCTCCGGCGACCGCCAACTGTTTCCAGAATGGAAACGGTTCATCGCTCGAAAGCCGTGACGCTCGAGGCCCGCGCGGCAAGCGTTGTGTGCGGGCCCAGCGCGGTGGCCAGTTAAACAAAACCCAACCCGTCCACCCAAAACAGCCCCGGCTGTTAAACACTCTCGGCTTCTCTCTCCCCGCTGGCCAGCAGAGAGAGCGCCAAGCGCGTCCAGAACGCCCCCAGCGCGCCCGTGGTCACGCCCGAGGCACTCTCTGCTCGAACGCTGTCCAAGCGCGCCACGCCCCCGCCACGCGCCAAAGCCCCCGCATTCCAGCGCTAGAAAAGCAACGACCCCGGAGATTGCTCTCCGAGGTCGCTGTTTACCAAAGCCGCTCGCGAAGTTCGCGGGCGGCTTCCTTTGGCTCCAGCTCCAGGACTCGAACCTGGGACCCGGCGATTAACAGTCGCCTGCTCTACCAACTGAGCTAAGCTGGAATAACGGGTCGGCAGGCTAGCTGGCGCCACGGTAACGTCAAGTACGTTCCCGAGAAATCGCGCGAGCGGGTACGTCCAAGCTGCCCAGGACCCGGCGAAGCGCCGGCTCGCTCGTTGACCGGGCGAGCGGGACAATGCAATAGGCGAAGAAGCGGAGGCGCCCGAGGAAAGTTGGATTCGGCCCCCCGAGAAGCAGCAGGCGCCCTCCCCGCGCGCTCCCCTCCCGCCGAGGCTAAAACCGCCCAGAGCGCGGAACTCGCGGTGCGAGCCGGGCGCGGCGGCATCGCGGTCAGCGCCGCCAAGTTGTACTTCATCCTGGTTGGCCTGGTCCAACAGGTGGCCCTGAAGGCCGTCCTGGGGCTCGAGGGCTATGGCGCACTGTCGAGCGCACTGGCCGCGGCGAGCATCGCCTACAATCCCGTCGTCACGGCGTCCCTGCAGGGGGTGAGCCATGCCGTCGCTACGGCTCCCGAAGCCGCACGCCCGAGTGCGCTGCGGCGAGTGCTACGCGTGCACGCCCTACTGGCGCTGGTCCTGGCCACTGCCTTCTGGTTGTTCGCGAGCCCGCTTGGCGCGCTCACGGGGGCGCCGCACATCGTCGGCGCATTGCGCTGGTTGAGCGCTGTATTGTGCGCCTACGGGCTGTACGCGCCCCTCGTCGGAGCGCTCAATGGTCAGACCCGGTTCGGAACGCAGGCGGCTCTGGATGCGTTGGCGGCCACGCTGCGCACGGGAGGCCTGATCGGCGGCGCGCTCGGCTTGGGGGCGTATCTGGGCTCGGGCCGAGGTGTCGAAGGCGCCTGCGCGGGCTTCGTCGTCAGCTCGCTGCTGGTACTTGGGGTGGCAGCCCTGCAGGTAGGCTGGGGCAGCCGCGGCGCGGGTGGACCATCCCTGCGCGCGTACACACGTTTCATCGCCGCCATCCTGCTCGGCCAGGGCTTGCTCAACCTGCTATTCCAGGCCGATCAGCTGCTGATCCGTCGTTTCAGCGCGGATGCGGCCCTCGCCGCCGGGCTCGCTGCCACGGCGGCAGATCCCCTCGTCGGAGCCTATCGCGCCGTGCAGCTCTTCTGCTTCTTGCCCTACCAGTTGGTGCTGGCCGTCAGCACGGTGTTGTTTCCCCTGGTCGCCAAAGCGCAGCGGGAAGGCTCGAACGAGCTGGTCCGGACCTACGTCGCGCAGGGCAACCGCACGGCACTGCTAGTCACTGCGCTGATCACGAGCGTGACATGTGGCCTGCCGGGTCCGCTGTTGACGCTCGTATTTGGAGCCGACAGCGCCGCGCTCGGCACGGCCGCCATGGGTGTCTTGTCCCTCGGGCTCGGTTGTTTGGCGTTGCTCGGTGTCTTCACGTCGCTGTTGAACAGCCTGGAACGGCAGGCCATCAGCCTGATCGTCACGGGGCTCGCAGTCGTGTTGGTGGTGGGCTCGTGTTTCGTCAAAGCAAGGGGGTTGCCACTCGGGGCCGAACTATTGTGGCAGGCCGCGTGTTCGACGTCGCTCGCGCTGTTCTTGGCAACCGGTGTGGCCGGGGCGTGCCTCAGGCGCACCGCGGGCGTAGTGCTCGAGCTCGGAAGCTCGCTGCGCATCCTGGTGGCGCTCGGGGGCGCAGTGACGCTGGCCCGTTCGCTACCCGCACCATCAAAATTGCTAACGCCCGTGTGGTGTGCGGCGGTAGCCGCGACCTACGTGGCTTTGTTGCTCGTGTTGCGCGAGCTCGACGGTCGCGACTTGCAGCGCGTACGCAAGTTAGTCGCACCCAGGCGCGCGAGATTGGACTAGCTCAGCTCGGTTTTTTGCGCGGCGGTGGCCTCGGAACGCACGAAGATCTGCTCCAGCGTCTCATAGCGAGGCGCGACCTCGAACACCTCGAGCCCCGCGCGCAGAATCTCCTCCAGCAGGCTCGCGACGGGCTCGGTTCCGCGGACTTCAATCACCAGGCGACCGGCGTCATTGCGCGTCACGAGCCCGCGCTTCTCGCAGGACTCGCGCAGCGCGGCGCTTTGCCCTTTGACGACGACGTCCGTGTGTTGCACTTCTTTTTTCAAGAGCTCGTCGAGCGGTCCGGAGAGGACGGCCTGCCCCTTCTGCAAGATCACGACGTGATCACAAAGCGCAGGCACGTCCGCCAGGATGTGTGTGGAAAAAAACAGGGTCCGCCCCTGTCTGCGCTCTTCGAGGATCATGTCGCGCACCTCTTTGCGGCCACCGGGGTCGAGCCCGCTCATGGGTTCGTCCAGCACTAGGAGCTCGGGATCCGCCACGAGTGCGGCCGCTAGCCCAGTGCGCTGCAACATGCCTTTGGAGAGGCGCCTAATCTGACGCGACGAGGCGTAAAGAATTCCTGTCTGCTCGAGCACCCGCGTCGTGCGATCTCTGAGCGCGCCGCCGCGCAAGCCCGACAGGCGGCCGCACAATTCCACGAACTCTCGCGGGGTCAAGTAAGGGTAAATATAAGGATTTTCCGGCATGAAGCCGACCCGCTCCCGGCTTTTTCGTGCCGGTACAGGCAAACCGAACAGGCGCACGTCACCCGCGCTGGGCCGCATCAGGCCCATCAAGATCTTGATCGTCGTTGTCTTGCCGGCGCCGTTCGGGCCCAAAAACCCGAAGGACTCGCCCCTGTTGACGGAGAAACTGATGCCGCGCACCGCCTCTACGCGGCGCATCCAGAAGCCTTGCCGATAGGTCTTCCTCAGACCCTCGACTTGAATAAGGGGGTTCCCCACGGTGAGCGCTAGAATATCCGAGCTCACGGCGAGAAGACCAACTTGCAGAGGGGTCGCCGAGCAATAACACTCCCGAACTAGATGATCGCGAAACGGTGGACCCGAGCAATCGTAGGGGCTGTGTTGTTGGGGACGGCGGGGACCTCCGCCGCACAGGAGGATCCGCCGCCTGGCGCTGCCGACGATGTCGATCCACCCGATCCGGACGGGGCGGATGCCGAGGACTGGGCCGAGGAACCGTTACCATCGGAGGAATTGTCCGAAGAAGAGAGTCCCTTTCCCCTGGAGGAGGAGGACGAGGTCCGTCCGGACAACGACACGACGGCTCGAGAACGACGCCTGTCGCTCGCCGAGTCCACGAGCACGATGGGCGCGACGGGTTTGATGCGCGTCCTGAGCGCCTCATCCGGCGGCGCGGGCACGTTTCGTTTCTCGCTGCTCACGGGTTTCTACAGCGGCAGCGGCTTCCTGTGTCCGCAGTGCCCAAGCAACGGGGAAGGCGCCGGACTCCGCGACCAAGTCGACCGAGTGAGCGGCAACTTCTTCCTCTCCGCGACCCCGGTCAGCTTCCTGGAAGCGTACGCCGGCATCTTTTCCCACAGCACGTCCACGGATCGCCCCGTTCCTCAGCTGAAGCAAGTGGTGGGGGACTGGTCGCTCGGGGTGAAGGCGTTCATGCCACCCGAGGAGGGGCAGATCTTCAGCGTCGGTGGCGCGATGGATCTCGGATTTTCCACGGGCAGCGGCCAAGTCGGCTTGTCCGGCATCGATTCGGTGAATCTCGGTCTGCGCGCGCTCGCTACCGCGGACCTGTCCAGGCGCACATCGGGACCCATCCCGCTCCGGGCGCACTTGAACCTGGGGTACCAGTTCGACAACTCCGGCAAGCTGGTGGAGGATTTCGAGCGCACGCAGGAGCGGCCGATCGATCGCATCGAGCGCTTTGCCCTGGACATCAATCGAGTCGATTTCATGCAGATCGGCCTCGGCGTCGAGGGCCTGTTCGACACGGCCCGACCGTTCCTGGAGTGGAGCGTCGACATCCCCGCCAATCGGCAGTCTTATCTGTGCTTGCGCGCACTGCGCTACAGCGGCGACAGCTGTTTGCGCGATCGCCCGGTGTTTTCTACCACGCCGTCGCGCATCAGCGCTGGTGTGCGGCTCATGCCCTGGTCCGCCATCCCGTGGTGGCTCGAAGGCATGACGGTCACCGGCGCACTGGATCTGGCCACCGGAGGTGCCGCCGACTTCCTGGTCGAGGTAGCGCCGGAAGTGCCGTGGACCATCTGGTTCGGAATCGGCTACGCCGCAGACACCAAACCGCAGGTGCAGATCCAGCAGATCGCGATGCCCGCGCCGGAACCTGCGGCGCCGCAGGAGCTGTTTGTTCACGGCATGGTGATCGAAAAGGAGACTTCCACCGCGATCCCCGAAGCCTTGATCCGCTTCGAAGGGCGTGACCTCACGGGCATGATCAGCACGGCCGAAGGTCGCTTCGTCACCAGCTCGCTCGAACCGGGGCGTTATACGTTCAAGATCACCGCGCCGGGTTACAAGGACGGCAGCTGCAGCGTGGAGGTGGGCAAAGCAACCGCGCCCGCTGCCGAACCTCCGTTGGAAAACGAGCCGGCGCCCGGGACAACGGGTTGGAAGCGGCACGCACGCGAGCCCGAGCGCGGCCTCGGCTCGACGCCGGATGAGGAGCCGGCGCGCGCGGGCGCCAGCACCGTCACCTGCGAGCTCGAGCCTGTGGCCAAGGTGAGCAACATCAACGGCCGCGTGAACGACTCCACCAACGGCTCCCCGATCGGGATGGCCAAGGTTCGCATCACCGATGTGCTCGGGCGTGGCCTCGAGCTCGACGTGGACGAAGTCGGTGCATTCCGGTTCGAAAACGTACCGCCCGGGGCAACCACCATCAGCGTCGATGCGCCCGGCTATTTGAAGAGCGTTACGCGCCTCAGCGTCGAACCGTTGCAGGAGCTCGATCAACGCATCACCCTGGCGCCGGCCCCGGCAAAGTCGACGTTCAAGGTCGCGGGCAAGCGCATCGAGTCTGCCTCGCCGATTGACTTCGCGGAAGGCACCGCCAAGCCTTCGCGCGACGCGATGTTCACGATTCAGGAGCTGGCTGTGTTTCTCGCCGATCGGCCGGAAATTGCGCGGATCGAGATTCAGAGCCACACCGGGGGCGGCGACCCCGGCGGTCTGAATCTGAGCACTGAACGCGCCAATGCAGTTCGTGATGCGTTGATCTTGCACGGGGTGGCCGCAGCGCGGCTCACCGCTCGAGGCTTCGGTGCAAGCGAGCCACTCATGCCGGCCGGCAGTGAAGAGGCTCGGCGCAAGAACGAGCGCGTGGTGCTATCGATCCAGGCGCAGTGAAGCGGCCTGGCTGACTCGGGCGCCTCCCCGAGCGCGCGCACCAAGGGGGCCCGGTTCGGCCCCCTTCAACTCGAGCGAGAGCCGTTTTCGCGCTCGATCTCGCCGAGCAGCTGCTCGATCCGATCGACAGCGTCCTGACCCGAATCGTATTTGAAGGTCAGATCCGGCGTCTTCTTGATCCCCAGCAAGGGGCCAAGGCCGCGCCGTAACAAGGGGCCAGCGCGCTCGGCTGCGCGCTCGACGCCGCGGCGCTCCTCAGCGCCGAGCGTGGCGACCGCGCGAAAGAAAACCTTGGCGGCTCCGAGATCCGGCGTGACCTCCACCCGCGTCACCATCAAACCCGAGAGCCTCGGGTCGCCAATCTGCCGCAAAAGTACCTCAGCGACGTGTTTGCGAATGACCTCCGCGACACGTTGCGGTCGAGTTCCAGCGCTCATTCACGCTCCCAATCTTCGAGGCGCCCCGGCTCGAACAGGTCCCGTTCCAGCGCCTGCTCGATACCGCGCGAGAGGCTGCGCCCGCCATGCCCGAATGGCACCACTTCGGTTCGCACATCGGCGAGCACCGCGTCAGAAAGCACGCGACTCATACCTATTACCGCCGACAAAATTTCGTCACAACGCTCGGTTTCGTTAGCCACAATCGCCACTCCGAGCGTCGCCACTTGAAGCTGCTCTGTATCGCCGACCTCGGCCACGCTGACCGGGAGCTTGGCGCGCAAACGGTCCTTGAAACTCTTCACCACGCGACGGCGATCCTTGATGGACCGCGCCCCGGGGATCTGAATCACCAGCCGCGCAACGCCGATGAACATCGCTACAAAGTCTGCCTGACCTCTTCGGTTTCCATCGCCTCGATGATGTCGCCCTCTTCCAGAGCAGTGAAACCGTCGAGAGTGATGCCGCAGTCGAAGCCTTCCTTGACCTCGCGCGCGTCGTCCTTGAAGCGCTTGAGGCTGGAAATCTTGCCCTGCCAGATCAAGGCGGAGGCCCGGAGCACGCGAGCCCCGGCGCTCCGGCGCACAGTCCCTTCGGTCACCATTGCACCGGCAATGACGGCGGTCTTGCCGAGCTTGAACAGCTGGCGCACCTCGGCTTTGCCGATCAGACGCTCCACCAATGTGGGGGCGAGCAGGCCTTCCATGGTGGCGCGAATGTCGTCGGTGACGTCGTAGATGATCTTGTACTGGCGGATCTCGATGCCCTCTTTTTGAGCGAGCGTTCCTGCCTTGCCGGCGGGGCGAACGTTGAAGCCCACCACAATTGCCTTGGCGGCGATCGCGAGGTTCACGTCACCCTCGGTGATTGCGCCGACCGCGGCGTGCACGATCGTCACCTTCACCTTGTCCGTGCTGAGCTCCGTGAGCGCGTTGGACAAGGCCTCCACTGAGCCCTGCACGTCCGCCTTGATGATCAGCTTCACTTCGAGCTGATCAGCCTGGCCCATGCGACGGGCCAGCTCTTCGAGCGAGACCTTCTTGTGCGAGCTCATGACGCTGCGGCGGTCGCGAACGCGGCGCGATTCGGCGATTTCCTGTGCCTCTTTCAGGCTCTTCAGGATGTGCACCGGATCACCCGCGGCCGGCACGTCGTTAAGGCCGATCACAGCCACCGGCACGGACGGGCCTGCCGAGTTGGTGTTCTTGCCTCGATCATCGAGCATCGCGCGGACCTTGCCGAAGGCGCTGCCCGCCAAGAGCACGTCACCGCGTTGCAAGGTACCGGACTGGACGAGCACCGTGGCCACGGGGCCCTGCCCGCGATCCAGCTTGGCTTCGATCACGACGCCACTCGCGGGCTTGTTCTTGCTCGCGCGCAGCTCCAAAATCTCGGCCTGCAAAGCCACGTTTTCCAGCAGCTTGTCGACACCTTGCCCGGTGATCGCGGAGCACTCGCAGAACATCGTGTCCCCACCCCACTCTTCGGGGACGAGAGCCAATTCGCTGAGCTCACGCCGCACGCGCTCAGGTTGCGCGCCTTCCTTGTCGATCTTGTTGACCGCTACGACGATCGGCACCTTCGCGGCCTTGGCGTGGCTCACGGCCTCACGCGTTTGCGGCATGACGCCGTCGTCCGCCGCGACCACCAAGATCACGAGATCGGTGGTCTGGGCACCGCGTGCGCGCATCTGCGAGAACGCCGCGTGGCCCGGAGTATCCAGGAACGTAACGGAGCCCCGGGACGTCATCACGGAATACGCACCAATGTGCTGCGTAATCCCACCCGCTTCACCCTCGGTGACCTGACTCTTGCGAATGTAGTCGAGCAGGCTGGTCTTCCCGTGGTCGACGTGGCCCATCACTGTCACGACCGGAGGTCGCGGTTCCAGATCCAGGTCGACTTCCTTTTGGCTTTCGATGCCCTGAGCGGCGACGAGGCGATCCTCTTCGCTCACCGCGACGTCTTCGACCTCCCACCCGAACTCGTTGGCCACGATCTTGGCCGTTTCGGGGTCCAGGTTGGAGTTGATGTTCACGCCGGTCATGCCGAGGCTCATGAGCTTCATGAGCACCTCGCCGGCCTTTGCGCCCATCTTCCCGGCAAGCGTCTGCAGCCCGACGTTGTCTTCGATCTTGACGATCTTCTTGTGCGCCGAGCGCTCTTGCGTGATCGGCGGCCCACCCGAGCGGCGAGGCGCGAGAGATGAGAGGCCGCGATGACGCATGCCACCGCTCCCGGACCGGCCACCGCCGCCAGGACCACCGCCCATTCGACCGCCAACCATTCCGGGGCCACGGGGGCGACCGGCGTTGTTCGGCGCGGCTCCACCGGTCTTGGCGTCGTATTGGACGCGCCGCGGGGTGGTACCGCGCGGCTGCTGGGGCATCGGCACGCCTGCACGGCCTTCCCACACTTCGATACCGGTCTTGGGCCGAGGCCGCTGCACGGGTGCCGACGGCGCGGGTGCCGCGGCAGCGCTGGGCCGAGCCGCAACGCTCGGAGGAGGTGCCTTCACTTCGGGTGCTCGTTCGGGCACCGGCGCTGGCTCCGCCGCAGCGACAGTTTGCGGCACGGGTTCAGAGAGCGGAGGCGCCATCAGCTCCGGTGCCGGCGGCGGCGGGATCGCAGGTTGAGCGGGCGGCGGCGGCGCTACCCGGACCTGTGCCGACGGAGGTGCGGAAACCGGCTCGGGTCCGTCTTGCTCTTCGACCACCGGCTCTGGAGGCGGTGCTGCTCGGCGCGCGACCGGAGCAGCTGCAGCTTCCGGAACCGGCAGCGGCGCCGGTCTGGCGCTGGGAGCAGGCGACTGTGCAGGCGCGCGACGCGCCACGCTGGGCGCCGGTGCGGACTCCGAGCGTTCTGCAACGCTTTCCGGGCCGCCGCCTTCGTTCGGTTTCGCTCGCCGCTTGACGACGGTCGGCCGAATGCGCTCTTCCACGGCTTTTTGCCCGCTCTGCCGCTCCAGATGACGCTTCACGCGATCAATCTGCTCCGGCAACACGGCGCTCATGTGGTTGCGCACGTCTGTCACACCGACCGACTGGAACAAAGCCACCAGCGACTTGTTGTCCATCGCCAGGTCTCGGGCGACTTCATACACACGCATCTTGCTCATAGAACCTCCAGACAGCTCAGGAGCAAACCACTCGCTTTCGAAGCAATACTCACGAAGTCTGTGCCTCCGGCTCTTTCCGCAACGTTACGCGGCGGGCCTCGATTTCAGGGACGTCCGCGCTCAAAAATGTCTTGGCCGCAGTCTGCACCGCGCGGGCCTTGCGGTTGGATAGCCCAGTCTTGATGCTCAAGCGATCGGGATCCTCGCGAACGACGTCGCGAATGGCCCGATAGCCGCCCTCTTCCAGAAACTGCAAGGTGCGAAGCCCCACGCCGGGTACGAGTTGGAGCAACTCACGTTCGGTCGGAGGCTCGCTCCGACTGCACGCGATCTCGAGCCGCTCCATGCGCAGCCGATCCATTGCGCCGAGCGCGTTCCCTTGCAATGCCTTTGCGCCATCGATGCCATTGATGCCCTCGATGGTGACGAGTTCGTCGGTCCCCGCTTCGGCGACTTCTTCGAGCGCCCGGAAGCCGAGCCGGTACATGGCCCGGGCTAGATTTTCGTCCACCTCCGGGATCTCGCGGAACGCCTGCAAGGCCTCTTCTTCCATCGCCTTGAACTTGGACTCGCTGATGATGTCGAGCTTCCAGCCGGTGAGTTGCGACGCGAGTCGCACATTTTGGCCCTTGCGACCGATCGCCAGCGACAGTTTCTCGTCTGGAACCACGAGCTCCATACGGTGATCCGCCTCGTCGACAATCACCTTGTTGACGTCGGCGGGCTGGATGGCGGCAATGATGTAGCGCGCCACGTCCTGGTCGTAGGGAACGATGTCAATCTTCTCGCCGCGCAGCTCTTGCACGACGGCCTGCACGCGCGAGCCCTTGATGCCGACACACGCGCCCACCGGATCCACGTCACCGTCCCGCGTGGTGACCGCGATCTTGCTGCGCGAACCCGGCTCGCGCGCCACGCTGACGATGCGGACGATGCCCTCATAAATCTCGGGCACCTCTGACTCGAACAACTTCTCGACCAGCTGCGGAGCGCTGCGGCTCAGGACCACGAGCGGCCCGCGAGCTTCGCGGTCAATGTCCTTGACGTACGCAACGATGCGATCGCCGGGCCTATAGGTTTCACGGGGCGTCTGCTCGCGATACGGCAGAACCCCTTCGGTCTGCCCCAGATCGACGATCACGTTGTGGCCCCGTTCGAAGCGGCGAATGATGCCGCGGATCAGCTGGCCTTTGCGATCCTTGAACTGGTTGTAGATGATCTCGCGCTCAGCGTCCCGGACCCGCTGCAACAGAACCTGTTTGGCCGTTTGCGCCGCGATCCGGCCGAACGAGCTGCGCGCCTGGCGCATGTCGAGCACCGAGCCGAACTCCTTGTCTTGCTGGCGCGCCTTCTCCGCGTCTTTCGGATGCCAAAACACCTGGAAACCGAGCTCTTCGCCGAGGTCGGCTTCGAGTCCGTGCTTGCGCGCGAGGTCCGCCGAAATTTCACGTTCGGGCTCAGCCACTAGTTCGACGACGCGCATGTACTGGAACAGATCGATCGAGCCCGTTTCGTCGTTGTATTGAGCTTCGAGCTCGCGCGTGGGCCCAAATGCGGCTTGTGCCGCCTTGAGAATGGCCGCCTCCATGGTCTCGACGAGAACCTTCTTATCGATGCCCTTCTCCTGAGCGACCTGATCAACGATCAACCCGAGATTGCCTACGAACTCCGACGTTTGTGCTGCCATGGCTTTACCTACCGTAACTTTCACTTGCGACCGTTAGCGGCGGAGCGCCGGCCGGCTCGCTGGCGCGGCGCGAAGCCCATTTCCTGCCAGTCGACCACCAGCTGCGCTGACCTGATGTCATCGAGATTCACTGAATGCTCTTGCTCCCGCACTGTGATGAGCGCCCGATCACCCGCGTCTACGCCCGCTACCGTTCCTTCCAGAACGAACTGCCCGTCTACCGCTTTGGCCAGTTTCAATTTGACCGCCCGCCCCTTGAATCGATTGTAATCCGCCACGCTGTAGAGGCGGCGCTCCAACCCCGGAGTACCCACTTCCAACCGGTAGGCACCGTCAATCAGCTCGAGGACGTCGAGCGCGGTCGACACGTCGCGGGAAACCCGCGAGCACACGTCGAGCGTCACGCCCTCGGTCGAGGCCTCTGAGCCGGCGGCCTCCAAGGTCAGCGACAAAACCCGCCCACCGGCATCGGTACGCCAAACCAGCTCCACTCCCTGCAGCCCGTGCGCGCGCAAGACCGGCGCAATCGCATCGACGATTCGCTCGCGCGGGAGGCCAGGAAGTTTCTCGAACGCAAACATGAATGGAGCTCGGCTAACTTGCCGGAAGCAAATCCGAGAGGGGGCTTGCCACCGACTCGACCCCAAAAAAAACGGATCCGACGAGGATCCGCAATGGGAACGCTACCCACGGGAAGTGGGCGGAACGCACGTTAGCCAAGTCGGAGGGGCCGCGCAAGGTGGCCGGAGGGTCTGCCCACCATCGGCCCAAAAGCCAACGCATCTACTCGAATCGGAACCGACGTGCAGAGCCTGCGCTGTCAGTGCGGCAGAGGCAGAGTTAGAGGAAAAACGGCTCCGCCGATGCGCAGAACGAGGCCGCCCGCGTGCGTCTCCTCTAGATGCGGTGCCAGCGCGGTTTGCGCGCTCGGCGTAAACCGGGCCTCAAATGCCCCCCCTTTGACGGCCGCGATCAATGCATCGCGGGGCCCCACCCGCAGCGTCGCCGGATCGAGCAACTCCTCATTGCCGTCTGACAACGAGAGCCGCAGCCCGGCCGGGTCGACACGGATCGCGCGCACGAAAAACGGCGTGCCCTGCACTTCAAAGTAACTCCAGTCGTAGCCGTTGGAGAGCACGTAACGGCCGTCATCCGGATGGCGCCGAATCCAGGTGGCAAACGCCGCCTCCATACGCGGATGCGCCACTCGCTCCGCCCGATGCCAAAAGCGGCCGTCGGCGTCGAGCACGATGCCGCTCTCCCTGGATTGCCCAGGTGGCGGAGGAAAGCGGAAAAATTCGGGATGATCACCAGGCTTCATGGCAAGCGCGCCTCGGACTATACGGGAGCTCATGCCAGAGCTCGGTGCAAACGAAAATCGCCGCTATTATGACGCTTTCGCGGAAACGTACGAGCGTGAACGCGGCCAGGCTCATCGCGGCAGCTACCACGACCTTTTGGACGAGCTGGAAGCAGAATTCGTGCGGCGCTTTGCCTCAGGCAAAGACGTGCTGGAGGTGGGTTGCGGCACCGGCTTGGTGCTCGAGCGCATCGCGCGCTTCGCGCGCAGCGCGGCGGGCGTCGACATTTCACCTAACATGCTCGAGCGGGCTCGCAAGCGGCACCTGGACGTACAGGTGGGCAGCGCCACGGCACTGCCTTTCGAGGCCAATCGCTTCGACGTGGCGTGCGCCTTCAAGGTGCTGGCCCACGTTCGGGAAATCGACGTGGCCCTTTCGGAGATGGCCCGCGTCGTCCGCCCCGGAGGCCATGTCCTGGCCGAGTTCTACAACCCGTGGAGCCTACGCGGCCTGGTGAAGCGCTGGGGCGGGCCACGCAGCATCGCTCCCGGGCTCGACGAGGCGCACGTGTTCACGCGCTACGATTCCCCGCGCATGGCCAAGTCGCTCGTGCCGCCCGGCTGCCGCTGGGTCGACTCCAGGGGCGTCCGCATCTTCATTCCCACGGCCCGCGTGATGCGCATGCGGGGGCTCCGAGATCTATTTCGGTTTGCCGAACGCCAAATGTGCGATTCGCCGCTCAAGGCGCTCGGCGGCTTCTGGATTGCAGCTTTCGAGAAGGTCGCGGACTGACATTCAAAAACTACCGCGCACGCCAAGCCACCCCTTGCCGAGCTCCGGCGCGATCTGGATGCGAGCTCCGGAGCGCGGCCCTCGTCGCAACGCGTCCGGCAACAGGCGGCGGCGCAGCCCTGCAGGCAATTCCTGACGATAGGACAGATTGGCTTCCACGATGCCGATCGCGGCCACGCCGATCAGCGACAGCCAGGCAGCCGTACCCACCTGCCGGGCCGCGTCCACCTTGTCCGTGAGATCGCCGCTGTCCAACGCAGCACGACCGCCTCGAGCCTGAGAGTGCAAGCCGAGCTCGATGGACGTCGCCGTGATAGCCGTTGCGGTAAGGGCAAGCTCGGTGCTGAGGAACACCCAGCCCAGAGTGTGGTCGTCATTGTGGAACTGGCCTATGCCGTACGGCACCCACGCCATCCACCGCTCGTTCTTCCTCACCACGGTTTCGAAGCTCGCCAGGCGCTCGAGCTCCAGAACGCGCAACCGCTCCTGCTCGTCGCGGCGGCGCTGCGCCTCCGCCTCCTGCCGGCTGCGCTGTAGCTCCTCTTCCTGCTGCCGCTGGAGTGCATCCATGAGGCTACTGCGGACCTGCAGGAAGGTTTCGACGACGGACTGCGGAAAAACCACCGGATCGGGTGGCTCCAGCTGGCGGTCTTCGAGGATGGCTTGCCGGAACTGTTGGCGTGCTTCTCGAGCTTTGCCGAGCGCTATTTGGCACGCTGCGAGATAAGTGCGTGCCCCGGCGCGTTCCCTCGGCACCAGCCGCTCCGGCCTCTCGAGCAACTGAGTGAAGGCTTCCACGCAGGCGGCGTATTTGGCGGACTCGTAGTAGATGCGCGCGCGATCCAGCGTCGCCGTGGCGTCGAGCGCCGGCCCTTCGCTGGGCGGCGCGAGCTCCGGCAAAGGACGCGGTGCAGGCCGCGGCGGAGTCTGTGCCGCGACCCCTGAACTCGACAGCAGCACGCCCAGCAGCAGCAGGCGATGAAAACGAAGACTCGGTCCAGCCATCGGTGGCGCGGCCACTCGCTCCGGCCGTCGACCGGGACTCTATCGAGACGCCGCGCCTAGGGCCATGGAATTGCAGTCGTCTGACCCGCGCGTAGCGTGACTTCGGCCTTTTTGGGCAAGGACCCTGGCTCGTCGGATCGCAGAGTACAGATGCCCGACACGCGAACCCGCGACATGGCTACGCTGCGCGCGCCAGGAAAGCGCAGATCCCCGGGAAACAACGTGGGGCACTCCAAGAAGCCGAGGTCGCCAGGCTGGGCGTTCACGCGCAGCGTGGCATCCAGGAAGGAGATTTCGCCGATGACCTGCTGCGCACCCTCACCCGGGACCACCATCACGGTGCGCGACGAGCTCTGACAGCAAGTGCTATCGGGCGCCGTGAATTCGAACTGGTGAGGACCGATCGTCAGGGAATGACGCACGTCTCCAAACCAGGGCATGGGCTGGCCGTCGATCTTCAGGGTGCCGCCCATCGCCCCCGTGATGCGCACCATGACTTCCCGGACGAGCGGCTCCGTGACCTCCGCCGCGGGCGGCGGCCGGCGCACAACCGCGGGTTTTAGGCGCGGCGACTCGCCCTGCGCGAGTTTCGCCTTCGAGTCCACGGCAGGGTTTGTCGTGCCCGTGCCCGGACCCGGGGCGCCCCCGGGCAATTGGGTTTGGGGCAGCGCCGTGGCCGGCGATGGCGGGGCCTTTGCTTCAGGCCCGGCGGGCGCCGACGCGGCATTCCATCGATAAGCAAATACACCGGCGGCGGCGACCAGGCTGGCCAGCACCACCCAAACTCCGATGCTTTTCAGCTTGCGGGAACGCTCTAGGCCGGATACCCGGCGCAATAGTTGCCGATCCGACGGGCGATATGCAAGGGCTCGACCAAAACACTCCGCTGCCAGGGCAACGCGCCCCTCAGCGCGCGCCCGCGTGCCGCGCTCGATCAAACGCGCCACCACCTCGTCCTCAAACTGGGGGTCCGGGTGCCGCAAGATGTCGAGGAGCGGAGACAGCTTCGTGAACCCCAGGCTCGCCAGCTCCTGGCGCAAGGCGTCCATGAGCTCCTGAACGCTCGCGAAGCGCTCCTCGCGATCACGCGCGAGGGCACGAGCGATGAGGCGCGAATAGCTCGCCCCGATCTTGGGGTCGACGCGTTCCGCGGGCACGAAGTCGCCGTCGAGGACCTTGCGCAGCACTTGCGCTGGATGCTCGCCCTGGAACGGCAAGCGACCGGCCATGGACTCGTAGATGAGAACCCCCAGCCCAAACACGTCGGTGCGGGCGTCCACCTCGCCGCCGTCGATCTGTTCCGGTGCCATATGCGCCGGCGACCCCAGCACTTGGCCGGTGGACGTGACGCCCTGCGCGTCGAGGAGCTTGGCAATTCCGAAGTCTGCGAGCTTGATCCGGGGCGGCAATCGTTCGTCCGCAGAGTCGTCTGCCCGCGTCAGCTCAATCAGCACGTTCTCCGGTTTGACGTCGCGGTGAATCACGCTCTGGCGATGGGCGTGTTCGAGACCTGCACCGATCTCCAGCGCCAGCGCTGCGGCGGCCTCGGGAGGGAGCGGGCCCTGCGCGCGCAAGCGCTCCCGCAGCGTCACGCCCCGAATCAACTCGACGACGAGATACCGCTCTCTCTCTTCAGGATCAGAAACATCGAAGACTTCGACGATGTTCGTATGCCGCAGCTTGGCCACGGCGGTGGCTTCGCGCGCGAATCGTTCGGCCACCTCGGAGTTGTCGCGCAGGTGGCGATGGATGATCTTGACGGCGACCTCACGTCCGAGCCGCCGATCGCGGGCGCGAAACACCGTCGCCATGCCCCCATGGCCGATCTCCTCGATGAGCTCGTATTTGGTCAGCTCGGGAGCTTTGAGCAGAGCAGACATCGATACGTTCACCCCCTGGAGCACCCGAACCCAGCAATCATCAGCCTTCAGGTGTAGCGCGCTCTTGGGGCAAAGGCGCGCCAAATTCGGCCGCCCGAATCGAGGCGAGGAGCCGCCCCCCCGGCTCTCGGTGCTTGCTCGGTCACACGAGCCTGCTAGAAAGCCGGGCCAGGCTTCGCCTGCCATCCAGAAACTCGAGTCGCCCCTGCTCGGTGGATTTCCCCTGATTGGACTCTTCCGTCATCAGCAGAGTGGGCGGCCGTTGTATTCCTATGACCTCCGACCAATCCGGGTCGGTCGTTGGGAGCTCGTCCCGTTCAGCGCTTCGAGAAACAGCGCTCAGCCGTTCGAAGCCACTCGATTACGGCGCGTGGTCGGCCCCGGTTCACGCCGGCGAGTGCCGCTCGGACGCCGATTCGGGGTAGCACGGCTACGGCTCTCAGATTCGGGACCGCTCGCCGCAGCGGTCACGCCGCGGCCATCTCGTTCCGCCACCACCTCCACTCCCAGAGTGCGGCAGCGTAAGGTCACGCGCTCCAGATCGACGCCGGCCGCGAGCAATAGACCGCCGGGCGGAGATGGCTCGATGAACAAGTCCGCGGTCTGGCGCCGAGTGCGCAACAGCTCGCGGAGCTCCGGATCGTCCACCCACAGGAAGCCGGGCGAGCTGACGTATTGAGCGCGCCCGAGCACCGCACTCGCTTGCAGCAAGGCGCGCGAAACCGGCTCAGGCAGGGTCGTCACGCTCTCGAGCCGTTGCCGGATGAGCGTCGCCTCAAGGCCTGCGGCCAGCGCGTTCGAAATCGACGTCGGCGTGATCACGACTTCGAGCTGATCATCGATGCGCCCGATTTCGACAAAGGGCACGAGCGCCAATACCTGGGCCACGGTGGCGGCCTCACCCAGACGCAACACTTGATTGTCACGGAAGGCGCTCTCGCGCTTCGGCTCCGGAGTGGTGCCCGACAAATAGGCGCGCCCGCGGGGCGTGATGCGCAAGATTCGCCCCACAGCCCCGGCGCTGCGCAGCACTTCTGAGTTCCCGGGCGCCCCCGCCAACGTGGCGCTCGACGCGGCCTGAGCGGCCGCTCGCCATTCTCCCGACCAGCCTGACGCTTTGTCGCCCGGGGCAACGCGGTCAGGGGCAGAGCCCCAGCTGTCCGCCTCGGCACCCTCGCGGTCCGCGCCTTTGGTCCGGGTGGCGCGGTTACGCTGGGTAACCTCAGCCGGATCGCGTACCGAGCTGGCCGGATCCGAATCCGGCTCACCGACGTCCACGCAGCCAAGCAAATGCAGGCTTTCAAATGCGACACGTGCCGCGACGCGCTCTAGCGTGGCCTCGGCTGGATCGACACCACAACGCTGTGCCCAGCGTTCGAGCAAGCGACTGAGCCCCTTTGCGCGATTGTCCGTGAGCAGGAAGCCCGAGATCGCTTCCCAAGGGATCCAGCAACCCTCCCCCAGATCCATCAGGCTCTCGAGCACGATCGAACGGACTACACCCACCACGCTGGCTTCACGAGATGCGCCGGCGGCACGCAGCAGCTCCCCTTCGGGGCGAGCCTCGTCCCAGGCGCCACCCTGCCGCCAAACCTCGAACAACTGGCGACCGAGCTCATTGGCGGACCAGCTCCCAGGGGGTGAGCTATTATTGCGTGCAGACGCGTCCCACAAGCCCACTGCACGGCTCAACGCGGCGATCATCGCCACCGAGTTCGGGTCCTGACCGAAGCGCGTGGCCAGGCGCGTGATGAGCGAGCGCGGCGTGCCGAGATCCGAACGAACATCGATGCCGCGTTCGCGCACGACGGCCGCCATGGCCAATGCCAGCGGCGCGGGATCGTGGGTGAAGCTCGCGCGGCGCGGCGAGTGATCATCGGACGCGAGCCCGCTGCGAATCTGCTTGCGCCGTTCGTCGCTCGCCGCGCGCCGGCCAGCGCCGACGAGGATAGCGACTTCGCTCGGGATGACGTGACGGTTCGGGTGAATGGGGATGAGGAACGCTCTGCGCTCGAGCGCAAAGCCCACGCCTCGCCGAGATGGCGTTGCGCCGCCGGCGCCGCGCAACCGCAAGGGCTCTCGCTCCAATTCGAGTAGCTCTTCCGTGTCGACCTCTCCGCCAAGCTCCTCGATGGCCACCAGCAGGCGCCGCTCCGCGGACGCGAGTGCTTCGAGCTCCGTCGAAAGCTGCACAGGATCCGTCAGCACCAACCAGGCCGCTTCGAGCGCGAGCGATAGCGGATTGGTCGCCGAGCTGCCGAGATAGTGAGTGGCGATCGCCGCGGCGACGCTGGAGTTCACCTGCGTGAGCAGCGCTCGAATACCGCGCGGGTTTTCCCCTTCCCAGGTCTTGAGTTGCACCATGTACGCGATGGGCAACAAGAGCTCAGCTCCTCCGCCCTCGCTCGCTCGCGCGAACACCAAGCCGCGCGCGACGAGCGGCTCGACCGCAGCGGGCAACGCTTCGACTCGTAGCACCCCTTTGGCTTCCACAATCCGGTGCAACAATTGGCGAGCCGTCTCCGGCAAGCACGCTGGATCTCGAGCTTCGGGCAGACTGACGAGAGCCCGCGCCACCTGCGCCGGAACGTCGATGCGCTTCCCGCGATCGATCCCGATGCGCAACCCTTCAACGATGGCCTGAAGCTCTCGCGCGGGCAGCAGGCGCAATACCTGCTCGAGACGAAATGCTCGAGACAGACTTGCCCGCTGGGTTGGGGGGTTGGGTGTGCGGTTCATGACGGTGCTTAGGGGGGGCAGTGTAGTCGCGCGAGCCTCGAGCAGGCACGACGCACTGAGACTCCAGCAAGCTAAGAAAGCGCAATCTCCGCGCGCTGTCAAAGGAGACCTACATGATCGCACCCGTTTTGCCGGCTCGCGCGTTAGGGCGGCGAGCTCGCACACAGACACGCGCGCGCTGTGAGGCGAGCGAGCAACACGACCCTGTGCGCCCCTATGCGCGCCTGCGATCAGGGCAGCGCGCTCGATCGCGGCGATGTGCACAGGCGAGCGGATAACGCTACATCGCAGGCTCGCGCCAGCAGCGAGCGTTATTGTTCCATCGTTTCTGCTGCGGTTTCCTGAGGTGTTGTTTCATGGAATCCGCGCGCCCGCGCGCGGATTCACCCACGCGCGTACAGGCCAAATACCGATACCGAAATGTGTTTTGCAGAAGTGAAACCAGTTCCGGCCAGCTGACCATTGCACTCGCGGCCCGCAGTGCGAGGTTCGGCGCAATAGGTTTTCTGCTAGCGCATCGAGGCGATGATTCTGCGCGATCCCGTCCATGGCCTCATCTCGTTCGAAGCCGAGGAATTTTCAATCGTGGCTCGCCTCATGCAAGCCGAGGAAGTGCAACGCCTGCGCCGCATTCGCCAACTCGGGTTGACGTCGTTGGCCTATCCCGGGGCAGACCACACGCGTTTCTCGCATGCGGTCGGCGCGGCGCATGTGATGACGCGCTTCGTGGGCCGGCTGCGTCAGATTCATGACGATCTCCCCGTTGCACAGCGCGTCACCGCGGAGCGGGCCCGCGATGCCGTAGCCGCGGCATTCCTGCACGATCTCGGGCACGGCCCGCTGTCTCATCTGTTTGAGGAAGCGGTTCCAGACGCACCGGATCACGAGGTCTGGACGGAACGCATCGTGCTCGATGACACGACATCCGTGCACCGCATCCTGGCTGAAACGGATCCAGAGCTCCCGCGACGGGTCGCCGAATTGATTGCTGGGCGACACCCCCTGGCATTCCTGTCCAGCACCGTGAGTGGCACCTTCGATGTCGATCGCTGCGACTATCTGTTACGCGACGCCCATTTCACCGGCGTCGGCTACGGCACCTTCGATTTGGATTGGCTGGTGCGCAGCTTGCGCTTCGGTCACCCCGTCGCTCCGGGGGACGCCCCGCCACTGGCGATTGACGGTGTCAAAGGCCTGCCCGCCATCGAATCATTCGTACTCGCGCGCCTGTTCATGTTTCAGCAGGTCTATTTCCACAAGGCGAGCCGCGCCAGCGAGTGGCATTTCTCCCGGATCTTAGCGCGCATCCAGCGGTTGCTGCTCGACGGGGGGCGCGTGGAACCGCTTCCAGCGGGGATTGCGTCACTCCTACGGTCGGGCAGCGCGAGCCTCCCCGATTACCTCGCGCTCGATGACGGCGTGCTCTGGAGCAGCCTGGCAGAATGGCGGCGCGCTCATGACCCCATCCTGGCCGACTTGTGCCAGCGACTCTACTCACGGACGTTATTTAAGACGATCGAGCTATACGGCGAGGACCTCCAGCCGGGTCGGTACGAGGAGCTGCTAGAATTTCTGAAGGGCAGAGCACGAGCCGTCGGGCTGGACCCCGAGTATTATGTGGGAGTGGACGAAGCGGTGGACGTGCCTTTTGACCCGAACAAGGACCCATTGGCCGTGATCTTTCCGGACAACGTGGCTCGCGCCCCGAGCGACGTGTCATTCATTCTCGGCCGCCTCAGCGGTGAAGTAATGACCCGAAAGCGACTGGTTTTCCCCAAAGAGTTGCGGGACCAGCTCTCGGCCCACTTGGCTGGCGCGCCGTTGACCGATCGATGATCCCATTTCGCCCCACTACGCGGAGGCACCGCCCATCAGTGCCCACCTGGCTCGGGCGAGTCCTGCTGGTCTTGCTCGGCTCAGTTGCCTGGGCCAGGCCTGCCGCCGCGGGTTGGCCACCACCGCCGCAAAGCGACGGTGTCTACGGGCGCTTGGACGGCGACACAGACTTGTCGCTCAAGTTGGGCGGGCAGCTGGGTCAGGGCGGATGGGCCGGAAGCGTTGGCCTGTCCGCTCATTACTATTCAATTCTGGGGATAACTGCCGACTACTGCGACAGCCTCGATGCCGAATCGAAATATGCGCGAAGCTTTTCTGCCGGGCCCGAGATCAGGCCGCTCTTTTTGCCCCGTTTCGCGCTCGGCCTGGAGCGCGGCCCCGCCTGGTTGGATCTGGTGCTCGACTCGGTATCGCTCGGGTTTGGTGCCTATTTCAGCGAGGCACGAAGCGCCGGAGGAGACACCCAGGGTGTTTGGTTTTCAGCCGGCCTGGGGCTGCCGTTGCTCGGCCACGCCGCAGGGCCGTGGATCGAGGCGCGCGCTCTGCGGCGCCTGGCGGATCTGGGGCCGTCGGGCAGTGAGGGCCACGATGCCTTGTTCATGTATCTGAGCTGGCATCATTGGGTGCAGCTGGGCCCGCTCACAAACCACTGAGCTCGGTATCGTTAGCGGCCCCGCCCTCGATGTCCGCAGCCGGGGGGTCAGAGCCCTTGAGGATGGGCTTCTCCGCGGCCAACCCCGCGACGATCGCCGCGCGCTCCTGACTCAAGAAACGCTCGACTGGCCCTCGAAGCCGTGCGTCACGCACGTGATGAACGCTGTGAGTGATTGTCGATTCAAAGCCCCGGGCGTGCTTGTGTTCGCCGCCAGCGCCCGGCTCAAAGCAGTCGAGCCCGCGCTCGATGCAGGCCTCGATGCCCGCGTAGTAACACACGCCGAAATGCAAGAAGGGTCGCTCCTCGCGGGCGCCCCAATAGCGGCCGAATAACGCGCGTTCCCCTTTTAGGTTAAAGGCCCCAGCGATGGGCCGCGGGTTGCCCTTGTCTCGCGCCAGGACGGCCAGGATTTGGTCGGGCATGCGCGCGCAAATCTCGTGGAAGAACTCCCGATTGAGATAGCGCCGCCCGTAGAAATGCTTGTCCACCGTGATGCAATAGAATTCATACAGGTGATCGATGGTCGCCGCGTCGAGCTCACGGCCCGTCAATGTGCTGAGCTCGATGCCGCTCGCCGCTATCTCGCGACGTTCACGCCGAATCTGGTGGCGGCGCTTGGCGGAGAAACGCGAGAGGAAGTCGTCGAAGCTGGCGTAGCCGTCGTTGCGCCAGTGGTATTGCACGCCGTAACGCCGAAGCAGTCCCGCCTTCTGCCAATGTTCCGCGGTCGGTTCGTTAACGAACAACACATGCGCGCTCGATAGCCCGGCCGCGTCTACGAGCCGCCGCAAACCTTCGGAGAGCGCGGCATGCGCTTCATCCACCGGGATCTCCGTTGAGTGCAAGAGCCGAGGCCCCGTGGCAGGGGTGAACGGTACCGCGACGATCAACTTGGGGTAGTAGTCGACCCCCAGGCTCTCCTGACAGTAACGGGCCCAGGCATGATCGAAGACGAATTCGCCGTCGCTGTTGCCTTTGACATAGGCGGGCGCCACCCCGATCAACTTGCCCGCCCGCTGAAGGCTCAGATGTTGGGGCAACCAGCCTACCTCAGGGCGAACGCAGCCCGTCGCCTCGAGGGCTTCGAGAAAGGCCCAGCGCATGTGTGGCACCGCGTCAGGCCCGAGCCATGAGTCCCATTGCCCCTGGTCGAACTCCCGCATCGATCGATGCGTCCTGATTTCAATCACGGCGGGGCCTCCGAGGGTCGCATGTGCCCCGGTCTTATGCCGCGGATGGGGCTCAGTTTGTAGGCGGCCGCGAACAAAGCGGCCCAAAAATTACCCAACTCGAAAAACCGGCTTCCGAAAAAAGCCGAGTTTCGCCCGTCAGCGCGCTATGATTGGGCGCATGTCGCGCCGGTTGATCACGAGCATCTCCGTCCTGCTCTTGGCTTTTGCGTGCCAGGCGAGCACGCGGCAGCAGCCACCTCGACCCGGAGTTTACCCCGCGCCTGCCCAATATCCCCCGGGCGGCTATCCACCGCAGCAGGGTTACCCGCCCCAGCAAGGCTACCCGCCTCAGTCGCAGCCCTATCCGGCCCAACCCAGCCCCGCTCAGCCCTACCCCCCTCCCCAACCGCCCGTGACGGCGCCCCCACCGGGGCAGACCGCCGCACCGGTTCGCGGCGATCCCATCAATGACTTGAACCTGGGTTGGTTGCGCCAACGTGCTCAATCCATCATGGCCGAGCTGACAGGCGCATTGACCGATGTCGAACGCGCTCGCGTGCAGA
>JAYWEH010000431.1:0-9158 GCA_043780025.1 Deltaproteobacteria bacterium
CAGCTCCGCGGTGTTGCGTTGCGCGGCCGAATACCCGCACGCCCAATAGCGGAACCGGACGCCGGGCCCCCGCAAGGCCGACAGCAGGCGGGTGAAGACGACGGCGCTGCAAAGCCCGTCGAAACAGTGCCCGTGCGTGGCTACCACTACCTGCATCGTGCGCTGGTGTAGCACACGGGGAGGGGATGCGAAAAAAAGCCGGGCCGCCGAGCGCGATGGCGGTGTGTGCGCCCCGTGACAGAAACGCACAACTCAATCGCTCGAGTGGCCGAGAGACCTGGGATGGGTAGTGCGCACACTCTCGAGGGAGCCACCTTGCCGGTCGGGCTCAGCGACCTGGCAAAGCCTCCAGAACGAGTCTTCGTGCGGGGTGTTTTGCCGCGCGGCCCTCGCGTGGGCATCGTGGGGACTCGCTACCCGAGCGAAGAGGCGGCCGACTATGCGCGCGAGCTGGCGCGGCACCTGGCCGAGCGCGGTGTCGCCATCGTCTCCGGCGGTGCGGAGGGCATCGACGCGGCCGCGCATGAAGGCGCGCTCGACGTTCGGGGCGTCACCGTGGTGGTGGCGCCGAGCAGCTGGGATGCGCCATTTCCGAAGCAACACGCCGAGCTGTTCGAGCGCATCGTGGCCGGGGGAGGGGCGCACCTCTCCGCCTTCGAGACGGGCGTCGCGGCCCGCCGGCACCAGTTTTTCTTCCGCAATTCCATGTTGGTGGCCCTCTCCCATGTGCTCATCGTGGTGGAGGCACCGCTGCGCAGCGGTGCCCGCAACGCGGCCCGCTGGGCGCGCGAGCTCGGGCGGCCGTGTTTCGTCGTGCCCTCTGCGCCCTGGAACGCCAAGGGCCTGGGCGGCATTCGAGAGCTCCAATTTGGTGCACGCGCGCTCGCCTCGCCCGCCGACGTCTTGCGTTCCTTGGCGGAACGCCAGCTGCACGCGATCGGCCCCGGCCTGCGAGTAATACAGCCGCCGAGTGAGCTCGGGGCCGCGAGTGCGCCCGAAGCGCGCCCGAACAACCCTCAAACTTCCCCCAACTCGAAGAAGCAGACCTCCGAGAAGAGCGAGAACAAGAAGAAGAGGAGAAGCAAAGGCAAGGGGGGTGGTGGATCCGCGGCGGCCCTGTCAGCGCTGGAGCAGCGCATCCTGACTGCCCTCGAGACGTCCGCGCAATTCCCCGACGACATCGCGGCTTCGACCGAGCTCGGCATCGCCGAGGTGAATCACGGCATCTTGCTCTTGCTGCTCAAGGGGGCGGTCGCTCAGGGCTTTGACGGCAAGGTCACATCAGCGCGCCGATGATGCCGTCCGAAAATAGCCAGGCTTCTGGCGGGATGCGCAGGTGCGAGCCCTGTTCGACCAGCTGCCCCTTGGCGATCAGCCGCGTCGCTTGCCGGCGCCGTTCCCGCGTCCACATCTCCGCGCCCGTGCGCTCCGCAGCCCGCGCCACGTCGACGCCCTCTGCCAGGCGCAACCCGAGCATTATCGCCTCCTGCAAGCGCGTCTCTGGAGACAGGGGCTCCGTTTCGCTCTCCAGCGACTCGAGCGCCTCGGGTTCCGCCAATAGCTTCGTTGCCGTGGCCATGTACCCCTCGGGCTGAGGGCGGTTACGGTAACGCACGCGCCCCGCGCCGCGTGGCAACGTACCCCAGGCTCCGCAGCCGAGGCCCACGTAGTCGAGCCCGCGCCAGTAGCCCAGGTTGTGGCGCGCCTCTTCTCCCGGACGGGCGAAGTTGCTGATCTCGTAGTGCGCGAGCCCGAGCGCCGCGAGCGCTCCATCCACCGCCTCGAAGGAATCCGCCGTCGCCTGTTCGGGCGCCTGCGGTAGCCGCCCTTTGCGAGCCAGCGCACCAAAGGCCGTTTGTGGTTCGATGGTCAGCGCGTACGCGCTCAAATGATTCAGGCCGAGCCCCACCAGCCGGCTCGCTTCCTCCGCCGCGCTCTCCGGCTCCTGCCCGGCCACCCCGTAAATCAAGTCGGCGGACACGCGCGGCATGCCCGAAGCCACGGCCGCCCGCACGCTGCCGAGGGCCTGCTCCGCGCTATGCCAGCGCCCGAGGAACTTCAGCCGCTGATCGTCCAGGCCCTGTACGCCGATGCTGAGCCGATTGACCCCCACGTCCATGAGGGCGCGCGCGTGGTCTCGATTCAGGCTGCCGGGGTTGCACTCCACCGTCACCTCGACCGGATCCGGCCCCGCTTCGAACGCATTGCGAATCCCCTCGAGCACCCGGCCCAGCTCTTTGGGGTGCCAGAGTGACGGTGTTCCACCTCCGAAAAACACGGTCGCCAGGCTCACCGGGCCGAGCGCCGCACGGCGCGCCCCGATCTCCGCCACGACCGCGTCGGCGTAACGTTGCTCCGGAATGTCTTTCCGGGCGCTTGGAACGCTCAAAAAGTCACAATACGGGCACTTGCTAATGCACCAGGGGAAGTGGACGTACACCCCCAGCCGCAATGGGGCATCGGCCCCGGCAACAGCCCAATTCGCCTGTCGATCGCGCTCTCGAACTGAAACAGCAGCAGTCCGTTCAGCGTCTCGTTCAGCATCGCCGCTCACCACGGGGTGAGCTCGGGGCCGCGGGCCTGGGCCATCGCCTTGCTTGGCGGCGGTTCGTGCTGATGTTAGCTTGTCCATGAGATTGTTCGGAAAGTGGCCCTGAGCGAGTACGGCAGGGTTTCTGAGTCGGGGCCCCGGAGCCCCAACGGGTCTTCACCCAGACGGGCCCAGTAACAGCGGAGATATGGTACCGAGCGTCGAGTCCCTCGTAGAGCGTGTCCGAACCTATCACCCAGCGGCCGACGCCGGGTTGATAGAACGCGCGTACACCTATTCAGAGTGGGCTCACCGCAACCAGCGCCGCCGCAGCGGTGAACCGTACTTCGTCCATCCCGTGGGTGTCGCCAGCATCATCGCCGATTTGCACCTGGATACCGCCAGCGTTTGCGCAGGGCTGCTGCATGACGTCGTCGAGGATACGGAAAGCACGCTCAGCGACGTCGCCAACAACTTTGGTACGGAGATTGCTCGCCTCGTCGACGGCTGTACCAAGCTGAACAACATCGACTTCAGCTCGCGTGAAGACCGCCAGGCCGAGAGCTTCCGCAAAATGGTCGTGGCCATGGCCAAGGACCTGCGCGTCCTGTTGGTCAAGCTCTGCGATCGGCTCGACAACATGCGGTCGCTCGACCACATGAAGCCGGAGAGCCAGGAGCGCATCGCTACCGAGACCATGGAAATTTACGCGCCGCTCGCCAACCGCCTCGGCATGCAGACGCTCAAGAGCGAGCTCGAAGATCTGGCGCTCAAATATCTGGAACCGAAGACGTTTCAGAGCATCATCGAGAAGCTGTCACGCACCGATCGCGAGCGCACCCGCTACGTCGACGGCGTGAGCCGCACCGTGGTCGGTCTGCTCAGCCAGATGGGCTTCGCCTCCACCGTTACGGGTCGCGCCAAACACGTCACCTCGATCCACCGGCGCATGAAGGAACACCAGTGTTCCTTCGAACAGATCTACGACCTGCTCGGCTTCCGCATCTGCGTCGAATCCGCGGCAGATTGCTACGCCACCCTGGGCGTCATCCACTCCAAGTGGACCCCGGTGCCGGGCCGCTTCAAGGACTACATCGCGCTGCCCAAACCCAACCGCTACCAGTCGCTGCACACGACGGTCGTGGGCCCCGGCCAACAGCGCATCGAGGTGCAGATCCGCACCCACGAAATGCACCGCGTCGCCGAGAGTGGTGTGGCGGCGCACTGGGACTTCAAGCAAGCCACCTCCGGGGGCGTGCTGCTGCCCGCTGACGCGGCCAAGTATTCCTGGCTGCGTGAGCTCGCACAGTTCCAGAAGGATCTGAAGGATCCGGCAGAGTTCCTGGAGAGCGTTAAGATCGATCTCTTTCCCGACGAAGTTTATGTGTTTACCCCCCGGGGCGACGTGCGCATGTTCCCCCGCGGCGCGACCCTGATCGACTTCGCCTACGCCATCCACACCGAGGTGGGGGACCACTGTTCCGGCGCCCGCGTCAACGGCCAGCTCGCCCCCATCCGGGACCGCCTGCGCAACGGCGACGTCGTGGAGGTCACCACCTCGGGCGACGCCCAGCCCCTGAAGGACTGGCTCGAAGCCTGCGTCACCATGCGGGCCCGCAACCGCATCCGCTCCTTCCTGCGCGCCGAGCGCCGCGAGAAGAGCATGAACCTCGGCCGCGAGCTGATGGGCACCGAAATGCACACGGCTGGCATGAGCCTGACCAAGTTCCTCAAGAACGCGGGCGAGGTCGAGCGCATCTGCAAGGCCCACCAGGTGGCGACCAAGGAAGACCTCTTCGTCGTCATCGGCTTCGGCAAGATCGAGGCCGAAGACGTCGTGAAGACCATCCGCACCCCGCCGACGGACGAGGCGGCGGAGTCCGATGGGGAGCGCAAGACGCCGGTCCCGGATTTCCGGGAGGGGACGATCGAACGGTTGGTCCGCAAGGTCCAGCGCAAGGATCACGGCGGCATCCGCGTCAGTGGCGACGACGAGGTGCTGATCCGTTATGCGAAGTGTTGCAACCCCGTGACGGGGGACGCCATCATCGGTTTCATCACGCGGGGCCGGGGCGTCACCGTGCACCGGCGCGAGTGCGCCAAGGCCTTCGACTCAGATCCGGAGCGGCGCGTCGAGGTGAGCTGGAGCTCCCACTCCAAGATCACGCGGCCCGTTTCTTTGCGGGTACGGACCGAGAACGAGCCGGGGATTCTGGCGAACGTCACGCAGGCGTTCAGCGCCCAGCACATCAATATCAGTGAAGCGAACTGTCGGGCGAGCCGGGATGGGCTCGCGTGCAACGTGTTTACGTTCATGGCCGACGACGTGACGCAGCTGAAGGCGCTGATGCGGGAGCTCGACAAGGTGCGCGGGGTCGTGCAGGTCGAGCGGGTTTAGCAAGTCGGGGGTCGGGGGCTAACGTGCGCGCGGTGGGCGCGTGCGGAGAGGGTTTCGTGCGCGGGGATCGAGTTCGTGTACGACGTGTACGAACTTGCGGAGCGCCCGAGTGTGGTGGTGCCGGTGCCCCCTGGTCCGGCTCGAGGGAACCCTCTCCAAAAAAGTGCTCAGCCGGCTGGTGCGCTGAGCACCCCCCGCCGGGCACCCGCCGGAGCGCCAAATCAGGGCCCGAACCGGGCCTTGGTGGTTGACAGGGCCGGGTCGGCCATCTACATGACGGGCCTTCGCGGGAGTAACTCAGTGGTAGAGTGCAACCTTGCCAAGGTTGACGTCGAGAGTTCGAATCTCTTCTCCCGCTCTGAAAAATCAGAGCTAATTCGATTGTTTAGGTGACCATAGGCTGCGGCCTCCCTTCTCGATCCTCCCCACTTGAGGGGGTACCCTCCCCACTTTCCTCCCCACCTGGGGCCTCTGGTGGTGGGGGCGTGATGAGGTTGATGACGTTGGCGAGTCCCCGCCGCTGCTCTGCGAGGGCGACGGTGCTGTAGTGCCGCTGCATGGCCTCGGTGGCGTGCCCGCTGATCGAACGGGTCACTAGATCACCGACCTGTGCGGCGCGGCACAGGTCCTGGAACGTCCTGCGCATGCCCCGAGGGGTGATCCGCTTCTTGAGCCGGATGGCTTGTGAGACGGCCCTGAAAGGCTTGTCGAGAACGTTGCGCGCTCGAAATCCGCCGTGCAGGGCAGGGAAGAGCAGATCGGACTGCCGTTGGTTCGGCGATTTGAGCTGCGTATCCACATGCCAGCGGAGGACCCCGAGGAGCTCCTCGGGGACCTGCACCCTTTCCTCACCGCCCGTCTTGACGCCTTCCATCACGATCTGCCCGTGGGTGTTAGAGCGCCGAAAGAGCAAGACGCCCGTGTCCCAAAGGACGTCGGGGGTCGGACCTTTCCAGCGCAGGGGGCGAGTCGTGGATGGACGTTTGCCGAGCGCGAAGCCCAAGAAGGTCATGGCATAGTGGGCAGGAAAGTTCTGGCGCATGCAGCGCAAGAACTCGCGCAGTTCTTCTACGGTGAGTGAGTTGGGCTCCTCGAACGTATAGGTCGGGTGCTGGCTCGTGTCGAACGGCGATACTGCGTCCACGGGATTTGTCAGCAGGCCGAGTTCCACCTTGGCGCTCGCCATCACCACGCGAAGAACGCCGAGATCGGTGTTCATCGTGACCGGGGAATAGCGACCTTCGTCGATTGAAGTGGCGCAGGCATCACGCCAGAGCGTGAAATCCTGCGGTCGCATCTTTTCGATGAGCAGATCGGCTAGATGGCTTCGGAAGAGCCTGTGCAAGCAGATGTTCCACTTGCGCACGCCAGCTTCACTCTTGATGTCACGCGCCTTGATCTTCCTTTCCAGCAACGACACGGCGTAGTTCGCGAAGCGCGTCTGCGACTGTGCCACTCGGCTCTCGCCCTGTCGTATTCGCGCCCGTTCTCGCTCGAGCCACTGTAGGGCCTCCGCCGCCGTCAGGTCGGGGAGTGCTTTGCAAAGTTCTGCCATTTTTCCGGTGCGCGGATCCATCACGCGGGCGCGCACTGCATGGCCGCCCTCCTTTCTCTGCCAAACCCCCGGCAATACCGGCTGGGTCGATATCCAACTGCCACGGACCAACTTCCAGGTCTCTTTCTTCTTGCTCACTTGGGCCTCTTCGTTGAGGCGCAACCGAGCGTTCCTTCTCCATGATAGACCGGGGTTCACCTCGTGCAAATCTTTGCAATTCCAGCGCAGAAAACATCAGGCATCCGCTGCCACCGCGACGGCCGACTGCTTGTAAGCGGCCCATCATCACGGCTTTCCGGACAGCGCCCGTGGTCTTGTAGCCGAGGTAACGGGCTGCCTCGCGGGTCGTCAGCAAGGTGTCGGCCGACGCGACCTCTGCAATGCGGGAAACGTCCTCCACGGCTTCCGGATCGTTTTTTTGCCGACCCAGGGCGAGTTCGTTCTGCCTTCGACGGAGTGGACTTGGGCTGGTAGTAGTAGTCACGGTTCCTCAGCAACTAGGACTCGGTCAGGCCCGCAATCGAGTTGCGTTCTGATTGCGTGAGCGACTTGGCGCGAGGCAATCGTTGCGGACACGCCGCCAGGATCCAGCGGCACGCCCAGTGCCTGTGTGAGCGCCGGGCGTCCGTCATCAATGGCCCAGCCTGTGCGGGGAAACGGGCTAGCTTCCCAAGCTTGGGGTCGCGAGTTCGAATCTCGTCTACCGCTCCGAGAATCATTGACGAAATTGGCGGTTCGGATCCTTCCGAACCGGTTTTTTTGCTCCGAACCGTGAGCGAACCGTGCCGGGCCGAGGCAGGGCGCAATGGGACTGGGTCGGAGACGGAGGGGCGCGAGGCTGCGTGGGCTCGCCGCGCTGGGCTTTCTGCCGGCTAAGGCCCCGTTACTTGCGTCAGCGAGCGGTCACGTACTCACTGGAAGTCTGCATGCTTGTTCAGACTGCTGAGTGGCGGCTGTTTCAGACGGGCGGCGGGCGGACGCGCTTGGGGCCATTTTTTTCGCAGCGTTTAGAAGACGGGCCGAGAAGATAGGAGCGCGACGAAGTTCGCCGACTCCCAGCACTCGTACACGGCGCCGGGAAGCTACGCGTGAGCGCGTTGGCCCCCGCCACTCCTCCTTCCGTGAGCTTGGTTGCGACATCGAGTGGCGCTGCAGGTGATCCCATGTCTGAAACTTTCGATCCGATGGTCCACATCCGCTTGAGTGCTTGCTCACGCTACGAGCAGCAGCTGGGAGTGCCCGAACCGTTCCGCCTGCCGATGCCGTTCCGGAGCCGGCAAAGCCGTCCATTCACCCACAGCCGGCAGAATCCTGAACACTAGGCAGGCCGCTGCGCTGCTCAGCGTCTCGGTCAAGTGTCTGGAGGCGTGGCGGACGCGAGGTGGCGGACCACCATTCATGCACCTCGGAAGATCCCTTCGGTATCATGCCAATGCGCTCAGAGGCTGGGCGGACCGAAACCGTAGGGCTTAATGGGAAGGTGCGGACTCTTGTGCGGCCGATTCTTTGCGTCAAGCATCGGTCGACCGCAGCCCAGAGCCGCGTGCTTTTTTGGCGGGGACGCGCTTCCGGGTGGTGAACTCACCGCCCGTACGCGACACCGGGGAACGTCAGCGGCAGCATCGATCGAGCCAAGGGTGGTACACGCTGGGCGCGGGAATTCAAACCGCCCCGATGATGAGGCGTGAACAGACCGTCGAGGTGCCAGCTAACTTGGCCCACCACGAGGCCCACCCCAGCCAGAGAACGCGGGCGGATGGTTCTTTCGCGGCCACGGCAACTCGAGGCCTCTCCGGCACGGCATCCGGCGCCTAAATTTCAGTCGGAAGGCGCCACATGCGACTCAAACGGATGCTCCGCGGAAGGCTCCGATCGTAGAGTTCGCCGCCGCCACACGTGAGCAGAAACGCGCGCGCACGCCCCACATGCGCGCACGGGGGGGGGGCCGCGCTCGTGATGCACGGCTCGGGCGGAGGACAGCAGCCGTGCTCGTGTCCACGATAGCGCCCGAGCGCGAGCTCTTCGAGCTGCACATCGTCAACGAACAGGAGAACTATTCTTCGCCTTCGGAGCAGCGCTCGCTAGCCGTTGAGCGCCACGATTACGAGGGCTGCGCCCAGAATCGAGACGGCCGTACCCGAGATCGCGTTAACGCGAGCCATGGCAATACCCTTTGTGGCGATCCAGCGCGCGAGGTACCGAACCCCCAGGACCAGCACGGCCTGAATCGCGCAGAAGCCGAGCAGGTACGCAACGAGCGGCGAGGCGCCTGCACCCACGATGGCCTCACCGTAAGCGTAACCATGCAGCACGCCCGCGCAGACCGCGATCGGGGCCAGGCTGCTGAGTCCGATGCTGCGCCCTGCCGAGCGGGAGAAGAATACGAGTGTGCCAAACAAGACGACCGTGCCAGCGATGAGCACTTCCGTGGCCGGGATATCGAGCCGTGCCAGGTGCAGCCCGGTACCGAGCAGTGTCGCGCCGACGAAGGACCCTGCCAACCACGCGCCTTGCGACAGCCCCACGGCGAGCAGCCCCACGGCGATAATCACCAGCAAATGATCGGGCCCGATCATTGGATGCGCTAGCCCCGATAGCAGACCCTCCATGAACGTCACCGGGATGCGACCTCCCATCGGATGATGAGCGAACGCGGGGTTGGTGAAACCGGTCGA
>JAYWEH010000432.1:0-3852 GCA_043780025.1 Deltaproteobacteria bacterium
GCGAGAGCATCGAAATGCCCGCGTTCGCCGCCAATCGGAACCGGCTCCCTCTTCTATGTTGGCGTCGATTCCAAAGAAACGACGCACTAGAAGGACCACGCGCATTCGAAACCTCCTCCCCACCAATCCACCCGCTCTTGGGCGGAGGCGAAGGGCCGTCCCAAACTTAAGCACAGGTTGTGCCAGCGCTCGGCCGAATACACCGTGAGCGATCGACACGAAATTTAGGAACAAATTCCTGGATTCCCCGCGGACCTGAGCCCGAATGGCGCAGACTTTGCACCGCGAGACACGCAGTTTTTGCGCCCGTTTCGACTCCTATCCTCAGCGGACCCGTACTCAGAGGTTTTGGCCCTCCGAGACTCACCCGCTCCTCTGAGGGCGGGGTGGCCCAGCTGTTCCAACACAGGAGATATCTTCGAATGAATCGTGCCCGAAGCCACGGCGGCCGCAAGTCCAAAACGCGTGACACCAAAAAAATTGGCCCCCCGGCGCGCCCCGACGGCACGTGAGTCAGGTGAGAGGCTCCGACTTGACCTTCAAGGATTCGGGGCGGGCTTTGTTCTGGTCCTCCGTCCAGGAGAGTTTGAGCTGCAGCTTCGATCGATTACCGCGCCGCCGGGCTCGTAACTCCAAACCGAGCAACCCCGTTGGGTGCAACACCACCTGGCCATTGTCGTCGCTCAGTTCGACGCGGCCTGACTCGAGACCTTCGATCAGGGCCTCGAGATACTGTCCGATGGATTTGGGGTCCTGTAGGGACTCATGCTTGAACTCGTCGGCTGCCATTTTGCTCCTCGACTCTGCGGGCTCTCCGCGGGTCGCGTGGCTCGTAAGGAAATCATCGCGCCCCGTTCTCGAGCAGCAGGCGGCAGAACGACACGGCCCGCGCGAAGTTGGGGCGCCCCGTCGCCTCGAACACCGGCACGCCGGCGAGCGCGTCGAGGTAGTCTCGCGCGTCGGGCCGGCTCGATTCCGCCGTGTGGAGCCCGTCGCGGTTGCGGTGAAAGACACCCAGCGACTTCATCACGCATTCGAGCAGGTCACTTCGCTCGGCCAGCGTCACCGGCTCAAAACGAGCCTCGGACTTTTCGGTACGCGTCCAGTTCAGGATTATCAGCGCCGTGAGCGGCGCGCGGTATTCCGAGCGCCCGGGCCCGAACACCTCTTCGATGAATACGTCGTACTTCTCGTCGAGGTCCCAGAGCTCACTTTCGGCTAGTTGGGCGAGCTCGCTCGCTCGTTGTTCCGGCAATATGCCGGCGAGGTTCGGATCGTTGAGCAACGTTCCGGGGTTGACCCGTGGCATCTTGGGCACACCCGCCATCTCCGCGCCGGTCGTGCCGCTTCGGAGCAACAGTCGATCATTGCTGGTGAAGGAGAGCCCGGTGCCCATGAGGTGCATCGCCAGGGTCGACTTGCCCGCACCGGCGCGGGCCGCGATACCGAGCCCACGAAGCGCAGCACCCGCGCCGGGCACGTAGCTGACGCCGGCCGCGTGACAGGGCACCCAGCCCTGATGGATCAGCCGCGAAATGGATTGGGAGATGATAAAGTTGACGATTTGGTTGACGTTCTCGGTGCAAGGCCCAATCGCCACCAGGCGCGTTTTCCCCATCAGGAATTGCATTCCGGTGCGCACCTTCAGCACGACCCGCCCGTCGTCCCCGTCGGCGAAGATTTCCTTGTACCCGCGTTTGCCGGCGTCCCGCGGCCACTCGCGGAATTCTAGACGGAAATTGGGTGTCGGCGCGACGATTGCGCTGATCTCGATGTCGGCGTGGTGCGCGGGTCCGACGGCGCCCAAACCAAAATAGCTCAGCAGCGCGTCGGCGAGGGCGCGCGAATTGGAGCGGACGACCACGGACAGAGCACCGATCTCGAGTTGCACGCGCTCCGACAGTGGATGAAGCAACTCGAGATCGTGCGCCAGGCGATCGATGGAACCGCTCATGTGCGAACGCGCTCCACGACATAACTCGCGTAGCGTCGCGCCAGGTCGAGCTTCAACCCCTCTTGGCTGCCACTGAAGCCGCCGAACGCGGAGACCTCGAACACCATCGGCCCTGCGTCGGTTTCGACCACGTCGACGCTGGTCAGGTCGAGATCGAACAGGGCTTGCGCGCGGTGGGCCAATGCGATCACGGCATCGGAAGCCTCATGCGCTTCGTAGCGCCCACCGTCGCGCGTCGTTGTGTTCCAGGACCCGGGCTTCTTGACGCGGGCGTACGTGCCGACGTGCGCGCCGCCCAGGAATACGACGCCAAGGTCGCGGTCGGGGATCTCGAGTCGCTTCTGAACGTACAGGACGGGGTTGCCCGCCTTCTGAAATGCCGAAAGCCGGTCGAGCAGCGCTGCATCGGTCGAGGCGACGAGCTCCATGCCTTTGGCCTTGGTGGAGTAGAGCGGCTTGAGCACTGCTGCTCCGTACGTCCGCACAGCCGCCGCCGCATGGGAGAGGTTTTCGGTGATGGTCGTCGGTGGAATTGGAATTCCTCCCCTTGCCAGTGTGATGGTGCAGCTCAGGCGATTGAGCAGGCGAAGGATGCTTGCCGGCTTCGAGAAGACGGGGACGCCGCGCTCCGCGAGGTAGCGTAAGAGCTCCAGGCGGTCGAGCATGTCGCGGCCGTAGGTGGCGCCCACCTTCTTGATGATGATGCCGTCGAGCCTGGACAGGTCGATATCCCCATGGGTCACTCGTCCGCGCCCGAGGTCGGCGACGCAGCTGTCCATGTCGATGAGCGTGCGATACCCGGTCAGTTCCTTCACCGCGTTCACGAGGGATTCGGATGACCAGCCCCCCGGAACGCCGACGACTCCGATGTGCGGCCGCTCGTTAGTCAACGAGCACCTCTCGCGCCAGCTGGAAGTCCCGGGTGGAGCCGCGCGCGTGCAGGTCGGCGATGCGCTCCAGGATGTAACGGCTGCGCAGAAACATGCTCCGGGCAAGCTCGGGATCGAGGATGAAGCGCGTCGACGTGGCGAGCGAACGTGCCACGCCGAGCGCCAGGCGCTGCTGAAAAGACGTGTCACCGATCCTGGCGGCGTATTTTCGAGCAAAATCGTAGAAGCTCAGAATCGTCGAGTTGATGCGGGAGCGCACCGGCAGCTCCAGAAATTGCAGGCGGAAATGCGACACCAGGAAAACGGACACATCCTGGACGTAGTCCATCATGCGTGAGCGATGTAGATCGATGAAGCGCACGGAATCGCCCGCGGGGTCGTAGATCACGTTGTCCACGTTGAAGTCGCCGTGGATGAATACGGAGAAGGGCGCCGCGAGCGACGCATCGTATTCGAGTAACCGCTCCACCAGGCTGGTGAACGATGCCACGTGCTTCTGACCGATCCGGGCGTCGCCCTGGCGAAACTCGGGGTGTACCGCGACCACGTCATCGAAACGCGCCGATAGCTGCTGAAGGAAGCGCGGGGCCACCTGCTGTTTGGCGTGGGTGCGGTCCCACACCTCGACGAGCTTTCTCTGGATGCTATCGAGAGCCCGGGTTACTTCCTTCCACGGCTTCTCGAGCAGCACAGATTCGAAGGTGCTGCCGGGCAGGTACTCGAAAAGGATGGCCCCGTCCTCCCCGCCGTCGTGGAACGAATAGATCTGCGGGGCGAGGCCGGGCATGAGCTCCTCCCAGCGGATGATGCTGTCGCGTTCTTCGACCAGCTTTCGCGTCTTGCCCTCCTTGAAGATGACCGAGCGCGGAGGTGTACCGTTTTCCTCCCCAGCGTGGCTCGTGAGGGAGTTCACGCGCGCCCCGCTCTTGGTCTCCCCCATGGCCTTCATGGACAGGTGGTCCAGCTGGGATTTCAGATGGGTGAGCTCGAGCGAGTCTTCGAGCGCGC